>JAEYAU010000298.1 GCA_023404705.1 Pseudomonadota bacterium
GATACGCGCCGCTCGGAAAGCTACTACGAGGTCAAGGGCACGATCTTCGGCGCGCTGATCGAGGCGATCGACCTCACGCAGCTCGCTCGCCTCGACGCCGAGTCGGCGCGCGAGGAAATCCGCGACATCGTCAACGAGATCATCGCGATCAAGAACATCGTGATGTCGATCGCCGAGCAGGAAGAGCTGCTCGACGACATCTGCAACGACGTTCTGGGCTACGGTCCCCTCGAGCCGCTGCTCGCGCGCGACGACATCGCCGACATCATGGTGAACGGCGCCGACACGGTCTATATTGAAGTTTCCGGCAAGATCCAGCGCACCAACATCCGCTTCCGCGACAACCAGCAGCTCCTGAACATCTGCCAGCGCATCGTCAGCCAGGTCGGCCGGCGCGTCGACGAAGCCTCGCCGATCTGCGACGCGCGCCTCGCCGACGGCTCCCGCGTCAACGTGATCGCGCCGCCGCTTTCGATCGACGGCCCCTCGCTCACGATTCGTAAGTTCAAGAAGGACAAGCTGACGCTCGACCAGCTGGTCAAGTTCAACTCGATCTCGCCCGAGGGCGCCGAGATCCTCAAGATCATCGGCCGGGTGCGCTGCAACGTCATCGTCTCGGGCGGCACCGGCTCGGGCAAGACCACGCTGCTCAACTGTCTCACCAACTACATCGACGAGGACGAGCGCGTCATCACCTGCGAGGACGCGGCGGAACTGCAGCTGCAGCAGCCGCACGTGGTGCGCCTGGAGACGCGGCCGCCGAACCTGGAAGGCGAAGGCCAGGTCACAATGCGCGATCTGGTCAAGAACTGTCTGCGTATGCGCCCGGAACGGATCATCGTCGGCGAGGTGCGCGGACCCGAGGCCTTCGACCTGCTGCAGGCCATGAACACGGGCCATGACGGCTCGATGGGCACGCTGCACGCGAACAGCCCGCGCGAGGCGATGTCGCGTATCGAATCCATGATCACGATGGGCGGCTATTCGCTGCCCTCGCGCACGATCCGCGAGATGATCTGCACCTCGGTGGACGTCATCATCCAGGCGGCGCGTCTGCGCGACGGCTCGCGCCGCATCACGCACGTCACCGAGGTCATGGGCATGGAAGGCGACGTCATCATCACGCAGGACCTGTTCATCTACGACATGATCGGCGAGGACGCGAACGGCCGCATCATCGGCCGGCACCGTTCGACCGGCATCGGCCGCCCGCGCTTCTGGGATCGCGCGCGCTACTACGGCGAGGAGAAGCGTCTCGCGGCCGCGCTCGACGCCGCCGAGGTGGCGGGTGAGCCATGAAGGGCATGAGCCATGGGTAACTTCGACCTGCAGACCATCGCGCTCGCCTTCCTCGCAACCGTCGCGGTGGGCGGCGCCGCCTGGGTGTTCATCTATCCGTATCTCTCGGGCGAGGCGAAGGCCGAGAAGCGCAAGGAGTTCCTGGCGAAGCCGGAGCCCGCACGCGCGGCCGCGAAAGCGGCGGCAGCACCCCGCGCGCGCCGCGAGCAGGTCGAAGAGACACTGAAGGAGCTCGAGGTCCGCGATCAGGCCGCCAAGCGGCCGCCGCTCCAGGTGCGCATCACGCAGGCCGGCCTGAGCTGGAGCAAGCGGCAGTTCATCATCGTCAGTGCGATCAGCGGCTTTGCGCTGTTCGTCGGTGCCTTCATCGTCGGCGCCGGTCTGGTGCCGGCCGTCGCGCTCGCGTTCGCGGGAGGCTTCGGCCTGCCGATGTGGGCGCTCAAGTTCCTGAAAAAGCGGCGCGAGGACAAATTTCTCTACCATCTCCCTGACGCGGTGGACGTCATCATCCGCGGCGTGAAGTCGGGCCTGCCGCTCGGCGACTGCCTGAAGATCGTGGCGTCGGAAGCCGAGGAGCCGGTGCGTAGCGAATTCCGCGTCATCGTCGAGACGCAGACGATCGGCATTCCGATGGGCGAAGCCTGCACGCGGCTCTACGAGCGCGTGCCGCTGCCGGAAGCGAACTTCTTCGGCATCGTGATCTCGATCCAGCAGCGCGCGGGCGGCAACCTGTCCGAGGCGCTTTCGAACCTCTCCAAGGTGCTGCGCGACCGCAAGCGCATGAAGGCGAAGATCAAGGCCATGTCGATGGAGGCGAAAGCCTCGGCGATCATCATCGGCATGCTGCCGATCGGCGTGATGCTGCTCGTCTACATCACGAGCCCGCGCTACATCGAGCTGCTCTGGACGCACCCGATGGGCCGCATGATGCTCGCCGGCAGCGCCGCCTGGATGACCATGGGCGTGCTGGTGATGCGCAAGATGATCAACTTCGACTTCTAGCCGCGATGCGGAGCGCGGTTCGCGCAAGGGATTCCGGACGTAGAGTGCCATGATCGATCTCATCATCGAGAAGATGCACGACACGCGCTTCATGGCGTCGATGTTCGCTGCCATCGCGGCCATGGCGACCGTCATCACGCTGGCGATGCCGCTGCTCTCGCGCGACGATCTCAACAAACGCATGCGGGCGGTGGCGCTCGAGCGCGACACGATCCGGCAGCGCGAGCGCGAACGGCTGCAGCGCGGCAACGACAAGGTCTCGCTGCGCCAGACGCCGAAGACCTACATGAAGCGCGTGGTCGAGCAGTTCAACCTGACCAAGTGGCTCGGCCAGGAGCAGGCGCGCGAGAAGCTGATCCAGGCCGGCTACCGCGGCCAGGCGCCCTACACGGCCTACCTGTTCTTCCGCTTGGTGACGCCGCTGGTCGCGCTCGTCATCTCATCGCTCTACATCTTCGTGATCCTCGAGGTCGAGCAGCCGGCGGCGATCAAGGTCGGGATGGTGCTGTTCGCGGCTTATTCGGGCATGCACCTGCCGCTGCTCTACCTGAAGAACCGGATCTCCAAGCGGCAGCTTTCGATCCGGCGCGCCTTCCCGGACGCGCTCGACCTGCTGCTGATCTGCATCGAATCCGGCATGTCGATCGAGGCCGCGTTCCGCAAGGTGAGCCAGGAGATCGGCTCGCAGTCGATCCCGCTCGCCGAGGAGCTGACGCTCACCACGGCCGAGCTCTCGTATCTGCAGGATCGGCGACAGGCTTACGAGAACCTCGCCAAGCGCACCGACCTCGACGGCGTGAAGGCGGTCTGCGTCGCCCTCCAGCAGGCGGAGCGCTACGGGACGCCGCTCGGCCAGACGCTGCGCGTGATGGCGCAGGAGAACCGCGACATGCGCATGTCGGAAGCCGAGAAGAAGGCGGCCGCGCTGCCGCCGAAGCTCACCGTGCCGATGATCCTGTTCTTCCTGCCGGTGCTGTTCATCGTCATTCTGGGCCCGGCCGCGATCCAAGTGATGAATATCAAGTAGGCTCGGCCTGTAGGGTGTGCCCGGCGCGCCGAAGGCATTTCAGCGATGCAATGAGCCAGCCGCGCCGAGCGCACGCGTACGGCGACTCAGCACGCGTGCGCTCGTGCGGATCGGAGGCATGAGGGCATCGCGAACTCGTGGGTCGCACGAGCACACCCTACGAAGGAGCGCGTCTCAATCCGGTAGGGTGGGTAAGATCGCGCTGCACGGCGCATCACCCAGCCAAGCCTTTGAGCGCGATCTTGCCCACGCGTTCTGATCATCGATGCGGCACGTGGGCAAAATCGCGCACGAAGCTCCGCGCTCGTCGCAACGCAGTGCTGCGCGATTTTACCCGCCCTACGAAGAAGACCGCGCCTCAATCCTCTGCGGCGCCGGCGAGCTTCTCGGGCTTCTGCGGCTTCTTGGCCATCGGCGTCTTCTTCGTCTTGCCGGAAGCGGCGGCAGCGGTGGCGGCGGCCGGCTCCTGCAGGTCCTTCCGCTGCGCCAGCATCTGGCGCAAGTAGGTCACGTTGGCGGCGGCTTCCTCGCTCGGCAGGTCGGCGCTGGCGATCTGCTGCGCCTCCTCGAAGCGGCCGCGCAGGCCGACCACGAGCGCGAGGTTCTGGCGCGTGCGGGGATCGGCGCTGGAGCGCGCCATGGCTCGGCGCAGAGTCTCCTCGGCGCGGTTGAGGTCCTTCGACAGCGCGTAGGAGAGGCCGAGATTGGTGAGCACCGACGGCTCGTCGGGCCGGATGTTGAGCGCGTTGGTGTAATAGCGCCGCGCCTCCTCGTGACGGCCCATCTGGTCGAGCACGGCGCCCGTCACGGAGAGCAGCTTCCAGTCAGGCTGGTCCGGCGTGTGCGCCCTGCTCAGCGTATCGAGCGCCTGCGGATAGTTGCCGATCTCGGCGAGCGCCCGGCCATAGGCGCCGAGCACGGCCTTGTTGCGCGGGTTCGCGATGGTCGCCTGCTCGAGCACGGCGGCGGCCTGGGCGCGCTGGCCGATCTCGCGCAAGGCGCGCGCGTAGCGGATGGCCGCCACCGGATCGGAGGTGTTTCTCTGGTAGGCCTGACTCGCGAACTCGGCCTCGCGCCGCCATTCCGACTCGCCGAGCGGCGCGGTCGAGGCGATCGATCCGGTGACCTCGCTCGAGGCGGTCGATTGCGTGGTCTTGCAGCCGGCAAGCGCGCTCGCCGCGAGAACGGCGACCGCAACGGTTCCGAGAAGACGGGCCTGACGCATACGCACCTCACAACCGAGGCGCACCACAGCACCTCGGGTCACCAGCAATAGGTGGTTAACCCTAAGGTCTGGTTAATCGCCTTCCCGCATGGTGGGCCGCGTGCTAGCAGAGCCGCTTTCGCGGGGATTTCCATGCATCCGATCTACGTCGCGCAAGGACGCGCCGAGTCGACTCCGATCTGGTTCGTGACCAGCACGAGCTATCCGGCCCTGCGCGAGCGCCTGGATGCGCCGGCGCGCGCCTATGCGGAAGCGGCGGGCTTCGAGCCCAAGGCCGGGCAAACGCTGCTGCTGCCCGGCGGCAGCGGCCTGTCGGGCGTGCTGTTCGGGTTGGAGCCGGAGGACAAACCGGCCAAGGACCTGTTCCTGCCCGGGCGACTCTCCGGCACGTTGCCGGCCGGCACTTACCGCTTCGCCAATGCGCCGCACGACGCGCGGCTCGCGGCGCTCGCCTTCGGGCTCGGCGCCTACCGCTTCACGCGCTATCGCCGCAGCGAGGCCAAGGAGGTGCGCCTGGAGGTGCCGCAGGGCATCGACGGCGACGATCTCTCGCGCATGGTCGAGGGCGCCTGGCTCGCGCGCGACCTCATCAACACGCCCGCAAACGACATGGGGCCGGCGGAGCTCGAACAGGCGGTGCGCGCGCTCGCGCAGCGCCACGGCGCGACGGCGCAGTCGATCATCGGCGACGATCTGCTCGAGGCGAAATTCCCGCTGATCCATGCGGTCGGCCGCGCGGCCGCGCAGGCGCCGCGCCTTGTCGACTTCAGCTGGGGCGATGCGGCGCATCCCAAGGTGACGCTGGTCGGCAAGGGGGTGTGCTTCGACACCGGCGGGCTCGACATCAAGCCCGACAACGCGATGCTGAACATGAAGAAGGACATGGGCGGTGCCGCCAATGTGCTGGCGCTCGCGCACATGATCATGGATCGCGGGCTGAAGGTCCGGCTGCGCGTGCTGGTGCCGGCGGTCGAGAACTCGATCTCGGCCGCGGCGTTCAGGCCGCTCGACATCTATCGCTCGCGCAAGGGGCTCACGGTCGAGATCGGCAACACCGATGCGGAAGGGCGGCTCATCCTCGCCGACGCGCTGGCGCTCGCCGACGAGGAAAGCCCGGAGCTGATCGTCGACATGGCGACGCTCACGGGCGCGGCGCGCGTGGCGCTCGGGCCGGAGCTGCCGCCGTTCTACACGCTCGACGACGCGCTCGCGCTCGATCTCGCGCGCCATGCCAGCGCCGAGAACGATCCCCTGTGGCGCATGCCGTTGTGGCGACCCTACGACGCGATGCTCGACTCGAAGACCGCCGACCTCAACAACGTGTCCTCGGGCGGCTTCGCGGGCTCGATCACGGCCGCGCTGTTCCTCAACCGCTTCGTGTCGGCGGCGCGCGCCTGGTTGCACTTCGACATTTTCGCGTGGACGCCGTCGGCCAAGTCGGGACGGCCGGAAGGCGGCGAATGCCAGGCGTCGCGTGCCGTCTACGCATTGTTGAAGGAACGCTACTCCTGATCGCTTGCGGTCGGGGGCATCTGCGGAATAATACGGGTCCGAAACGATCGGAGGACCTATGGCCGTCGAGATGCGGCCGTCGCAGGCGCTGAAGCTGTTGAACGATTTTGCGTTCACCCTCGTGACCGATGGTGAGCCGGATCTCTCTGCGCGGCAGCTCGCGATCCTGCTCACCATCTATCTGGAGCCGCCGCCGCATACGGTGCGCGGGCTCGCCGCAAAGCTGAAGGTGACCAAGCCGGTGATCACGCGCGCGCTCGACAGCATGGGCAAGCTCGGCCTCGTCTCACGCCGGCGCGACGAGGCGGACCGGCGCAACATGGTGATCCAGCGTACCGCGAAGGGCGCGCTCGCAGTCGAGCGGCTCGGCGACCTGATCGTCGCCAAGGCGCGGGAGCTGCCGCGATGAATTTCGACCCACGCCTGACGCCGGCGCGCGCCGACCTCGCGGCGCGCGAGCTCGAGGGCCAAGTGACGGCGGAGCGCTTCGTCGAGGGCGAGGTGGTCGATGTGCTCGACCCGATCGCGCCGTTGCGGCGCGCTCCCTCCCCGGACGCCGCGCTCGACACCGAGGCGCTGCTGGGCGAGCGCGTCACGGTCTACGAGACGACCGAGGAAGGTTGGTCCTGGGGGCAGCTGCAGAGCGATGGCTATGTGGGCTGGCTGCCGAGCAATGCGCTCGGGAAGCCGGGCATGCCGGCGACGCACAAGGTGGCGGTGCCGCGCACGCTGATGTTTCCCGGGCCCTCGATCAAGCTGCCGCCGCTCGCGGGGCTTCCGTTGGGCGCGCGGCTCGCGATCGCGCGGCAGGACGGGACGCTCGCGGTCACGGCGTCGGGAGGCTTCGTGCCGGCGCGGCATCTGGTGGCGTTGGATGCCACCGAGAGCGATTTCGTCGCCGTGGCCGAGCGCCTGCTGGGCGCGCCCTATCTTTGGGGCGGCAAATCGGGGCTCGGCATCGACTGCTCGGGGCTGGTGCAGGTCGGACTGACGGCCTGCGGCATCGCGTGCCCGCGCGACAGCGACATGCAGGAGCGCGCCTTCGCGGCCGCCACCGGCGAGCGGCGCCGCGGCGATCTCCTGTTCTGGAAGGGCCACGTGGCGATCGCGCGCGACGCCACGACGATCATTCACGCCAACGCCTTCCATATGGCGGTGACGATCGAGCCCGCCGCGGACGCCATCGCGCGGGCGCAGGCGAACGGCAGCGAGCTGACGAGCGTCAGGCGGCCGGTCCGATAAGACCCACGCGTCAATACCCGGAGCCGCGATCGACCACGTTGTCGAGAGGCTTGCCGCTCTCGTGGCGGGCGATCTGGCTCGCGACATAGGTCGAGATCGCGTCGGGATCGGTGTCGGCCGCGTTGTGCGGCGTGATGGTGACGCGCGGATGGAACCACAAGGGGCTGTCCATCGGCAGCGGCTCCTGCTCGAACACGTCGAGCGTGGCGGCGATGAGCGTGCCGTCGTCGAGGCACTCGATGATGTCGCGCTCGACCTGCAGACCGCCGCGGCCCGCGTTGATAATGACCGGGCCGCCGAGCACGCCGTCGCGGGCGAGCAGCGCGAAGGTCTGGCGATTGAGGATGCCGCGCGTCTCGGCCGTGAGCGGCAGCAGAGAGACCAGGATGTCGGTGCGCGCGAGGAACGGGCCGAGCCCTGCCTCGCCCGCGAAGCAGTCAATGCCCGGGATCGTCTTCGGCCGCCGGCTCCAGCCCGCGACCCGAAAGCCGATGCGCTTGAGCACGTCGGCGGCATCGCGCCCGAGCACGCCGAGCCCCATGATGCCGACGCGCACCGCATCGGCCGCCCATTGCAGCTTCGGGCCCCAGAAAGCCTGGCGCTGCGCCTCGTCGTAATAGCGCTGGCGGCGGTGGTGCATCAGCACGTGCAGCACGACATATTCGGTCATGCGGCGCGTGAGGTCCTCGTCGGCGACGCGCACCAGCGGCACGTTCGGCAGCGTCGGATCAGCCATCGCGGCATCGACGCCGGCGCCGAGATTGAAGATCGCTTGGAGGTTGGGGAAGGCCGCGAGCGCGCCGGGCGGCGGCTTCCACACGGCCGCGTAGCGCACCTCTTCGGGATCGATCGGATCATCGGGCAGCAGCGCCACCGGGCGGTCCGGGCAGCTGCGCCGGAAACGCTCGCGCCAGCGCGGCGGCGCCCAGTTCTCGGTCCCACCCGAGATCAGGAGAGCGAGCGCGCCCTTGCTCACTGGCTCACGACGCCCTCGGGCGCGGTCTCGAGATTGAAGGCCGCGGCGAAGAGCGCGCGGGTGTAGTCGGTCTGCGGCCGCGCGAAGAGATCCGAGGCGGGCCCCTCCTCCACGACCTTGCCGCCGCGCATGACCACGAGCCGGCTCGCCAGCGCGGCAACGACACGCAAGTCATGGGAGATGAAGAGATAAGTGAGGTTGCGGCGCTTCTGCAGGTCGCGCAGCAAGTCGACCATCTGTGACTGGATCAGCATGTCGAGGGCGCTGGTCGGCTCGTCGAGCACGATAAAAGTGGGCTCCAGCACGATCGCGCGCGCGACCGCGATGCGCTGGCGTTGGCCGCCCGAGAACTCGTGCGGATAGCGGAAGCGCCATTCGGGATTGAGCCCGACATCGTCGAGCGCGCGCATCACGCGCTCCTGCCGCTCCTCGGCGGACATGTTCGGGTGATGGACCCAGAGCCCTTCCTCGATGATGTCGGAGATCGACATGCGCGGGCTGAGCGAGCCATAAGGATCCTGAAAGACGATCTGCATCGCGTGCCGGAACGGCCTCATCTCCTTGAAGCTCAGGCCCGAGATGCCGTTCCCCATGAAGACGATCGGACCGTCGGAGGAGATGAGGCGCAGGATGGCGAGGCCCAATGTGGTCTTGCCCGAGCCGGACTCGCCGACGATACCGAGCGTCTCGCCCTTGCGCACCGCGATGCTGACGCCGTCCACGGCCTTGATGTGGCCGACGGTCTTACGCAGCACGCCGCGGCGGATCGGGAACCAGACCTTGAGGTCGTTGGTCTCGATGACGACCGGCTGATCGGGCGCGAGCGGCGCCGGGTCGGGCTTCGGCTCGGCCGCGAGCAGCGCGCGCGTATAGGGATGCTCGGGCGCCGCGAAGACGCGCTCGACCTTGCCCTGCTCGACGATCTTGCCGTCTTTCATGACGCAGACGCGATCCGCGATCTTGCGAACGATGCCGAGATCGTGGGTGATGAACAGCATCGCCATGCCGAGGCGCGACTGGAGCTCCTTGAGCAGCTTGAGGATCTGCGCTTGCACCGTGACGTCGAGCGCAGTGGTCGGCTCGTCGGCGATCAGCAAGTCGGGCTCGTTGGCGAGCGCCATGGCGATCATCACGCGCTGGCGCTGGCCGCCGGATAGCTGGTGCGGGAAGCTCTGCAGCCGGCTCTCGGGATCCGGGATGCCGACCTGGCCGAGCAGCTCGATGATGCGCGCGCGCGCCGCGCGGCCTTCCAGCCCGCGATGCAGCAGCAGGATCTCGCCGATCTGCTTTTCGATGGTGTGGAGCGGATTGAGCGAGGTCATCGGCTCCTGGAAGATGATCGTGATGTCGTCGCCGCGCACCTGGCGGATGTCGCGCTCGCTCAGCGCCAGCAGCTCGCGGCCCTTGAAATGGATCTTGCCCGAGGGGTGATGCGCCGAAGGATAGGGCAAGAGCTTCATGATCGAGAGCGCGGTCACGGACTTGCCGGAGCCGGACTCGCCGACCAGCGCGAGGGTCTCGCCGCGCTTGATCTCGAAGGAGACGCGGTCGACCGCGAGCGCGCCGCGCGCGCTGCGGAAGGCGACCGAGAGGTCCTTGACGGTGAGAAGAGGCTGGGCGCTCGCGTCCATCCGGGTCACCTGAACGTCTTGCGCGGATCGAAGGCGTCGCGCGTCGCTTCGCCGATGAAGATCAGCAGCGACAGCATCAGCGCCACCGTGAAGAAGCCCATGAGGCCGAGCCAGGGCGCCTGGATGTTGGCCTTGCCCTGGGCGAGCAGCTCGCCGAGCGAGGGCGATCCGGGCGGCAGGCCGAAGCCGAGGAAGTCGAGGGCGGTCAGCGTCATCACCGAGGAGGAGAGCACGAAGGGCAGCATGGTCATGGTCGCGACCATGGCGTTCGGCAGCAGGTGACGGAACATGATCTTCGGATTGGAGACGCCGAGCGCGCGCGCGGCCTGGATGTACTCGAAATTGCGGCCGCGCAGGAATTCCGCGCGCACCAGGCCGACGAGCGAGACCCAGGAGAACAGGAGCAAGATGCCGAGCAGCACGAAGAAGCCCGGCACCAGCACCGAGGAAATGATCAGCAGCAGATAGAGCGATGGGATCGAGGTCCAGATCTCGATGAAGCGCTGGAACAGAAGGTCGACCCAGCCGCCGAAATAGCCCTGCACGGCGCCGGCCGCGACACCGATCACCGAGGAGACCACCGTGAGGATGAGGCCGAACAGCACCGAGATGCGGAAGCCGTAGATCAGCCGCGCCAGCACATCGCGGCCCTGGTCGTCGGTGCCGAGCCAGTTGTATTCGAGGTCGGCGCAGCCGGTGAGGTTCTTGCGCTCGACGACGGGACGGCACTGCTCCTCGGTGAGCATCCAGGTCGGCTTCGAGGGCGCGGGCGTCGGCAGGTCGAGATTGTGCGTGCTGTAGGAGTAGCGGATCGGCGGCCAGAAGATGCGCCCGCCCTTCTCGGCGATCAGCTTCTGCAGATAGGGATCGCGATAGTCGGCCGCGGTCTCGAACTCGCCGCCGAACGTGGTCTCCGAATAGGTCGTCACAGCCGGGAAGTAGAACCTGCCCTCGTGGATGATCAGGAACGGCTTGTCGTTGGCAATGAACTCGGCGAACAGCGAGAGCACGAACAGGATGGTGAAGAGCCAGAGCGAGACATAGCCGCGGCGGTTCGCCTTGAAGTTCTGCCAGCGCCGCGCGTTGATGGGCGAGAGCGTGAACAGCCGGCCGCGCGGCGGCGCGCCCGGGATCGCGCCTTGCGGCTTGTCGGCGATCCGATCCTCGCGCTGCTCGCTCGGCGGCCGGGTCGTGATCTCGTCCATCAGACCTCCCTCGTCTCGAAGTCGATGCGCGGATCGACCCAGGTGTAGGTCAGGTCCGAGATCAGGCCGACGACGAGGCCGATGACCGAGAAGATGTAGAGCGTGGCGAAGACCACGGCGTAGTCGCGGTTGAGCACGCTCTCGAAACCGAGCAGGCCGAGGCCGTCGAGGGAGAAGATGGTCTCGATCAGCAGCGAGCCCTGGAAGAAGGCGTGCACGAAGGCGCCCGGGAAGCCCGCGATGATGATCAGCATGGCGTTGCGGAAGATGTGGCCGTAGAGCACCTGGCGCTCGGTGCAGCCCTTGGCGCGCGCCGTGAGCACGTATTGCTTGCGGATCTCGTCAAGGAAGGAGTTCTTGGTGAGCAGCGCCGTGGTCGCGAAGGCCGAGAGCGACATGGCGGTGAGCGGCAGCACCAGGTGCCAGAAATAGTCGAGGATCTGCCGATACCAGGGCAGGAACGCGAAGTTGTCGGAGGTGAGTCCGCGCAGCGGAAAGAAGTTGAAGAAGGAGCCGCCCGCGAACAGCACGATCAGCAGGATGGCGAACAGGAAGCCCGGGATCGCGTAACCGATGATGATGACGCCCGAGGTCCAGATGTCGAAGCGCGAGCCGTCCTCCACGGCCTTGCGGATGCCGAGCGGGATCGAGATCAGGTAGGTGAGCAGCGTCATCCAGATGCCGAGCGACATCGAGACCGGCAGCTTCTCCTTGATCAGCTGGAGCACGCTCACATCGCGGAAATAGCTCTTGCCGAAATCGAAGGTCGCGTAGTTCCAGAGCATCAGGAAGAAGCGCTGATAGGCCGGCTTGTCGAAGCCGAACTGCTTCTCCAGGCTCTTGATGAATTCGGGGTCGAGCCCCTGGGCGCCACGATATTTCGAGTTGACCGCGTCACCGCCCATCTGCGGCTGATTGCGACCCATGAAGTCGCCGGTCTGCGAGCCCGAGATGCGGGAGGTCGCGCCGGTGTCGGAGCCCGAGATCTGCGCGATCACGCGCTCGACCGGGCCGCCGGGCGCGAACTGCACGACCGCGAAGGAGACCAGCATGATGCCGAACAGGGTCGGGATCATGAACAGGATGCGGCGAATGATATAGGCGGCCATGCTGTCTCGATCGCTCTCCGGTCGCTCGCGCCCCGCGAATCAACTCACTCTACAGCCGTTTCGGCCCGAACCGCACCACACCAGCCATCCGACCCGAAACGGCTGTAGATTCTTGTTTGGCCATGTCCTTGCCGGCGAACCGGTGTCCACTTCGCCGGGACATGCGCTAGCGCGCATCCAGTTTCGCCGCCTTGGCCGCATCGTACCACCAGGTCTCGAGCACGCCGCGCGCGTATTTCGGCTTCTGCGGCGGGCGGCCGAACACGTCCCAATAGGCGATCCAGTGGCTCGCCTTGCTCCATTGCGGCACCCAGTAGCGGCCCGCACGAACCACGCGGTCGAGCGCGCGGCAGGCGAACACAAGCGTCGGCCGGTCCTTGGCCGCGATGATCTTCTCGATCAGCGCGTCGACGACCGGATCCGCGATGCCGGCGAGATTGCGCGAGCCTTTCATCTCGGCCGACTGGCTGGAGAAGAAAGAGCGCAGCGAGTCGCCGGGCGTCGTGGAGAACGAGAAGCGCCCGATCGCCACGTCGAAATCGAAATCGACGGTGCGCTTCTGATACTGCACGGCATCGACCAGGCGCGGCAGCGAGGCCTCGATGCCGAGCAGGTTGAGGTTCTTGATGTAGGGCATGTGATGCGGCTGGAAGCTCGGCTCGTGCAGCAGGAACTCGAGCGTGAGGCGCTCGCCGCGCGGACCGACCCGCTTGCCGTCCTTGATGGTGTAGCCGGCCTGCTGCAGCAGCTGGCCGGCGCGGCGCAGCAGCGCGCGATCCTGGCCGGAACCGTCGCTCACGGGCGGCAGGAACGGCTCGCCGAAGACCTCGTCCGGCACCTTGCCGCGGAACGGCTCGAGCAGCGCCGCCTCCTCGGCGGACGGCTTGCCGACCGCCATCAGGTCCGAGTTCTGGAACACCGAATGGGTCCGCTCATAGGACCCGTACATGATGTTCTTGTTGGTCCATTCGAAGTCGAAAGCGAGGATCATCGCCTCGCGCACGCGCGGGTCCTTGAACTTGTCGCGGCGCGTGTTGATGAACCAGCCTTGCGCGCCCGAGGGCGTCTCGTCGGGCAGCACCTCGCGTTTGACGCGCCCGTCGGTGAAGGCCGGAAAGTCGTAGCGCGTCGACCAGATGCGCGAGGTGAACTCCTCGCGGAAGAGATAACCCTTGGCCGTGAAGGCCTCGAAGCCCACCTCGCGATCGCGGAAAAACTCGAAACGCACGGTGTCGAAGTTGTACTGGCCGCGCATCGCCGGCAGGTCGCGGCCCCACCAGTCCTTCACACGCTCGAAGGAGATGAAGCGGCCGGCCTCGAAGCGATCGACACGGTAAACGCCGGAGCCGAGCGGGATCTCGAGCGTCGTCTCGTCGAAATTGCGGTTCGCATAATAGGCGCGCGAGAAGATCGGCAGGCTGGCGACGAACAGCGGCACGTCGCGCGCACGATTGGGCGCGAAACGCACGACCAAAGTCTCGTCGTCCGAGGCTTCCGCGCTTGCCATGTCGCGCAGCAGCGACTGGATGATGGCATGGCCCTTGGTCTTCAGCGTCCCGAGCGACCAGGCCGCGTCATGCGCGGTGAGCCGCGTGCCATCGTGGAAGCGCGCCTCGGGCCGCATGCGGAAGCGATAGGTGAGCCCGTCCGCGGAGCGGATCACGGAGCGCGCGGCGAGGCCGTACATCGCGTCGGGCTCGTCGGCGGCGCGCGCCATCAGGCTCGCGAAGGTGAGATCCATCCCTTGCGCGGCTTCGCCTCTCTGGATGAAGGCGTTGAGGGTGTTGAAGGTGAACAGGGACTGATTGAAGTTGGCAGTCGGCCCCATCTGCGAGAACTGGCCGCCCTTGCGCGCGTTCGGGTCGACATAGTCGAAGTGGCGGAAGTCCGCCGGGTATTTGAGATCGTGGAACGCGGAGATGCCGTGCGCCTCGATTTCGTCGTTCGCCCGGGCTGGCAGGCCGAGCGCGGCGGCGCCGAGCGCGCCCGCGCCGATCACCAGGACATCGCGACGCGAGAGCGGGTCCGCGGGCGGGAGCATTGGCGGGCCGCCGGATCTCACGGGCGCGGCCAACGCGATCCCCAGGGGCACACGCGCGATCTCATCATCAGCGTCCTCCCGTCTTGGCCGCCTTGGCTGCGTCCCACCACCAGATGTTCGGGAAGGCCGAGGCACCGTATTCGGGGAGTTTCTCGGGACGGCCGAAACGGTCCCAGCGCGCGGTGCGCACCTTGCCGTAAGTCCACTGCGGGACGACGTAGTGATTCCACATCAGCACGCGATCGAGAGCCTTGGTGGCGGCGACGAGCTCGGCGCGATCCTTGGCGAAGATGATGCGCTCGATCAGCGCATCGACGGCCGGGTTCTTGATGCCGGCGAGATTGCGTGACCCCTGCCGGTCGGCCGCTTGCGAACTCCAGAAGTCGCGCTGCTCGTTGCCCGGCGAAAGCGACTGACCCCATGACGCGACGACAACTTCGAAATCCCAGTTGCGTTCCCGGTTGGTGTACTGTGCGTCGTCAACGGTGCGCACCGAGACCGTCATGCCGAGCCGCTCGAGCGCCGGCTTGTAGAACAACGCGATACGCTCGAAGGCCGGCTGCGAGACCAGGATCTCGACCGTGAACGGCTCGCCTGTCTTGGTGTTGACGAGCCGCTTGTCGCGGATCTCCCAGCCGGCGTCCTTCAGGAGGCGGAGCGCTTCGCGCAGATTGTTGCGGTTGTTCTCAGGGCTGCCGCCGACCGGATTGACGAAGGGCTTGGTGAAGACTTCCGGCGGGACCTTGTCGCGCACGGTCTCGAGGATCTCGAGCTCCTTGCCCTGAGGCAATCCTTCGGCGGCGAGCTCGGTGTTCTCGAAGTAGCTCCTGATCCGCTTGTACTGGCCGAAGAAGAGCTGCTTGTTCATCTCCTCGAAGTCGAAGGCGTAGTTGAAGGCGAGCCGCACGCGCCAGTCGCTGAACTTCTCGCGCCGCGTGTTGAAGGCGAAGGATTGCATGCCGCCGGAGCTGCGGATCGGGAATTCCTCCTTGATGACGCGCCCTTCCTTCACGGCCGGAAACTCGTAGGCCGTAGCCCAGTCCTTGGCGCTCGTCTCGGTGCGCCAGTCGATGGCGTCGCCCTTGAAGGCTTCGAGCGCGACGGTGGAGTCGCGGAAATATTCGAAGCGCAGCTCGTCGAAGTTCTCCTGGCCGATATTCACGTTGACCTTGGCGCCCCAGTAGTCCTTCACGCGCTCGAACACGATGGAGCGGCCGGGCACGAATTCCTTGAGGCGATAGGCGCCAGCGCCGAGCGGCGGCTCCAGCGTGGTCGCCGTGATGTCGCGCTTCTTGCCGGAGGCGTCCGTGCCCTCCCACCAGTGCTTCGGGAGAATGCGCAGCTGGCCGAGGATCTGCGGCAGCTCGCGATTGCCCGCCTCGTCGAACGTGAAGGTGACCTCGCGCTCGCCGGTCTTCTCGGACTTGGTGACGTGGCGATAATAGGCGCCGTAGAACGGATGGTTCTTGCGGAAGGCTTCGAGCGAGAAGATCACGTCCTCGGGCGTCACCGGCTTGCCGTCGTGCCACTTGGCCTCCGCGCGCAAGCGATAGGTGACGGAAGAGAAGTCGGCCGGGTAGCTGACGGCTTCGGCGAGCAGACCGTATTCGGTCGAGACCTCGTCGAGCGCCGGCGCCATCAGCGAGTCGTAGATGAGCTCGATGCCGCCCGCGATGTTGCCCTTCACGCCCGCGACCACGGCGTTGAAGTTATCGAACGTGCCGATCGTGACCAGGCGCACCGTGCCGCCCTTGGGCGCGTTCGGATTGACGTAGTCGAAATGCTTGAAGCCGGGCGAATATTTCAGCTCGCCAAAGAGCGAGAGGCCGTGGTGCCAAGTCTTCTGTTCAGGCTGCTTCTGCTGGCCTTGCTTTGCGTCCTGCGCCTGCAGCGGCTGTGCCGCGAGCATCGCGAGAGCGAGACCGAGGGCGGCGGAACGGAGCATGGGGATCGATGTCACGCGGGGGCCTCCGGATGGCTCTTTGTGAGCGTGAATGCGACAAATCGCGGGGATTATGTCGGTTTTTCGGTGCTCCGCCAGCCGCCGGGCTACGCATTGTCGTGATCCAGCAGGAACCGCGGGGGACCAATCGTCGCACAGATGCGAAACGGCCGGGCACGAGGCCCGGCCGTTACAAAACCGTAAGATTGCAAGGCTTACTGCGCCTTGGGAGCGCCGCCGGCCTCGGCCGCCTTCAGGGGCTGCGGGCTGTCCGAATTCTGGTTGAGGTAGGCGATGATGTCGGCGCGCTCGCTGCCCTTCGGCACGCCCGCGAAGCCCATGCTGGTGCCCGGGATGAAACCCTTCGGATTGTGAATGAAGGCGTTGAGGTCCTCGATCGTCCACTTGCCGGGCTTCGACTTCATGGCGGCCGAATACTTGAAGCCCTCGTGAGAGCCGCGCTCGCGGCCGACCACGCCCCAGAGGTTCGGGCCGACCTTGTTCGGGCCGTTCTTCTCGAAGGTGTGGCAGGCGGTGCACTTCTTGGCAGCCGCGAGGCCCTTCTCGGCGTTGGCGCTGGCGAGCAGCTTGTCGAGCGGCTCGTCGGCCGGGGCCGCGGCCTGTTGCTGCGTCCCGTGCTCCTCGACCGCGATGTCGATGCCGGGCTTCGCCACATGGGGCGGCGTGAACAGCGCATTTGCGCCGATGTTCAGCGACAGCAGCACGAGGCACGTGAACAGGAACGCGCCGAGAATCTTATTGAGCTCGTAGGAATCCATCGAAAGTCGGCTCCCCGGGGAGAAGCGGAATCACGGGACGAACCAGGCGCCCGCGGGCGCGGACAGATAGCCGGTTTGCGGCGCCCCTGGCAACCCGTATAAGCAGCGCGAAACGAGCGCGTGGGGAAAGCCTTGCGGCATGGCGGTCGCGCCGGTCGCTACGCGTGGTGTGGGGCCGATGACGCCGGGTGAAGTGCTGATCCTGATCCCGGCCCGCATGGCCGCCACGCGGCTCCCGGACAAGCCGCTCGCCGACATCAACGGGACGCCGATGATCGTCCACGTGCTGCGGCGTGCGCAGGAGGCGGACATCGGCCGCGCTGTGGTGGCGACCGACTCCCCCGCGATTGCGGACGCCGTGACGGCGGCGGGCGGCGAGGCCGTGATGACCCGCAGCGACCACGCCTCGGGCTCGGACCGCATCTACGAGGCGCTGGAGCGGCTGGACCCGGGCCGCCAGGTCGCCGTGGTCGTCAACGTGCAGGGCGATCTGCCGACGATCACGCGCCTCGACATCCGTGCGGCGCTCGCGCCCCTCGAAAACGCCGAGGTCGACATCGCGACCATCGCGGCCGAGATCCGCGAGCCCTCCGAGCGGACCAACCCCAACGTCGTGAAAGTGGTGGGCTCGCCGATCGGGCCGCGCCGGCTGCGGGCGCTCTATTTTACCCGCGCGACCGCTCCCCACGGCGACGGCCCGCTTTACCATCACATCGGACTATATGCCTATCGGCGCGCCGCCCTGGCGCGCTTCGTCAGCCTCCTCCCCTCTCCGCTGGAGCAACGGGAGCGACTTGAGCAGCTGCGTGCGCTCGAAGCCGGCATGCGCATCGATGTCGGCATCGTCGACACGGTGCCGCTCGGCGTCGACACGCCGGACGATCTCGCCAAGGCGCGCGCCATGCTGGCCGGGCATTGACACTTCCGCTCACGGACACGTACGGGACCGCACATGACTAAAGCCAAAGCCAAACGAATCGTGTTCCAGGGCGAGCGGGGCGCGAACTCGCATATCGCGTGTCTCGCGGTCTATTCCGACTACGAGCCGGTGCCCTGCGCGACCTTCGAGGATGCGCTGACGGCGCTCTCCTCGGGCGAGGCCGAGCTCGGCATGATCCCGATCGACAACTCCATCGCGGGACGCGTCGCCGACATCCATCATCTGCTGCCGCACGCGAACCTGCACATCATCGGCGAATACTTTCTGCCCATCCATTTCCAGCTGATGGCGCCGAAGGGCGCGACGCTCGAGACCATCAAGACGGTGGAAAGCCACATCCACGCGCTCGGCCAGTGCCGCCGCTTTATCCGCGAGCACAATTACAAAGCCGTGGTCGCGGCCGACACGGCGGGCGCGGCGCGCGCCATCGCGGAGACCACCGACGTCACGCGTGGCGCGCTGGCGCCGCGGCTCGCGGCCGACATCTATGGCCTCGACGTGATCGCGACCAATGTGGAAGACGTGGCCCACAACACTACGCGCTTCGTGATCCTCTCGCGAGAGGAGAAGCCCGCCGCCCAGGGCAGCGGGCTGATCGTCACGACCTTCATCTTCCGGGTCCGCAACCTGCCGGCCGCGCTCTACAAGGCGCTGGGCGGCTTCGCGACGAATGGCGTAAACATGACAAAGCTCGAGAGCTACATGCTCGAGGGCAACTTCTTCGCCACCATGTTCTATGCGGACGTCGAAGGGCACCCGGACGATCCGGGCCTGCGCAACGCGCTCGAGGAGCTGAAGTTCTTCTCGCGCGAATTCAAGATCCTCGGCGTCTATCCGGCGCACGCCTTCCGCGCGAGCTTCAAGGAAGAGAAGTAAGATCGCGCGCCGCATTCCTCGCGGATTCGGCTGCTGTCGATCGGCCCTGACGAGCGCTCACGCATTGTCCGCGCTCGCAGGGCATGACATGATGCGACATCGCAGTGAACGCCCTGGACCGGCCCCGCTCACGGTCCGTTTGCGATCTCGGCGTTCGGTGAGCCACCGGGGTGGGCTGCGACCTCTTCTCTTCTCGGAGCGCTCCGAGCGGGATCAGCCCGAGGCCAGCGCCTCAGCGCTCGTCATCGTCGCGTCGATCCGGACCAAGGCCGGGAACTTCCCACGTTTCGGCGGGACGCAGATGCAGCGCGTCGGCGAGCCAGTACGGGTCCTCGATCGGACAAGCTTGGGTTTGATGGGCCGGGCGGAACCGCGATCGCCGCGGCTCGGGCCGGCGGAAAGGAAGTACGACTCCCACGGTACGCTCCCTCAGCCCACGCGCCGGTTCAGGAGCTCGTGACGGACGCACATCACCTTGACGCGCTCGTCATGGGCGAGGTTCTGGCCGACCGTAGTACCGGCCACGAAGGCCTCGCCGCGCATCATGCATTGTGCGGGAAGTGCGAACTCCTCGGGCACCTGCACGACATTGGTGGCATTGTCGCGCGTGCACTCGCGCAGCTCAGGGGTCACGCTCAGCGAGCAAATCAGCACGATGGCGGTCAGCATTCCGCGTACTCCGGTTCATTGCCATCCGTGCCAGTGGTTTCGCCACTGCCCGCTCCGTTGGTTGCCCCGATGAACGCGTGGGATGTAGTTTCTGTTCCTGATGCCCGCAGACAGAGGTACCTCCGGGCCTGCAGGGCATTGAAGGCGCGCGATTTTTCAGCGGTTTTGTGTCTGCGGTGCGAATCACGACGGATTGCGCCGAGTCGTGCACCGGTCAGATCGTCTGATTGTACGCGCCGACTTCCTTGTGGGTGCGCAGCACGCCGTCGACGGCCTTGAACATGTCGTGCATGCGCTCCTTGGAGACCGGGCTCTCGACCACGACGACGAGCTCGGGCTTGTTGGAGGACGCGCGCACCAGGCCCCAGCTGCCGTCCTCGACCGTGACGCGCACGCCGTTCACGGTGACGAGGTCGCGGATCTTCTGGCCCGCGATCAGCACGCCTTCCTTCTTCGCCTCCTCGAAGTGCTTCACGACCGCATCGACAACGCCGTACTTCAGCTCGTCGGCGCAGTGCGGGGCCATGGTGGGCGAAGACCAGGTCTTGGGCAGCGCGTTCTTGAGGTCGGCCATGGTCTTGTCGGGGTTGCGGTCGAGCATGTCGCAGACTGCCAGCGCGAAGATGAGGCCGTCGTCATAGCCGCGGCCGAGCGGCTTGTTGAAGAAGAAGTGGCCGGACTTTTCGAAGCCCGCAACGGCGCCGATCTCGTTGACGCGGCGCTTCATATAGGAATGGCCGGTCTTCCAGTATTCGGTCTTGGCGCCGTTCTTCGCCAGCACCTCGTCGGTCATGAAGATGCCGGTCGACTTCACGTCGACCACGAACTTGGCGCCCTTCTGCTGCGCCGAGATGTCCCGCGCCAGCATGGCGCCCACCTTGTCGGCGAAGATCTCGTCGCCCTCATTGTCCACCACGCCGCAGCGGTCGCCGTCGCCGTCGAAGCCGAGCGCCACGTCCGCCTTGTGCGCGAGCACCGCATCGCGCATGGCGTGGAGCATCTTCATGTCTTCGGTGTTCGGATTGTAATTCGGGAAAGTGTGGTCGAGCTCGCAGTCGAGCGGCACCACCTCGCAGCCGATCGCCTCGAGCACGCGCGGCGCGAAGGCGCCCGCCGTGCCATTGCCGCAGGCGCAGACAACCTTGAGCTTGCGCTTGATCTTGGGCCGGTTGGTGAGATCGGCGAGATAGCGCTCGGCCAGACCTTCGGCGAAATGATACGAGCCGCCGCCCTCGGCCTTGAAGCGCGCGCCGAGCACGATCTCCTTGAGCCGGGTCATCTCGTCGGGACCGAAGGTGAGCGGGCGGTTGGTCCCCATCTTCACGCCGGTCCAGCCATTGTCGTTGTGCGAGGCTGTCACCATGGCGACGCATGGCACGTCGAGATCGAACTGCGCGAAATACGCCATCGGCGTCACGCAGAGGCCGATGTCGTGCACCTTGCAGCCCGCCGCCATCAGGCCGGTGATGAGCGCGTATTTGATCGACGCCGAATAGCCGCGGAAATCGTGGCCCGTAACGATCTCGGGCTTCACGCCGAGTTCGCGGATCAGCGTGCCGAGGCCCATGCCCAGCGCCTGCACGCCCATCAGGTTGATCTCCTTGCCGAACAGCCAGCGCGCGTCGTACTCGCGGAAGCCGGTCGGCTTCACCATGGGCTCGGATTCGTAGGCATAGGTGTTGGGAAGGAGAGCGGGCTTCGGGGTCGGAAACATGAAATGCACCTGTTGGGGGACAGCTAAGCGCACGGACGCATTCAGGCCGAGCGTGCGCGGCCGGCTGATAACACGAAAACAGACGGATCAGGGAAAAGTTCGGCCTAGGTGTGGCTTAATGCGGCGCCACGCCGCGCGGGCTACCGCTCCAGCACGATGTGGTCTGGACGCACCTCGAAGCGCGAGAGACGGCGCAGGAAGCTCATGCCGAGCAGGTTGGTGTCCATGCGGCCGCGCTCCATGACGAGCGCTTCGACATCATAGATCGTCACGTTCTCGACATCGACGCGATTGAGCCGCACCGCCATGGCGCGGGCGACGCCGTTCGCGGTCGAGACCTGGTGCGTGAACTTGGTGGCGCTGCGGATCAGGCCCATGCGCTCCGCATCCTCGTAGCGCAGCGCGACCACGGTCGCACCGGTGTCCACCATGGCGCGCACGCGCTTGCCCTCGATCTCGATGTCGGTGACGAAGTGCCCGCGCCGGTCCGAGCGGATGATCGCCTGGCCGGGCGGCGAGGCGAGCGAGGCGGCCTGCTTGGGCGCGCTCTTTGCCGCGCTCTCGGGCGCCTTCTTGGGGCTGTCGACGAGTCCGGGCGCAATGCGCGGCAGCGCAAGCGCGACCACGATCATGATGGCGGCGAAGGAGAGGACGTTCTTGAGCATTTCGGGAGCCCCCTTTGGGCCAACCTAGACCGCGGCACGCGACATTCGGGTAAACGCCGAGTGACCCGCTGGCGCGATGGTGAACGGCAGGTTGCGGGACGCCGGAGGATTTGAGGGACTATTTCGTCCCGTACATGCGGTCGCCGGCGTCACCGAGACCCGGGACGATGTAGCCGTGCTCGTTGAGGCGCTCGTCGATGGCGGCGGTCCAGATGTGGACGTCGGGATGATGGCCATGGAACTTGGCGATTCCCTCGGGTGCGGCGAGCAGGCAGACCACGCGCAGGTTGGTGACGTTGCGCTCCTTGAGCCGGTCGACCGCGGCGATCGCCGAGTTGGCGGTGGCGAGCATGGGGTCCAGCACCAGCACGAGGCGGTCCGCCACGTCCTCGGGCGCCTTGAAGTAATACTCGACCGCAACCAGCGTCTTCGGATCGCGGTAGAGGCCGATATGCGCGACGCGCGCCGAGGGCACGAGCTCGAGCATGCCGTCGAGGAAGCCGATGCCGGCGCGCAGGATCGGGGCGAGCACCAGCTTCTTGCCGGAGAGCATCGGCGCGCGCATGGGCGCGAGCGGCGTTTCGATGTCGACATATTCGAGCGGCAGGTCGCGCGTCACCTCGTAGAGCAGCAGCATGCCGATCTCGTTGAGGAGCTGGCGAAAACCCTTGGTCGAGCGCGCCTTGTCACGCATCAGCGTGAGCTTGTGCTGGACCAGCGGATGATCGACCACCGTGACGCCTTGCATCGGCACTCTCCTCGTGACCGCTAGAATACGGTCCCGTCGCTCACGACCGCAATCGGCGGGCTGGCATCGGGACGCTTGTCGCGCGCGAGCGAGCGGCCGACGCTCCAGGTGCCGCCTTCGAGCACGCGCGCGAGCGGAAATTCATTATCGCCGAGGCCAAGCTCGCTACGCACCAGCGGCGCAATGCGGTCGAGCAGCGCCACCGTGAGCGCGCGCCATTCGACCACGAGCGCAGAGTCCACTTGCTGTGGCCGGGCGGCTTCATCCGGGTCTCGCAGCATGATGACGCCGGAGTCCACGAACAGGCCGCCATTGCGATACTCGGCGAGGCCGGTGAGGCCGTCGATGTCGGTGACCTCGATGCCGGCCCATTGCAGCGGCTCGATCAACGAGTAGGCGAGCCACTGGGAGAGCTTGTGGAACGGCATCAGCCCATTGGTTGCATCGTCGCGCTTGATCGCGGGGTGGCGCCAGGTGTCGCCGAGCGAGAGACCGCCCATGGTGATGCGGCCGGGCCAGACGGCGCCGAGGTGCAGGAGCAGCGCCTCGAGGATGCGCGCGGCCGGCAGCTCCCCGCCCTTGGCTTCGCTCGCGAGATGATCGTAGAGGCCGCCCGGGCGCGGATCGTCGACGCGAGCGAACACGGCAGGCTTGTCGGCGATGACCTGACCGAGGCGCGCGAGCAGCGCGGCGCGGCCCGGCAGGCCGACCAGCGGGTTCGACTCCATCACCTGCATGCCGCGCGCGAGATCGTTGGCCGTGATCGCCTGCAGCTTCACGGCGTCGGCACGCAGCCGGTCGGTCGCGCGGGCCGAGAAGGCGCCGCCTTCGAACATACGCAGCGAGGCGATCGCAAGACCTTCGGAGCGGCCGATCACCTGTCCGGTGTCGGCATCGAGATAGCGCCAGGCCGTGCCGGCACCGGCATCGAGCAGCACCGAGACGATGGCGAGATCGAAGGCCGCACGGGCTTGCGCCGCGCGGCTCTGAAAGGTGGTCGCGGCGGCGCGCTCAGCCCACAGATCGATGCCGTCGAGCACGAAGTGGCGCCAGCGCGCATGGAACGGCACGTCACGGCGCGGATAGTTGACGCGGATCTTCTCCGCGACCACGCGCGCCGTCATCGCCAGCCGATCGAGATCGACCGTGAAGTGTTGGAGCCGGCCGTCGAGACCCGCCTCCAGCATCTCGTGCGCGCGCTCGCGCACCGCGCCGGCATTGAGCAGGGAGAGCGCCGCGCTCCGCTCGGCCTCCTCGCTCATTCAGAACTCTTCGATCTTGCGCCCGACCACGGTCTTGAGCTCTTCCGGCGTCGGCGCCTTGGGCGCGAAGTAGCCGGCCGCCTTCTTGGCTTCCATCTCGACCTTGGCGTCGTCCGGGATGAGCTCGTCCGGGATCGGCACGCGCTCGCCGATCGCGATGCCGGACTCGGTGATCGCGTCGTGCTTCATGTTCGACATGGAGACGAAGCGGTCGATGCGCGTGATACCGAGCCAGTGCAGCACATCGGGCATGAGCTGCTGGAACCGCGCATCCTGCACGCCGGCGACGCATTCGGTGCGCTCGAAATAGGTCGCGGCCTGGTCGCCGCCCTGCTGGCGCTTGCGGGCGTTGTAGACCAGGAACTTGGTCACCTCGCCGAGGGCGCGGCCCTCTTTCCGATTGTAGACGATCAGGCCGGCGCCGCCCGCCTGCGCTTCCTTCACGCATTCCTCGATGCCGTGAATGAGATAGGGCCGGCAGGTGCAGATGTCGGAGCCGAAGACGTCGGAGCCGTTGCACTCGTCATGCACGCGGCACGCAAGCGTGCGGCGCGTGTCCGCGATCGCGGCGGGATCGCCGAAGATGTAGAGCGTGATGCCGCCGATGGGCGGCAGGAACACCGAGAGATCGGGCCGCGTGACGAGCTCCGGATACATGCCGCCGGTCTGCTCGAACAGCGTCCGGCGCAGCACGTCCTCCTTCACGCCGAAGCGATCCGCGATGCCGGGCAGATACCAGACCGGATCGATGGCGGCCTTGGTGACCGCGATGTCGCCTTCGCGGCGGATGACCTCGCCGTCGACCTTGAGGCGGCCCTTCTCGATGGCCTCATCGAGCTCGGGAATCGTGAGGCGCGCCTTCGTCACCGCGATGGTCGGGCGGATGTCGAGGCCGCCCGCGATCTCGTCGCGGAAATCCTCGGCGACGCGCGCGCCCCAGGGATCGAGCGAGACGATGCGGCCGGGCTCCGTCCACTGCGGGAACGGGCCGATGTCCACCACGGGCGCCGTGTTGGTGAGGTCCGGACGCGCGATCGGATTGAGCGCGCCGGAGGAGACCGCCAGCGCGCGGTAGAGCGCGTAGGAGCCGCCATGGGAGCCGATGGCGTTGCGGTCGCCGCGCGCCGAGAAGGTGCCGACGACGGGACCCCGGGCGCGCACGGAGCCGGCGCCCCAGTGAAGGGGGAAACGGGTCGGCGCACCGCTGACCGGATGAGAGGTGAGCCGGATATGGTCGCTACGGTTGCTTGTCATGATCGGAGCGCGGACCTTTCGCCGCGCATTATCTTCAACGTACCTTGCCAAAAGCCAAAAACCCTCCCGGGCCGGTTGGCCGAACGAGAGGGCTCCGCATCAGATACGCCCATAATGTGGGGCCAAACCGGCGTTTTTGCAAGGGTTTCCGGGGTCCGGGAAGCCCCCAGGGAGCCCGGAAAACGCGTAGGTTTCAGGCGCGGCCAAGGAGCCCGGCGCTCTCCGCCAGCCGGTATTGCCCCGTGGCGGCACAATCGGCCGGACCGAACCCAGCGGTGCGGCCGAGGCGCGCGAAGGCGGCGACGTAGCGTTCGGCCAGGGCGGCGCTGCCCAGGATGGTGATCGGCGCGTCCGGAACCTCGCGCGTCGCCTCAGCAATCTCGGCGCCGATCAGGAGGCCGCTCAGGTAGTCGGCGAGACCAGTCGCGGGCACGCGGTCGAACAGGCCGTAAGTGCGGGTCGCGAACAGACGATGCAGCAGGGCGCCTCCGCTCTCCTGCGCAGCGCCCTCCTCGACGCCCCGCGCGAAAGACTGCGCGTCGAATGCTGCCTGCTGCTGCATGAGGCGTCCGAGAATGGTGTGGTCCTTGAGCGCACCGTAGACCTCGCCCGTCATGAAGGTGCGGAACGAGGTGATGCGGCCGTCCGCGACCTCGACCCATTTGGAATGCGTGCCCGGAAGAACGAAGAGGCCCACATCGCCTGCGAGCGCGCCGATCACTTGCGTCTCCTCGCCGCGCATCACGTCGGGCATGTCGCCGTGCGTGACCGTGAGACCCGGCACCAGATGGATTGCGCCGAGTGCCGCATCATCGATGCGGCCGAGAGCGGCGGCGAGATCCGTGGCGCCGGCTGGGCACGCGAGATACGGCACTTCGTGCCAGCCTTGGCGGCTGCCGATCATGCCGGACAACAGGATCGGGAGCGCGCCAAGCTCATCGCGCCACGGCGCGATCATCACGGCGAGCGCAGCGGCGAAAGCCTGGTCCTTGATGCCGAGAATGCCGGCGCCGCTGGCTTGCGCGATCACGCCATCCGGCGCGATCAGATAGGCGCGGCACGCGGTGGTGCCCCAGTCGACGCCAATGAGCAACGGGCGCGCCGTCATGGACGCGCCCGTGCCGTATCGTGGCGAGTCGTCAGCTCTTCTTCAGGAAGACGTAGTCCGTGGAATAGGGCGAGCTCTGCACGGCGCCGGCCTTGTCGCAGGCACCTTCCATCGTGCCGCCCGACGTGTTGATGCGCTGGATCGTGGTGACGCCCGTGAGGATGCCGTTGCCCTTCTGCTGCGTGACCTCGAGCTTCAGCCACGGAATGTCCTTCGGCGTCGCGCCCGGCGCACGGCCAGCCGCCTTCGCGACAACCAGGCTGCCGTCCACATGCTCCCAGTTCGGGCCCGCATAGTGACGGCCGACGGTCTTGCCGTCGAGGAACAGGCTCGCGATCGGCTCGCGGAACGTCCAGACGAGCTTGCCGTCTTGGCCCGCCTTGCACTCGTAGACCTGCGCGCCCGTGGCATGCAGCGTCACGACCACCTTCTCGCCCGGCGCCGCGATCGCGGCCGGCATGTCGGCCGCAGCCGGGACCACGAACGACAGGATCAACGCCATTCCACAGATCAGGCTCTTTCCATGTTGCATGCGCATTCCCTCCCTGGTCCGCCGGCCGGGGCGCCAGCGTCAGAAAGTTACTACGCGCGAATTGTTGCGTGGCCATTTCGTCGTGCTTTCCGGAATCGGAATTTCCCGATTTTTTATCGTGTTTAGAAAGGCTTAGTTGCCTCGTCGTCCGCGCGATTGACCCCATGTCCGAAGTGACGGCTCAAGTTCCACGCGGCTTGGCGCGGCGCGTCGCCGGCGCCTGCAGCGGATCGTCGGGCCAGGGGTGGCGCGGATAGCGGCCCTTCATCTCGGACTTCACCGCCGCGTAGCTGCCGCGCCAGAAGCCGGGCAGATCGCGCGTGACCTGCACGGGACGATGCGCGGGCGAGAGCAGCTCAATGACCAGCGCGACGCGGCCGCCCGCAATTGCGGGATGGCGATCGAGGCCGAAGAGTTCCTGCACGCGGATCGCGAGCTTCGGCCCCTCCTCGGCCTCGTAGTCGATCGGCACGCGCGAGCCCGAGGGCGCCTCGAAATGCGTCGGCGCCTCCGCATCGAGGCGGCGGCGCAGCGGCCACGGCAGCAGGTTCATCACGGCATCGGAGAGTTCATCGGCGCCGAGCTGCGAGAGCGCCGTCTTGCCGTCGAGCACAGGCGCGAGCCATTCGGCCGCAGACGCGGCGAGCGCGGCGTCGGAGAGATCAGGCCACTCGTCGCCTTCGGCGCGCCGCAGGAAGAGGACGCGGTCGCGCCACTGCTGCAGCGGCTTGCTCCAGGGGAGCCGCGCGATGCCGGCTTTCGCGATGCCTTCGGCGAGCACGCGCGCGGCCTCGGGGCCGGGCTGGACCGCGCGCGTCTGCTCGGCAAGCGCGATAGCGCCGAGCCTCCGCATGCGCCGCGCGCGGAGACCGAGACTTGCGGCATCGAAGCTGATCTCGTCGCGGCTCTCGATCTGATCCGAGAACTCGGCCTCGATCTCCTCCAGCGCCAGCGGCGCCGCCAGCACGATGCGGCCTTGCGCGGCCGTGCCGGTGAGTTCGGCCACGCAGAGGAACGGCTCGCGCGCTAGCCGCGACGCCGGATCCACATTGGCGCCGCGCCCGTTCGCGAGCAGGAACGCGCCCTGCCCGCCGCCGCGGTTGCGCGCGACGCGGTTCGGGTAGGCCAGCGCTAGGATCGCGCCGGGCGAGAGGTCGTTGTTTGAAGAACCAGCCGTCGGCTCGCTCAGCCTGTTCCCTCCCCCCTTGCGGGGGAGGGCTAGGGAGGGGGGTCCGCCGCGAGGATTGCGCTCGCTGTTCTTGTCGGAAGCGACAGGAAGGCTCCCGTTCTCATCTGACTCCCCCACACTCCGAGACTCAGAGGACCCCTCTCCCCCACCCTCCCCCGCAAGGGGGGAGGGAGCCGGCCCAGTCCGCGGCGACTCAGCGGCTCCGGTTGACTCAGCGACGCGCGCCCATCTACGTGCCATGGCGCGCGCGTCCTCGGCGCGGCGGGAGCGGTCGCGGCGCAGGCCGTCCAGGCGATGCGTGAGGTCGACGTCGTCGCCGCCGAGGCCGCGCTCGCTCAGGATCGCGGCGATGTCAGCGGCAGTCTCGGCTGCGCCGTGCTGGGCGGCGGTGATCACCATGCGGGCGAGGCGCGGCGGCAGCGGCAGCGCGCGCAGGCGCTTGCCGGTCTCGGTGATGCGATGATCGGCGTCGAGGGCGCCGAGCTCGCGCAACAGCATGCGGGCTTCGCTGAGTGCGGGCTTGGGCGGCGGATCCAGGAAGGCGAGGCGTTCGGGCTGCGCGCCCCAGGCCGCGAGATCGAGCACGAAGCCCGAGAGGTCTGCGGCGAGAATCTCGGGACGCGCGAAGGCTTCGAGCGCGGCGGTCTGCGGCTCTTCCCACAGGCGATAGCAGACGCCCGGCTCGGTGCGGCCGGCGCGGCCGCGGCGCTGGTCGGCGGCGGCGCGGGAGACGCGCACGGTCTCGAGTCTGGTCAGGCCGACATCAGGCTCGTAGCGCGGCACGCGGGCGAGGCCGGAGTCGACCACGATGCGCACGCCTTCGATGGTCAGCGAGGTCTCGGCAATCGATGTCGCGAGCACGACCTTGCGGCGGCCGGCCGGCGCGGGCGCGATGGCGCGATCCTGCACGCTCGCTTCCAGCGCGCCGTAGAGCGCGACCACGTCGACGCTTGGATCGGACAGCTTCTCCTTTACGCGCGTCTCGGTGCGGCGGATCTCGGCGGCGCCGGGGAGGAACGCGAGCACCGAGCCCGCATCGGCGCGCAGCGCGCGCAGGATCGCGTCGCTCATCTGCTGCTCGATGGGCGCGCGAGCGTCGCGGCCGACATAGCGCGTCTCGACCGGCCAAGCGCGGCCTTCGCTGGCGATGACGGGCGCGTCGCCGAGCAGGCTTGCCACGCGGGCGCCGTCGATGGTGGCGGACATCACCAGCAAGCGCAGATCGTCGCGCAGACCTTGCGTGTCGCGCGCGAGCGCGAGGCCGAGATCAGCATCGAGGGAGCGCTCGTGGAATTCGTCGAACAGCACGGCCGCGATGCCGGTGAGCTCCGGGTCGTCGAGGATCATGCGCGTGAACACGCCTTCAGTGACCACCTCGATGCGGGTGCGGCGCGAGACCTTGCTGCCGAAGCGCACCCGGTAGCCGACCGTGTCGCCGACCTGCTCGCCGAGCGTGCGCGCCATGCGCTCGGCGGCCGCGCGGGCCGCGAGCCGGCGCGGCTCCAGGACGATGATCTTGCCCCGCTCGGCCCAGGGCTCCTCGGCCAGCACCAGGGGCACGCGCGTCGTCTTGCCGGCGCCCGGCGGGGCGACCAGGACGGCCACGTTCCGGCCCGCAAGCGCCGCCGTCAGCTCCGGTAGGGCGGCATCGATCGGCAAGGGTTCGGCGAAATGAGGCAACCGGGACCAACTCGCGTCCGTCACCCTGAGGTGCGAGGCCACGCAGTGGCCGAGCCTCGAAGGGCGACGGCCGCTGAGCTGCCACACGTATGTTGCACCGCCCGGGCCGTTCATCCTTCGAGGCTCGGGCTTTGCCCTCGCACCTCAGGATGACGGATGAGGGTGCGAGTTTTCGGCGATTCCAGCGTGGCGTTCATACGACATTTACCGGCGTGGATCGAAATCAGTGGCGGGGCCGGTGCCGGAACCGCATTGGCCCACGGCTTGCGAGGACCTGGGCAGAACCGAGGGTCCATGTCCCGTTTCGGGACAAGTGAGCCAGAAAGGAACGGCCATGGCCGGCAATTCGCTTCCCGCGCGCGTCGACTGGGTCGATTACGGCAAAGGCATCTGCATCCTGCTGGTCGTGATGTGGCACTCGACGCTGGGCGTCGAGGCGGCCGCCGGCAACCAGGGCTTCATGCATGCGATCGTCACCTTCGCGACGCCCTTCCGCATGCCGGACTTCTTCCTGATCTCGGGCCTCTTCCTCTCGCGCGTGATCGACCGCGACTGGCGCACCTACACGGACCGCCGCGTCGTCCACTTCGCCTATTTCTACGTGCTGTGGCTGACGATCCAGTTCGCCTTCAAGGCGCCGGCCTTCGCGGCCGAGGCCGGCTGGATGGGCGCGCTCAAGCTCTATGCGCTGGCCTTCATCGATCCGTTCGGCATGCTCTGGTTCATTTACCTGCTGCCGGTGTTCGCGGTCGTCACCAAGCTCGTGCGCAACGTCTCGCCCTGGATCGTCTGGCCGATCGCGGCGGCGCTCGAGATCGCGCATGTGGAGACCGACTGGACGCTGCCGCTCGAGTTCGCGCAGCGCTTCGTCTACTTCTACACGGGCTACCTGATTGCGCGGCACGTGTTCACCTTCGCGGCGGCCGTGCAGGCGCGCCCTGCTCTCGCGGTCACCGGGCTCGTCGGCTGGGCGCTGATCAACGGCGCGCTGGTGCAGCTCGGCTGGGCGAAGCTGCCGTTCGTCTCGCTCGCGCTCGGCTTCGTCGGCGCCCTCGCCGTGGTCGCGATCGCGGCGCTGCTCGCCCGCTTCGAGCTGATGGCCTTCCTGCGCTATTGCGGCGAGAAGTCGCTGCAGATCTATCTCGCGTTCTTCCTGCCCATGGTGGTGACGCGCGTCATCCTGATGAAGACCGGCGTCATCACGGATCCGGGCACGATCTCGCTGATCGTCGCGACCGTGGCCGCGATCGGCGCGCTGGTCATCTACTGGCTCGCGCGCGACACCCGCTGGCTCGGCTTCCTGTTCACGCGTCCGCAATGGGCGCGGCTCGAGCGCAAGCCGACATACGCGCTGCAGCCGGCGGAGTGAGGCAACGCCGTCATCCCGGCCGCGCGCCGCGAGAGCCGGGATCCATATCCCCTGGCTTTGCGCATCACGCCCACCGGGGTTATGGATCCCGGATCGCCGCTGCGCGGCGTCCGGGATGACGACGGAGTCACCCACAACCACTGACAATTTTGTGCATCCCGGGTTCTGGCTTTGCCCCCATCCCGGGTGATAATGCGTGCCTCCCGACAGGTGAGGCTCCCATTGGCAAAGACCGCAGCATCGACCGCAAAAACCACGCCGGCTGAAAGTTCCGCGCCGGTGCCGGGCGCCCGGCCCGTGGCGAAGGGCGACCACGTGTTCCTGGTGGACGGGTCGTCCTACATCTTCCGCGCCTATCACGCGCTGCCGCCGCTCAATCGCAAGTCGGACGGGCTGCAGCTCAATGCGGTGCTCGGCTTCTGCAACATGCTGTGGAAGCTGTTGCGCGACATGAAGCCCGAGGAGCGGCCGACGCATCTCGGCATCGTCTTCGACAAGTCCGAGCGCACCTTCCGCAACGAGCTCTATTCCGAATACAAGGCGAACCGCTCGGAGGCGCCGGCGGATCTCGTGCCGCAGTTCGCTTACATTCGTGAGGCCGTGCGCGCCTTCGATCTGCCCTGCCTGGAGCAGCTCGGCTTCGAGGCCGACGACCTGATCGCGACCTATATGCGCGAGTCCTGCGAGGCGGGCGCCAACGGCACCATCGTCTCCTCCGACAAGGACCTGATGCAGCTGATCACCGACTGCGTCTTCATGTACGACACCATGAAGGACAAGCGGATCGGCATTCCGGAGGTGATGGAGAAGTTCGGCGTCCCCCCTGAGAAGGTGATCGAGGTGCAGGCGCTGATCGGCGACTCCACCGACAACGTGCCGGGCGTGCCGGGCATCGGCGTGAAGACGGCGGCGCAGCTCATCGGCGAGTATGGCGACCTCGAGACGCTGCTCGCGCGCGCGAGCGAGATCAAGCAGGAGAAGCGGCGGCAGAGCCTGATCGAGAATGCCGAGAAGGCGCGGCTCTCGAAGAAGCTCGTCACGCTCGACAGCCATGTGAAGCTGGAGGTGCCGCTCGCCGACCTCGCGGTGCACGAGCCCGATCACAAGCGGCTCATCGCCTTCCTGAAGGCGATGGAGTTCAACACGCTGATGCGCCGCGTGGCGGAGTTCTCCGGGATCGATCCGTCGGACATCGAGGCGGACGCGAAGCTCGCGAGCGG
>JAEYAU010000026.1 GCA_023404705.1 Pseudomonadota bacterium
CGGCGGCGCAGCACGACGCGCGCGCCGTGATGCGCGGCGCGTGAACCGATGGCGCGCGAGCGCGTTGAACGATGTCGTCGCGCGCGACGCATCCGCAGAGTCACGGATGAAAAGATGTAGCCGCGCCGCCGCTCGCGGGCGAAACGCGCACCGTGGCGCGCGCGATCGCGCGTCGCGCCGGCCTCTAGAGGCCGAGCTTGCGCTTGAGCAGGTCGTTGACGGCCTGCGGGTTCGCCTTGCCGCCCGACGACTTCATCACCTGGCCGACGAACCAGCCGAGCGCGGCCGGCTTCGTCTTCACCTGTTCGGCCTTGTCGGGATTGGCCGCCACGATCTCGTCCACAATCGCCTCGATCGCGCCAAGATCCGTCACTTGCTTCATGCCGCGCGCCTCGACCACCGCGCGCGGATCGCCGCCCTCGCTCCAGATGATCTCGAACAGATCCTTGGCGATCTTGCCGGAGATCACTCCCTCGCCGATCAGGTCGAGGATCGCGCCGAGCTGCGCGGCCGACACCGGCGAGGCGCCGATGCCCTTGCCCTCGCGGTTGAGCCGCCCCGCGAGCTCGTTGATGACCCAGTTGGCCGCCGCCTTCGCGTCGCGGCCTTTGGCGACCGCCTCGAAGAACTCGGCGGTCTCGCGCTCCGCCACCAGCACGTCGGCGTCATAGGCCGAGAGCGCATGCGCGCGCATGAAGCGCGCCTTCTTCTCGTCCGGCAGCTCCGGCAGGTGCGCCTTCAGCGCCTCGACCTCGTCGGCCGAAAGCTCGAGCGGCAGCAGGTCCGGATCCGGGAAGTAGCGATAGTCGTGCGCCTCTTCCTTGTTGCGCATCGAGCGGGTCTCGCCCTTGTTCGGGTCGAACAGCCGCGTCTCCTGCTCGACCTTGCCGCCGTCCTCGATCAGGTCGATCTGCCGGCGCGCCTCGTACTCCACGGCCTGGCCGATGAAGCGGATCGAGTTGACGTTCTTGATCTCGCAGCGCGTGCCGAAAGGCTCGCCGGGGCGGCGCACCGAGACGTTCACGTCGGCGCGCAGGCTCCCCTTCTCCATGTCGCCGTCGCAGGTCCCGAGATAACGCAGAATCGAGCGCAGCTTCGACACATAGGCCTTCGCCTGCTCGGCCGAGCGCAGATCCGGCTTTGAGACGATCTCCATCAGCGCCACGCCCGAGCGGTTGAGATCGACGAAGGACATGGTGGGATGCTGGTCGTGCAGCGACTTGCCGGCGTCCTGCTCGAGATGCAGGCGCTCGATGCCGACGCGGATCTCCTCGCCGTCCGGCATGTCGACGACGACCTCGCCCTCGCCCACGATCGGCGACTTGTACTGGCTGATCTGGTAGCCCTGCGGCAGGTCGGGATAGAAATAGTTCTTCCGGTCGAACACCGACTTCAGATTGATCTGCGCCTTGAGCCCGAGCCCGGTCCGCACCGCTTGGCGCACGCATTCGGCATTGATCACCGGCAGCATGCCGGGCATCGCCGCATCGACCAGCGAGACATGGCTGTTCGGCTCCCCGCCGAACGCCGTCGACGCGCCCGAGAACAGCTTCGCGGCCGAAGTGACTTGCGCGTGCACCTCCATGCCGATGACGACCTCCCAATCGCCGGTCGCGCCCTTGAGATATCGGGAAGGTTTGGGTTCAGCCATGTGGATCTCCAGAGGACGCGCGGCGCGCCGTCCGATCCGATAGAGCCTCGCGCGCCTCGCTTCAAGCGGGGCGCGGAGCGGGCCGCAATGCGGCCATTTCGCGGCGATGGCGCCCGCCGCACAGGCAATCGGAACGGGATCTGGAGCGAGACGTTGGTTTCGACTGAGAGATGGAGAAATCCATGGCTGAGAACAGGGGATCCACCGGGTATTTGGGTGTCGTTCTTGGCGGTGTGGTCGCGGTTGCGGCGATCATGTTCCTGCTGAGTGGCGGCGAATTGGGCGGAGAGAAGAAGGTGCAGGGCGATCACGATCTGCCCCCGGTCACCTCGACGCCGCCGCGCAAATAGGTCCCGAGACCTGCTCACTGATGTGATGCGGACGCGTGGCTTGCTGCCGCGCACCGCAATCGCGCGCCCCTCGTCAGTCGCTGCCGCCGCCGACCAGCAAGGCATCGACGATCCTGTCCCACTCCGACTCCAGCGGGCCGTGGCTCGCAGGCCGGCGCGCTTCGCCATACCAATAGCGCGCGTTCGGGAGGTCGCCTTCCACGCGATGCAGATGCGCGTGCACCCACGCGGCCTCGCGGCTCGAATCGTGCTGCACGATGCGATGCGCCTCCTCCCAGTCGCCTCTTGCGGCCCACCACAGCGCCTGCAGCGGACCCGTCACGCCCGGCGGCGGCGCCGGTTCGGCGAGTGACTCCCTAAATTCCGCGAGACGCATGATGGCGGGCTCCCGATGGCGACCCACGCAACGCTCAGCATTCTCGCCGCGCGTCGTGCTGCGGAGGCCGACACAGCTCTTGTGGCACGGCCGATGCTGCCGAGGAAGCATCACCGGCGCACTCACGGCCGAGTATGCAAACGTTCGCTTCCCATTGACTGCCGCCGAGCACGGCTCATCCGCCAAAGCGGCGTCCTTCGAACGGATGACGACGCCGATCGAGGCGCGTGGCATCCCGGTGACTCTCTGCACCGCAGAGACGAACGGGAGGAAATCGCCGTGGAAGTATTGGGGGTAGTTGCATCCGTTCTCGGCGGCATGGTCGTGCTCGTGGGCGTCGGCTACCTCATTGGACTGGCCGCCTCCTCGCCAGGCAGCGCCACGATCCAGACCGGGGCCCCTCCGACCGAAGCGTGCGCCAAGGCATGCGCCGACTGGCGGATGGCGCGCATGGCGGTGTGCGGCGCGCGGGCCGAGCTCGCGTCCGCGATTTCGTTCAGGGACTCGGCTTACATGCTGTGGCTCGGTGTCCTGGGCTCGGCTTTGGCGATGACGGCGGCGGCCTCGGCGGCGCAGTTCATTCCGATCGTCGGCGTCGCGATTGCGGCCGCCCTGTTCAGTGCCGCCGCGACCCTGCTAGCGACGGCCGCCATTCTCGGCGGCGTGTACGCGGGAGCGGCCGCCGCAGTGCTCACCAAACAGAATGAGCTGAACAAGCGTGACGTCGAGGAGCAGCTGGCCCGGCTGAAGGTTCGGGAGACCTGCTCGCAGGCGGCAGCCGACGCTTGTCTCAACAGTCCGCCCTGCTAGCTCCACTGCCGCGCATCGGCTTTGAGTTCCAGCGCACGCGTGCCATCGCGGTCCGCGAAGCATTCATGAACCCATCCGAACGTCGTCTCGTCTAACGGATCGCGTCGTGTCCTCGCGCGCGGGTGATCCCGGGCGGGCACGCGGTCGTGCGCGGCGCTGTCTCACCCACATCAGGAGGCGCACCCACAATGGCGACTTACCTCACCCAAGGCTCTGACGGCTATATCGCGGACGGCGGCGAGATCGTCTACGCCCTCAGCGGCGACGACCAGATCTATATCATCCATGTCGACGACTCTTATCCGGGCCAGCTCGATTTCGAGTATTTTGCGCCCGCCCAGATCTACGCCAACCAAGGCGACGACCTCATCGTCAGCTACGGCTGGGGCGACTGGATGTGGGGCGACTCGGGCAACGACACGATCCAGGCCGGCGGCGGCGACGACCGCAGCTACGGCGGCTCCGGCAACGACACCATCTGGACCGGCACCGGCGCGGACTTCGTCGATGCGGGCAGCGACGACGACAAGGTCTATGCGACCGATGCGACGAATGACGACATCCTCAAGGGTGGCGACGGCTTCGACATCCTGCACCTGCACTACAACGAAAGCGCCACCTTCAATTTCTCGCTGATCGGCGGCGGCAGCACCTTCGGCCTGGTGGCGACCGGCTTCGAGGAGCTGCACTACTCGGGCAGCGACGCCTTCGAGACCGTCGAGGGCGGCAACAATGGCGACTGGATCTGGGGCGGCGGCAACACCGACCTCCTCAGCGGCCTCGGCGGCGACGACCGGATCTACGGCGAGGACGGCGCCGACATCATCAATGGCGGCGACGGCAACGACTGGCTCGACGGCGGCGCCGACAATGACACGCTCCGCGGCGACAACGGCGACGATCACATCGAGGGCGGCAACGGTAACGACTGGCTGTATGGCGGCGCCAATTCCGACGTCCTCGACGGTGACGCCGGAAACGACAACCTCCGCGGCGAGGCCGGCGCCGACACGCTACGCGGCGGTGCCGACGATGACACGATCCGCGACGGCGCGGGCAACGACACGATCTACGGCGACGCCGGCAACGATGTCATTCGCACCGGCACCGGCAGCGACGTCATCTGGGGTGGCAGCGGCAACGACAACATCCAGGAGGAAGACGCGGACCAGCCGGTCACGTTCAACGGACATCCGATCTGGTACACGGCCGACGAGATCCACGGCGGCAGCGGCAATGATGCGATCGCTGCCGGTGCTGGCAACGACACGATCTACGGCGATTCCGGCAGCGACACGATCAGTGGCGGCGACGGTAGCGACACGATCGAAGGCGGTGCCGACGCCGACTTCATGGGCGGCAGCACCGGCAACGACACCTTCGTGTTTCGGCCCGGCCAAGCCGCCGGGGATCAGATTTTCGACTTCAACGGAAACGGCGCCGCAGCCGGAGACAGCCTGCTCTTCGTCGGGTTCGGAGCGGGCGCCACCTTCAACCAGCTCGATGGTACCCAATGGGCGATCGTCTACAACGGTGGCGCGTCGCAGGAGATCATCCAGTTCACGAGCGCGCCGACCATCCACGCCAGCGACTACATGTTCACTTGAAGCCTGCGCGTGGCGCCAGCCGTCCGGCTGGCGCCTACCACCAGCGCTCCGGCGTCACGCGGCCCGCGGCCTCTTCGATGACGCCGCCGAGGGTGAACAGCGTCTCCTCGTCGAAAGGCCGGCCGATCAGCTGCAGGCCGAGCGGCAGACCGTTGCGGTCGAGGCCGCCCGGCACCGCGATGCCGGGGAGACCGGCCATGTTCACCGTCACCGTGAACACGTCGTTCAGGTACATCTCGATCGGATCCGCCCCGCTCTTCTCCCCGACCGCGAAGGCCGCCGACGGCGTCGCCGGCGTGAGGATCGCGCTCACACCCTGCGCGAAGCAGTCCTCGAAGTCCTTCTTGATCAGCGTGCGCACCTTCTGCGCGCGCACGTAGTAGGCGTCGTAATAGCCGGCCGAGAGCACATAGGTGCCGATCATCACGCGCCGGCGCACTTCCTTGCCGAAGCCGGCGGCGCGCGTCCTCTCGTACATGCCGATGATGTCGCGTCCCTGCTCGCGCAGCCCGTAACGCACGCCGTCATAGCGCGCGAGATTCGAGGAGGCCTCCGCAGGCGCCACGATGTAATAGGCCGGCAGCGCATATTTGGTGTGCGGCAGCGACACCTCGACCATCTCGGCGCCGGCATCCTTCAGCCACTCGGCGCCCTTCGCCCACAGCGCGTCGATCTCGTCCGACATGCCGGGCACGCGATATTCCTTCGGGATGCCGATCTTCATGCCCTTGATCGAGCGGCCGATCGCCGCCTCGTAGTCGGGCACCGGCATGTCGACCGACGTGGTGTCCTTCGGATCGTGTCCCGCCATGGAGCGCAGCACGATCGCGCTGTCGCGCACCGTACGCGCGAACGGTCCGGCCTGGTCGAGCGACGACGCGAAGGCGACGATGCCCCAGCGCGAGCAGCGCCCGTAGGTCGGCTTCAGCCCGACGATCCCCGCGAAGGCCGCCGGCTGGCGGATCGAACCGCCCGTATCGGTGCCGGTCGCCGCGAGGCAGAGATTGGCCGCGACCGCGGCCGCCGAGCCGCCCGACGATCCGCCCGGAACCAGCGGCGCGTTCGAGCCGCGCCGCCGCCACGGCGACGTGACGGGACCGAAATAGGACGTCTCGTTCGACGAGCCCATGGCGAACTCGTCATTGTTGGTCTTGCCGATCAGCACCGCGCCGTCGCGCCAGAGCTGCGACGTGACGGTCGACTCATAGGTCGGCACGAAATTGCCGAGGATGTGCGAGCAGGCGGTCGTGCGCACGCCCGTGGTGCAGAACAGATCCTTCACGCCGATCGGCACGCCTTCGAGCGGACCGCCCTCGCCCTTGGCAAGCCGCTGGTCCGATTGCCGCGCCATCTCGCGGGCCCGTTCCGGCGTCTCCAGCACATAGGCATTGAGCGCGCGCGCCTTCTCGATCGCGCCGAGATGCGCATCGGCGAGCTCCACGGCCGTGAAGGATCTTTGGCGCAGCCCGTCACGCGCCTCGGTCAGCGTAAGCGATGTCAGATCGGTCATTCGGGGGTCTTGCGCCCTTCGGATGTGTCGTCCGGCTGCACGGCCTCAGCCGCGAATGCCGGCTTCTCGTCGCCCTCGGCAGCTTTGCTTGCGGCTTCGAGCTTGGCCTTGTGTTCGAGATAGGCGCGGTAGAACGCTTCCTCGTCGCACAGCATGCACATGGTTAGCTCCTCACTCGACCACCTTGGGCACGAGGAAGAAATGGTTCTCGGTCGCGGGCGCGTTGCGGACGATGTCGTCTGCGATCTCGCCGTCCGTGACCTTGTCGGCGCGCATCTTCATGGCCATGGGCGTCACCGAGGTCATCGGTTCCACGCCCGCGACGTCCACCTCGGAGAGCTGCTCCACAAACGCCAGAATGGCGTTGAGCTCGCCCTTGAGATGCTCGACCTCCTCGTCGGCGACCGCGATCCTCGCCAAATGCGCGATGCGGCGGACCTGGTCGGCGTCGACGGACATTGCGGGAGCTCCGGATTCGGCGTTTTGCCGGTTCGTGAGGCTATAGCAGAGCCCGTTTCGGCCCGGCAACCCGGCGGCTCCCGCGCCTGCAGGAGCGCCTTGCCCCGGTTGTGCCCACCGCCGCGGCAGCCAATATAAGTGTCATGGATGCAAGCAATCCTTCGGCCGCCCTGCCCTTCGCGGTCCAGACCCCGCTCCATGTCGGCGCGGTCGGCCTGAAAGTGCGCGATCTCGACCGCCTCACGGCGTTCTACCGCGATGTCATCGGCCTGGCGGTGCTGGAGCACGGGGCTGGCCGCGTTCGGCTCGGCGCCGGTGGCCTCACACTGCTCGAGCTCGAGCACACGCCGAAGGCCAAGCCCGACAATCCTTCCGAGGCCGGCCTCTATCACACGGCTTTCCTGCAGCCGACGCGCGCCGATCTCGCGCGCTGGCTGATCCATGTCGCGCGCCACCGCGTGCCGCTCTCCGGCGCCTCCGATCATGCGGTCAGCGAAGCGATCTATCTCGACGATCCGGAAGGCAACGGCATCGAGGTCTATCGAGACCGCCAGCCCGACGAGTGGACTTGGGAGGGCGACCTGATCCGCATGACGACCGAGCGGCTCGACCTCGACGCCCTCGCGGAGGCGGCCGGGGCGGATCACGACTATCAGTCCGCGCCCGAGGGCCTGCGCATCGGCCACATCCACCTGCGGGTCGGCGAGCTCGGGCAGGCCGAGAGCTTCTATCGCGGCGTGATCGGCCTCGATCTGACACGCCGCCGCCATGGCGCCTCTTTCATGTCCTCGGGTCGCTATCATCACCACGTCGCCGGCAATGTCTGGCACAGCAATGGCGCAGCCGCGCGCGATCCCGAGCGCGCCGGTCTCGCCTGGTTCTCGCTCCGGGCCAACGGTGCCGAGACCCGCAACGCACTCGCAGCCCGCATCGCCGAGGCTGGCCTCCCCGCCGAGCGCAACAGCGCCGTGCTCGAGACCGCCGATCCCTGGGGGACGCGCGTGCGCATCGTCTGAGGTTGTCTCGGGCGGCCGAAGTCCCGATAGTGGCGCCATGGACGCGCCCCGCTCCGCTCCCGGCACAGCCCACGCGGCGCCGCTGCGCATCGGCGCCTATGGCCTCACGGTGCGCGACGTCGATCGCGTCGCAAACTTCTATCGCGACATTGTCGGCCTCACGGTCCTGGAGCGGACGCCCGAGGGCGCGCGGCTCGGCGCGGACGGCGTGAGCCTGCTCGAGCTCACCCGCGATGCGGTCGCGATCCCGGACGATCGCCGCACCGCCGGGCTGCATCACACGGCCTTTCTCATGCCGACCCGCGCCGATCTCGCGCGCTTTCTCCGCCACGCCCAAAACGCGCAGCTCCCCTTCAAGCGCGTCTCGCATCACGCGGTGACCGAGGCGCTCTACTTCGACGATCCCGAGGGCAACGAGGTCGAGTGCTGCGTGGACACGCCGCGCGAGACCTGGCGCTGGGATGGCGGCCAGCTGGAGATCACGTCGGTGCCGCTCGATCTCGCAGGCCTGGCGGCCGACGATGACGGCGCGCCCTATGTGGCCGCACCGCCAGGCCTGCGCATCGGTCACATTCATCTCCGTGTCGGCGAGGTCGCGGCCGCCGAGCGCTTCTACAACGAAGCGGTCGGCTTCGACGTGACCTGCCGGCGCACCGGCGCCGCGTTCCTGTCGTCCGGGGGATACCACCACCATTTCGCGGCCAATATCTGGCAGAGCGCCGGCGCTGGCTCCCGCGACCCGCGCCAGGCGGGGCTCTCCTGGTTCACGGTCGAGGCGACCGACGCGGGAACTTTCGCGGCCGTGGCCGAACGCCTGGAACGGAGTGGCGCCCGCCTGCGTTCCATTGCGGGTGGCGTCGAAACCAGGGACCCGTGGGGTACGCACGTGCGGCTCATCGACGCGTGAGCTTCCGGCACGCCGTCTGGCACACCAGATCATGCGCACCCGAACAGGGAGGCGGCCATGGAACGACTTCTGTTCGTCTGCCCGAATACCGGACGCGACGTGGATGTCGGCATCGAATCGGAGCTCGACACGCTGCTGCGGATCCGCATGAACCGCGTGCGCGCGAAGTGCCCGGCCTGCGGCGCCTGGCACGAATGGCGTGTCCGGGACGCCCAGCTCGACAAAGCGGCGTAGCTCGCCTGAGCTTCAGCGTACCTTGATGAGCCCCGCGACGACGCTCGCGGCCGTCACGAGCATGAAGCCCAACATGCCGCCCACTGTCACCGGCATGCGAATGCGCCGGCGCGTTGTCGGCTTGGGCTCCGGCTCGCGCTCCAGCATGTCGCGCGCGAACTCGATCTCCATGATGTCCCGCAAGAGCTGATCGTCGGCCGGTTCGGCCGCAGGCACGTGCGCCTCGCGCGAGGCGGCCGGCACCTGCGCGGCCATCGCCTGCGCAACCGCGACTGGAGCCGTAATGGCCGGCGTCTGCACCGGAAGGATCGCGGCTGATGCCGTGACCATCGGCGCGATCGCCTCATGGGTCACGGGCGCGGCATCCGGCTCCGCCCACTCGTTGACCCAGGCGTGCTCGGCTTCGATCTCGCCGTCCGCCGGCAGATATGCGTCGCCCGCCATGGAGCCGCTCCACCTTCTCCAGGGGCACGCTAGAAAATACCGGCGGCGGCCGCGACAACGACCTGCCGTTAGCCTTAACCCTCGCGGTCCTCATCGTCCGCCTTCCAGACCATCCGCTCGAGCCAGCCCACCACGATGAGCACGAACAGCGCGAGCCCGATGCCGACCGCGGCCGTGTGCCAAGCCGCGAGCCCGCAGGCGATGCCGAGCGCGGCGGCCACCCAGACCGTCGCCGCCGTGGTCAATCCGGTCACCGACCCGGCACGGGCATCGCGCAGGATCACCCCCGCGCCGATGAAGCTGATGCCGCCCATGATGCCCTGGATCACGCCCTGCACGGCCCGGCTCAGCGCATCCGGATGGTTCTCGAAGTCCGAATACTGGACGACCGCGACCGATGCGATGGCAGCCCCGAGCGAGACGAGCCCGAGCGTTCGTGCGCCCATCGGCTTGTTGCGCAGATCACGATTGAGCCCGACCGCCATGCCGGCGACCGTGGCGGTGCCGAGCCTGAGCAGCACCTCCGGAAACGGAAGCTCCATCCCGGCCTCTCCTATACGCCGAAGGCTTTGCCCTTCTCGGGCACGACCACCTTGGTCGCATGCCCCTTCATCTCGGCGACGAACTTGTCCGCATTGGGCTCGATGATCGGGAACGAGCCGTAGTGGCACGGGATCACGGTCTCGACTTTCAGGAAGCGCTTCACCGCGATCGCGGCGGTCTTCGGGCTCATGGTGAATCGGTCGCCGATCGGCACCATCGCGACCTTCGGCTGATGGATCTCGCAGATCAGCTCCATGTCCGAGAAGATGTCGGTGTCGCCGAGGTGATAGACGGTCGGCTCACCCGGTGCCTTGATGATCACGCCGTTCGGATTGCCGAGATAGACCGGCATGCCGTCGCGGATGTCGCCCGAGGAGTGATCCGCCCGCACCACCGTGACACTGAAGCCGCCCAGTTCCGTCGTGCCGCCGGTGTTCATGGGGTTGAACTTCTCCAGCCCCTGCGCGGCGAGCCACATGCAGAGATCGTAGTTGGTCGTCACCGTCGCGCCGTTGCTTTTCGCGATATCGAGGGTGTCGCCGACGTGGTCCCCGTGGCCGTGCGTGAGCACGATCTGCTTGACGTCGCGGATCGCCGCCTGCTTGTCGGAGACGAAGGCCGGATTCCCGGTGAAGAACGGATCGATCAGCACCGCCTGTCCGGCGAAGTCGAGGCGGAATGCGGAATGGCCATACCAGGTGATCTGCATGATCGTGCTCCGTTTCGAATTCTTTGCAGGGACGCGGGAGAATAGTCCGCAGCCCGTCAGGATCAACGGCTTTGGCCGCCGCCCCTCGCATGCTAGGCAGCGCTCATGCCGGCCGCGATTCTTCCCCTTGTCGAGGCCGCCCCACGGCTCGGAGCACGCGGGGCGCTCATCGGCCTCGATCTCGGAACCAAGACCATCGGCGTCGCGGTCAGTGATCCGGACCGGCGCCTCGCCATGGGCGTGACCACGATCGCGCGCAAGACCTTCACGCTCGACGCGCAGCGCCTGCTCGCGCTCACGAGCGAACGCCAGGCGGTCGGCTTGGTGCTCGGCCTGCCGATCAACATGGACGGGAGCGAAGGTCCGCGCGCGCAATCGACGCGCTCCTTCGCGCGCAATCTCGCCAAGCTCACCGAGCTGCCGATCGCGCTCTGGGACGAGCGGCTCTCGACCGCGGCGGTCGAGCGCGACCTCATCGCGGCCGATGCGAGCCGCGCCAAGCGCGCCAAGGTGATCGACCAGCACGCCGCCGCGTTCATCCTGCAAGGCGCGCTCGACCGCCTCGCCCGCCTCGCCGCCTCCGGCGCGTGACGCCATGGCCGCCGTTCTCGCCGCCCTGCTGCCGGTCTTCCTGCTGATCGTCGCGGGCTTCCTGCTGCGGCTCCTGCTGATCAAGGACGAAGCCCATTGGATCGGCGTCGAGCGGCTCGTCTACTACGTGATGTTTCCGGCGCTGCTGGTGGAGACGCTCGCGCGCGCGGATCTCAGCCGCGTGCCCGTCGCCGGCGTCGGCGGCGCGCTGTTCGGCGCCGTGATCGTGATGTCCGTCCTCTGCCTCGCCCTGCGACCGCTGCTCGCCACCCGGTTCAAGCTCGACGGGCCGGCCTTCTCCTCCATGTTCCAGGGCGCCACGCGCTGGCAGACCTTCGTGGCGCTCGCGGTCGCTGGCAATCTCTACGGCGATCTCGGCCTCGCGCTCGCGTCGGTCGCGCTCGTCGCCATGATCCCGGTGCTCAATGTGATCAACGTCTGGGTGCTGGCGCACTACGCCTCGCCGCACCGGCCCAACTGGCGCGGCGTGCTGCTGGCGATCGCGCAGAACCCGCTGATCTGGTCCTGCGTGATCGGGCTCGCGATCAATCTGGTCGCGCTGCCGGTCCCGCAGCCGATCCATGCCTTCCTGGACGCGCTCGGCCGTTCCTCGCTGGCCCTCGGTCTCCTGATGGTCGGCGCCGGATTGAAGCCGGAGGGCTTGCTGCGCCCCTCGCCCGGCACGGTGGTCGCGACGGTGCTCAAGCTCACCGTGATGCCGGTATTCGCGGTCGCCCTCGGGCTCGCCTTCGGCCTCGCCGGCACCACGCTCGCGGTCGTCGCCTGCTGCGCATCCGTCCCCGCCGCGTCCAACGCCTATGTGCTGGCGCGCCAGATGGGCGGTGACGCTCCGCTGATGGCGCAGATCCTCACGGTCGAGACGGTGCTCGCGGTCGCCACCATGCCGGTCGCCATCGCGCTGACGAAAGCGGTCGGCGCATAAAAATCGGGCGGATCCAGAGGACCCGCCCGTCACCTTAGGAGTCTCTTCAGTCTACCCGATCAGCACGCGCGCCAATAGCCCAGATTCTTGTCCGGGTCGGTCACGATCCGGCAGCGGCCGGCAGGGGCCGCATAGGCGGGGGCCGCATAGGTCGGCGCCACGTAGGTCTGCGTCGACGCGTAGCCGTAGCTCGGCTGCGCATAGACCGGCGCCGGGGCCGAATAGACGGGCGCGGGCTGGTAGGCGTAGCCGCTGTAGCCATAGGACGGATAGCCGTAGCTATAGGAAGTGTAAGCCGGCTCGTAGGCATAGCCGCCCGCATACGTGTCGTAATAGCCGTAGCCGTAGCCCGGCCCGTAATAGGTCCGAGGCGCAAGCGCAGAGGCCGCCACCGCGCCAGCGGCGAGACCAATCACTGCACCCGCTGCAACTGCACCACCGCCACGCCAGCGCGCTTCGCTGGGCGCTGCCGACGCCACCATCAGGGCACCCGCAAGACCGACCGCGAGCACACCACTGACTGCCTTTTTCATCGCTCTCTCCGTTGTCCGCTGTCGCATCGTTTCGATGTCGCGCAGTCAACGCCGCAAATGTGACGATGTTCCCCTGAACCCGCTCTGAACAGATCATGGCACCTCCATGGCGGAACCGCGGTTCCGCCATGGCGCACCGCACGATTCGTCACATGGCCGGGAGCGCGCGCTCGTTGAGCGTGCTCACATCGCGCGCGTCCAGCGCGGCGGTGCCGAACAGCAAGCCGTGCGGCTGCGCGAGTCGCGTGCGCGCGAACGACTCGGCGACCTCCGGCGCGCTGCGTGCGAG
>JAEYAU010000028.1 GCA_023404705.1 Pseudomonadota bacterium
GCGCTGAACGACGGTGTTTGCGTAGATCAGCAGCTTCCTCGCGCAGGCGATCAGGGCGACCTTGTGTAGTTTGCCTTTGGCCATGAGGCTCGCGTAGAGGCGGATGAGCGCCTTGTTCCAGCGGTAGCAGGCGGGGAGCGCGGCATTGTAGAGCGCGCGACGCACCTGGGTGCGTCCGCCGGCCGTTCGGCGCTGGCCTCGGCGGTTGCCGCTGTCATCATCAAAGGGCGCCAGGCCTGCCAGGGCGGCAATCTCCTCGCGGCTCACCCGGCCGAGCTCAGGCAGGCGTACAATAAGAGTGATGGCGGTCCGCTCGCCGATCCCGGGAACGCTCAAGACCAGTTCGAAGCGGCGGGCGAGATCCTCGTGCATACGCAAGACTTTGATGATGCGCTTGAGCTCGGTCGCGCGGCGGGCGTCGAGCCGGGCGATATCGCCGAGCACCATGCGGCGCAGCCGTGGATCATCGATGTGCTCGAGCCGCGTCTTCAGGCGAACGATGTCACGATCGGTCTGCTCGACGAAGGTGAGCAGGTGAGCAAGCTGTGCCAGACGCTTGTCCGGTGCGATCTTCGGCGCATCGAGGTTGGCCGCACAGGCCGCGATCAGCACCGCATCGATCTTGTCGTTCTTGGCCCGCTTCAAGCGAAAGCGCGCATAGGCCTTCACCTGGATCGGCTGCAGCACGAGCACCTCGAAGCCTGCGTCGCGCAGATGCTCGACCACGCCACCCTCATAGCCGCCGGTCGCCTCGATGCCGACCCGGCTTATCCCTGCCTCCCTAAGACCTTGCGTGAGCTGCTCCCAGCCCGCGAGAGCGTTCTCGACCTGCCAGGGTCCGCAGCGACCATGGACCGCGACGTCGAGCTTGGCCTTGGATGTATCGATTCCCGCCGTTGTGATAGACTTTGTCATCTTCGTCGACCCTGCCTTGTGAGACGAACCAAGCTGTTCGGGCAACCATCCGGGTCCGATGAAGGAGCTGACGACGATCACGCTACGGGCAGCCAGAGGCGGCTCAGGGCGCATCGATCCGAACGCCAGCGGCTCTGCCGTGGACTGCCATCCGCGGCAGAGCATTCCTCTCGGAACTCTCTCAGAATAGACGAAGTCGATGCTACAAGGGCGCAATAGCGAAGCGTATTGCGCCGTGGGACATCACTTCATGCGCATGCGGCAACCGAGACGCTGCCGGCGCAATACGCTCACCGCGCGAGCTATTGCGCCCTACAGGCGACGCGTTGCACGAATTGCCCCTCGGGATCAGGCCGTCTAGTGTTCTTCCATCCCGCCTCCAACGCCGAGCAGGAAATTCAATTCATGGCGCCGAAGCCACAAGACCTCGCCATTCTGCGGGAGCTCGAGAAGAAGGTGCTCTGGCTCTCGAGCTGGACCATCCATCACGCCAATCATGTGCGGCAGGCGAGCGACGGGCTGAAGGTGGGCGGGCACCAGGCCTCCTCGGCCTCGCTCGCGACCATCATGACGGCGCTCTACTTACAGGTGCTGCGGCCGCAGGACCGCGTGGCCGTGAAGCCGCATGCGAGCCCCGTGTTCCACGCGATCCAGTATCTGCTCGGCAAGCAGAGCAAGGAGAAGCTCGAAGCCTTCCGCGGCTACAAGGGCGCGCAGAGCTATCCGTCGCGCACCAAGGATGCGGACGACGTGGACTTTTCGACCGGCTCGGTCGGCCTCGGCGTGGCGCAGACGCTGTTCTCGTCGCTGGTGCAGGACTATGTGCGCGCGCATGGCTGGGGCAAGGAGCGCCCCGAGGGCCGCATGATCGCGCTAGTCGGCGATGCGGAGCTCGACGAGGGCAACATCTTCGAGGCCATGCTGGAAGGCTGGAAGCAGGGCCTGCGCAACTGCTGGTGGATCATCGACTACAACCGCCAGAGCCTCGACGCGGTGATCCGCGAGGGGCTGTGGGCGCGCTACGAAGCGCTGTTCCGCGCCTTCGGCTGGGACGTGGTGATCCTCAAATACGGCTCGCTGCAGGAGGAGGCCTTCCGCGAGCCGGGCGGTGACCGCCTGCGCAAGTGGATCGACGAGTGCCCGAACCAGCTGTTCTCGGCGCTCGTGTTCCAGGGCGGCGCCGCTTGGCGCCGGCGGCTGCTCGATGACATCGGCGACCAGGGCGCGGTAACGCGGCTGATCGAGAAGCGGAGCGACGACGAGCTCGCGCGGCTGATGACCAATCTGGCGGGCCACGACCTGCCGACGCTCACGGAAGCGTTCGGCGCAGTCGATCACGACCGGCCGACCTGCTTCATCGCCTATACGGTGAAAGGCTTCGGGCTTCCCTTCGCGGGCCACAAGGACAATCACGCCGGCCTGATGACGCCGACGCAAATGGAGACTTTCCGCGGCGCCATGCGGGTGCGCGCCGGGCACGAGTGGGATCGTTTCGAGGGGCTGGAGACTCCGGAGGACACGTTACAGGCCTTCCTCGATCGCGTCCCCTTCGCGCAGGGAGGCGAGCGGCGCATCAAGGCCGCGCCGATCCCGGTGCCCGAGAAGCTCGAGGTCGCGATCCAGCCCGTGATGGCGACGCAGACCGGCTTCGGCGCGCTGCTCAACGAGATCGCGCGCGCGCAGACGCCGTTCGCGGAGCGCATCGTCACGACCTCGCCGGACGTGACGGTCTCGACCAATCTCGGGCCATGGGTGAACCGGCGCGGTCTGTTCGCGATGCAACAGGTCGTTGATCTGTTCAAGAAGGAGCGCATCCCCTCGACCTTCTCGTGGGACGCTTCGCCGCGCGGCCAGCACATCGAGCTCGGCATCGCCGAGATGAACCTGTTCATCCTGCTCTCGGCGCTCGGGCTCTCGCATTCGATCAACGGCGAGCGCCTCCTGCCGGTCGGCACGCTCTACGATCCGTTCATCGCGCGCGGCCTCGATGCGCTGAACTACGCCTGCTACCAGGACGCCCGCTTCATCCTGGCGGCGACGCCGTCCGGCATCACGCTGGCGGGTGAAGGCGGCGCGCATCAGTCGATCGGGACGCCGCTCATCGGTGTCGCGCAGGACGGGCTCGCGGCCTTCGAGCCGGCCTTCGTGGACGAGCTGTCGGTCATCGTCGGCTGGGCCTTCGACTACATCCAGAAGGACGGCGATGGCACGCCCTCCGAGCGCACCTGGCTGCGCGATGAGACCGGCGGCTCGGTCTATCTGCGCCTCTCGACGCGGCCGATCGAGCAGCCGCAGCGCGAGATGACGGCGGAGCTCTGCCAGTCAATTATCGACGGCGCCTACTGGCTGCGGAAGCCCGGGCCGAACTGTCAGGTGATCGTCGCCTATGCGGGCGCGATCGCGCCGGAAGCGATCCAGGCGGTCGGGCTGATGGCGGAGGACCGGCGCGATGTCGGCCTGCTCGCGGTTACGTCAGCGGACCGACTGAATGCGGGCTGGACCGCGGCGCAGCGCGCGCGCGAGCGCGGGCTCGTGCATGCGCGCTCGCATATCGAGCGGCTGTTCGCCGAGCTGCCGAGCCATTGCGGCATCGTCACGGTGCTCGACGGTCATCCGGCGACGCTCGCCTGGCTCGGCGCCGTCGCGGGCCATCGCGTGCGGCCGCTCGGCGTCGAGCATTTCGGCCAGACCGGCTCGCTCGAGGAATTGTACCGGCACTATGGCATCGACTCGAACGCCATCGTAGCGGCCGCCCAGGGCATCGTCCCGGGCCGGCCGATCCGGCACCTCAAGGCGCTGCCGTGACTCAGAAGAGTCCCCAGAAGAGGAAGCTGAGCACGAACGCCGCCAGGAACATGCAGACGATGACGACGATCGTGAAGACGAGGGACTTCTCGGGCGGCACGCGCATCAGGGGCGTCGCGCCGACATAGAGCAGATAGAAGCCGTAGAGCCCGAGGATGCTCAGGAAGCCCAGGGCCGGAATGAGCACGAAGATTCCGGCGAGCCAGAACGGCGTCGCGGAATAGACCGAGAGCTTGAGCGCATTGTCCTGGTTCGCGATGCCGTCGAACCTGGGCGCCAGGACATTGATGATGAGGCCGAACAGGTAGGTGAAGACGAAGGCGAGCACGTATTGCACGACCGCGATGATCAGCGCTCGGCCGATCGGCAGTCCGCTGATCACGCTGCCGATGAGTCCGGCCACCGCCGGAATGGCCGCGAGGATCGCGACGTAGTTCGTGAACAGATAGCCGGCGTCGCCTGGCTCCCGCTCGATCACCGGCCATTCGGTCCGCGGCGTCAGAATGATCGCCTTCACGCGCTCGACGAGGTTCATGCGACTCCTCCCCTGGGGCTCGCGAATCGCCCGCTCCGGGCGGCATTCTCGCGGTATCGGGGGAAAGTCACCAGCCCTCAACGGGCGCGATCCTCCAGGATCATGGCCGCGCCCTTCTCGGCGATCATGATGGTGGGCGAATTGGTGTTGCCCGAGGTGATGGTCGGCATGACGGAGGCGTCGACCACGCGCAGGCCGTCGAGGCCGATGACGCGCAGGCGGGCGTCGACGACGGCGGTGGGGTCGCTCGGCAACCCCATCTTGGCGGTGCCGACCGGGTGGAAGATGGTCGTGCCGACGTCGCCCGCGGCCTTCGCCAAGGCCGCGTCGTCGTCGTTCGGCACGGACGGGCCGGGCAAGCGCTCGACCGGCTTAAAGCGCGCGAGCGCGGGCTGCGCCGCGATATGGCGCGCGACGCGGATCGAGGCGGCGGCGACGTGCTTGTCCTCGTCGGCACTCAGATAGTTCGGCCGGATCGCCGGCGCGGCCGCGGGGTCTGCGGACTTGAGCCGGATATGGCCGCGGCTGGCCGGCTGCAGGTTGCACACGCTCGCCGTGAAGGCCGGGAAGCGATGCAGCGGATCGCCGAACTTGTCGAGCGAGAGCGGCTGGATGTGGAACTGGAGGTTGGCGCGCTCGCGCGCCGGATCGGAGCGTGTGAACAGGCCGAGCTGCGAGGGCGCCATGGTGAGCGGGCCGCGCCGGCGCAGCGCGTAGTCGAGGCCCATGGCGAGCCGGCCGTGCCAGCGGTGATAGGTCTCGTTCAGCGTCTTGACGCCCTGCACCTCGTAGATGAGGCGGAGCTGCAGATGGTCCTGCAGGTTCTCGCCGACGCCGGGCTTGTCGAGCACGACCGGGATGCCGTGCTCCTGCAGCTGCGCGGCCGGGCCGACGCCGGAGAGCAACATGAGATGCGTCGAGCCGACCGAGCCGGCCGAGAGAACCACCTCCTTCGCGCGCGCCTCGTGCGATGCGCCGCCGCTCTGCCAGCGCACGCCAGTGCAGCGGCGGCCCTCGAAGGTGAGACGTTCGACCAGGCAGCCGGTCTCGAGGCGCAGGTTGGCACGCGCGAGCGCAGGCTTGAGGAAGCCGCGCGCCGCGGACCAGCGGCGGCCGCGCTTCTGATTCACCTGGAAGTAGGACGAGCCCTCGTTGTCGCCGGTGTTGAAGTCGCTGATCTTGGCGACGCCCGCTTCGGCCGCGGCATCGCGGAAGGCATCGAGAATGTCCCAGCGCACGCGCGGCGGCTCGACGCGCCATTCGCCGCCGGCGCCATGCGCTTCGCTCGCACCGAGATAGTGATCCTCGTGCTTCTTGAAGAAGGGCAGCACGTCGTCCCAGCCCCAGCCCGTGAGGCCGAGCTGGCGCCAGTGGTCGTAGTCCGCGGCCTGCCCGCGCATGTAGATCATGGCGTTGATGGCCGAGCAGCCGCCGATCACCTTGCCGCGCGGATAGCCGAGGCTGCGGCCGTTGAGACCGGGCTCGGCTTCCGTGCGAAAGCACCAGTCGGCGCGGGGATTGCCGATGGCGAAGAGATAGCCGACCGGCACGTGAAACCAGATCCAGTTGTCGCGGCCGCCCGCCTCCAGCACGAGCACGCGGTTGCGCGGGTCGGCCGAGAGACGGTTCGCGAGCACGCAGCCCGCGGAGCCGGCGCCCACGATGATGTAGTCGTACTCGCCTTCGTTATGGCCCATTCGCTTCCCCGCGTTTCTTTGCGGCAGTGTGCGGATGCGCGTGCGCTCTGGCAAGGCGCTAGCGCTTTGACGGAAGGGCAGCGCGGTTGCTAGGATCAACGTGTTCGCGACGCGCTGGGCGCGCGCCGCGGCGCCAGGAACGACGGCTCCCGGCATCCGATCTCAGCATCCGTGATCGCCAGTGCGGCAGCACCTGCCGCAGGAGAACCGTCCATGCGTCGCGTGCAGCTCGCCCTTCTCGTCCCGCTTCTTCTCCTGCTGGCGGCTCCCGGCGTTCGGGCGCAGGAGCGCACCGTCACGGTGTTCGCAGCCGCCTCGCTGAAGAATGCGCTGGACGAGATCAATCAGCTTTACGCAGGCAGCACCGGTACGCGCGTGGTGACGAGCTATGCGTCGAGCGCCGCGCTGGCGCGGCAGATCGAGCAAGGCGCGCCGGCGGACCTGTTCATCTCGGCGGACGTGCCCTGGATGGACTATGTGGCGGAGCGCAAGCTGGTTCGCGCAGAGAGCCGCGTCGACCTGCTCGGCAACAGCCTGGTGCTGATCTCGCCGAAGAGCGCGGCCGTCGAGAGCCAGAGCATCGCGCCCTATTTCGATCTCGCGTCGCTCGCGAAGGATGGGCGCATCGCGGTCGGCGACGTCCGCACCGTGCCGGTCGGGCGCTATGCCAAGGCCGCGCTCGAAGGGCTCGGCATCTGGGCGAGCGTCGAGAAGCGCCTCGCCATGGCCGAGAATGTGCGCGCCGCGCTGGCGCTGGTCGCGCGCGGCGAGACGCCGCTGGGCATCGTCTATGCGACGGATGCGCGGGTGGAGCCCGGCGTGAAGGTGATCGGCACGTTTCCGGACAGCTCACATCCGCCGATCGTCTATCCGGCCGCGCTGACGAGCGCATCGAAGCCAGATGCGGCCGCATACTTGGCCTTCCTGCGCTCAGGCGCCGCCCGTGCGGTGTTCGAGCGCCATGGCTTCACGGTCCGGGTCACATCCGCCGGCTGAACCCTCGCCTTCCCGCCCCCGCACCTCTACAAGACAATGATGCTCGATCTCTCTCCCGAAGAATGGACCGCGGTGCTGCTGTCGATGCGCGTCGCGCTGGTCGCGACCCTGGTGTCGCTGCCGTTCGGGATCCTGGTCGCGTGGCTGCTCGCGCGCGGGAAATTCTGGGGCAAGACACTGCTCGATGGACTGGTGCATCTGCCGCTGGTGCTGCCGCCGGTCGTGACCGGCTATCTGCTGCTGCTGAGCTTCGGCCGCAAAGGGCCGATCGGCGCGTTCCTGGCCGAGCAGGTGGGGCTCGTCTTCGCGTTCCGCTGGACCGGCGCGGCGCTCGCCTCGGGCGTGATGGCGTTCCCGTTGATGGTGCGCGCGATCCGGCTCTCGATCGAGGCCATCGACCAGAAGCTCGAGCAGGCCGCGACCACGTTGGGCGCCCGACGCTGGGCCGTGTTCCGCACCGTGACGCTGCCGCTGGCGTTGCCCGGCATCATCGCGGGCATGGTGCTCGCCTTCGCCAAGGCGCTCGGCGAGTTCGGCGCGACCATCACGTTCGTCTCCAACATTCCGGGCGAGACGCAGACGCTCTCGGCCGCGATCTACACGCTGACCCAGGTGCCGGGCGGCGACGCGGCGGCATTGCGGCTCGTCGTCATCGCGATCGTGATCTCGCTGATCGCCCTCGTCCTCTCCGAATGGCTCGCGCGGCG
>JAEYAU010000278.1 GCA_023404705.1 Pseudomonadota bacterium
TTTGCGATCAGGTCCCCGCGCGCCTCTCGGCGCTCCACTGCGGTTCCCATATCCCCTGACGCCGGAGCGACGAGGCTGTAACGGCATCGAAGCAGCGCTTCTGTGACGATCCCCTAAGAGGACCTCGCCACGCCTAGCAGGCTCCCTGCGCTCCGATCGTGATGTCGGAGTGGCTGTCGCTTCGAACCGCCCCGGGCCCGGTTGACGCCGAGCCGGAGGACCGCATCCCTGCTCGCGTCACGGTCGTCACCCGGGGACGCCCCTCGTGAGCAGGAACGAGAGGAGTATGCACAAGCTGCGGAGGAGCGCAAGAGTGTTTTCTGGAAACCGGAAATTATTTTTGGGGCATGACCACGGGTCGTCATCCCGGAAGCCGCGCAGCGGCTGTCCGGGATAACCCTGTCTGTCCGCATCACGACCACAGGGGTTATGGATCCCGGCACTTGCCTCGCTCGGCCCGGATGACGACAGAGTATGTCGGCCCGCGCCTCGAATGGTGTATGAAGTCCTCTCTCCCTTCCTTCACAACGCGAGTCCCCATGCCGATCGGTTTCAAGATCAATCCCCGTCCGCCGAAGATCGACCCTGCCCTGCTCGAGGCATTCCGCGGCATTCCGAGCCCGATCGTGAGCGACAACATGGCGCGCATGTTCGCGGGCGGGCCGACGCTGCGGCCTTACCACCAGGGCACGCCGCTGCTCGGCGTGGCGCTCACCGTGCGCACGCGGCCGGGCGACAATCTGATGGTGCACAAGGCGATCGACATGGCGGAGCCCGGCGAGGTGATCGTGGTGGACGCCGGCGGCGACCTCACCAATGCGATCATCGGCGAGATCATGACGACCTTGGCTATGAAGCGCCGCATCGCGGGTTTCGTGATCGATGGTGCGATCCGCGATTCCGACGCGATCGCGATCGAGAACTTTCCGGTCTATGCACGCGGCGTGACGCATCGCGGGCCCTACAAGGACGGGCCGGGCGAGATCAATGTGACGGTGGTGATCGGCGGCCAGGCGGTCGCGCCGGGCGACATCATCGTGGGCGACGCCGACGGCGTCGTGGCGGTGCCGCGCAGCGAGGCGGCCGAGATCGCCAAGGCGGCACGCGCGCAGATGGAGCGCGAGGCGAAGACGCTCGCGGCCATCGCGGACGGGAGTATCGACCGCAAGTGGGTGGATGAGACGCTGCGCGCCAAGGGGCTGAAGGTGTAGCTCGCTTGTAGGGTGGGCATGCGCAGCATGCCCACGCGCGCAGCCGTGCCGCAAACCGCGTGGGCAAAGGCGCGCGAGAGCGGAACGACCCGCGAAAGCTCGTGATGCGCCTTTGCCCACCCTACAGGTTTACGCCACGGCTTTCTTGTTCACGCCTTTGCGCAGCGCGACCGTGTTCAGCTTCGTGTTCGCGGCCTTTTCCTCGTTCAGGTTCGTCGTGAGGAAGCGCACCACCTCGTCGTGGCCGAGCTCCTCGGCCCAGGCGATCAGGGTGCCGTAACGGCAGATCTCGTAGTGCTCGACGGCCTGTGCGGCGGCGACGATCGCGGCATCGAGGACGGCCTTGTCGTCGACCTCGGAGGCGGTATGGTCGGCTTCCGTGATGAGGCCGTCGATGGCCGGACAATTGGTGCCGCTCGGCTGCTTGCCGAGCTTCTCGAACACCTTCTCGAGGCGGCCGATCTGCTTCTCGGTCTCCTCCAGATGGGCGCGCAGATTGGCGCTCAGATCGCGATTGGTCGCGAGATCGATCATCTTCGGCAGCGCCTTCGTGATCTGGTTCTCGGCGTAATAAATGTCCTGAAGACCGTGCAGGAACAGGTCTTCCATGGTCTTGATGTCTTTGGTGAACAGGCCCATGGCGGTACTCCTTTGTACCTATAAGACTCCGCAGGCACAGCGAAGTTCCATCAGCCCGTGAAACCGTCCGACCTCGCCTCACGCGCGGATCGGCGTGCCGCACGTCTCAGCAAGAGATGCGCGGGCCGGCCACGACGCATTCCTCGACAAGCTCCTTCACGGCCCGGCTGAAGTCCCTGTCCCGCTTCAGCTCGCGCCGGTCCATCCCGGCCACCGCCGCCCGGCTCTGCGTCGAAAGATGAATGGCCAGCACGGCGACGTTCAACACCGTGAGGGCGATCATGAGCGTCAAAGAGATCCGTCCGAGCATTTGCTGCCCCTCCCCGAAATCCGAGGCTCGAGAATACGTCGCTTGCCGTATCGATCAATGATGGAAGCGCGCGGGCGAGGGGCGCGGCGTCACTTCTGGTGCGGCCGCAGCGACCAGGTCTCCCAGACCGCCACTACGATGAGTACCGCGGCGACGGCGGCCGCGAGGCCGAGGGGCGGCAGCACCGGGACGGTCAGCAGCAGCACCGCGAGGCCGCCAAGGCCGACCAGATGCGAGAGCGGCATGAAGCCATAGAGCGTGCGCTTGAACGCGATGTTGCCCGCGAGATAGAGCGCGGCGCCGCCGAGGAGCGTGGCGGCGGTGCGCAAGTCCGTGTCGCCGCCCGGATGGGAGAGCACCAGCTCGTCGCCGACCGCCGCGACGATGATGCCGGCACCCACGGGAAGATGCAGATAGGTATAGGCGAGGCGTGCGAGATGGCCGGGCGTGTCGGTGGTCTCGATCTTCTCGCGACCACGCTCGGCGCCGATGTTGAAGTAGATCCACCACATGGCGACGCTGCCGAGGAACGCGACCACGAAGGCGGCGGCGCGTAGCGAGTCGAGATCCGCATTGCCGAAGCTCGTGCCCATGACGAGGATCGACTCGCCGAGCGCGATGATGATGAAGAGGCCGCAGCGCTCGGCCATGTGGCCGCCTTCCACATTCCAGTCCGACACTTCGGAGCGGCCGAGGCCCGGGACCTGGAAGTTCACGGCGGGCGCCAGATAATCGACGAACACCGCGGCGGACCAGAGCACGTGCCGGACCGGGCTCGCTGTGAAGGCGCCCGCGAGCCAGAGCGCGGCGGCCGCCGCGCGCCAGACCGTGATGCGGCGGAAGTTGGCGAAGTTGCGCGGCGCGTGGCGGGCAAGCGCCCAGAGCATGAACAGGCAGCGGCCGACCTGGATGGCGGCGACCGCGCCGCCGAAGCCCAGCCCGCGCGATCCGAAAGCCTGCGGGATCGCGATCGACATCACGAGGCCGCCCAGCATCAGGGCGAACAGCATCAGCCGCACCGGGATGTGCTGCGGGTCGAGCCAGTTGGTGCACCAGCAGGTGTCGATCCAGACGATCCAGATCGCCATATAGAGCAGCGCCACCTCGAAGGCGCCGAGCGGCGTCGCATGGGTGAGCAGCGCATGCGAGAGCTGCGTGATCGCGAAGACGAAGACGAGGTCGAAGAACAGCTCGACGAAGGCGACGCGGCCGTGATCGTAGTCCTTGCCGCGCGGACGGAGATGGGAGACGGAGGCGCCGAAGGGCATGCGGGGTCCGTGATTGCGGCGTGCGTGCTGCACCATGGAATGGGATGGCCCGCGAGGCAAGCTCGGGCTAGAACTCGTTCAATGCCGCGCGCGGCGCGGCGTTCCATCGACAGGTGCCCCATGCCCCCCTTCTCGACCGACAAGCTGGATGCGCTGATGGAGCGTGCCGGGATCGACGTGCTGATCGCGACGTCGAAGCAGAACATCCAATATCTGACGGGCGGCTACTACTTCTTCATGTACGAGGCGATGCCCGCCATGGGCGTGAGCCGCTATCTGCCGGTGCTGATCTATCCGAAGGGGCGGCCGGACCTCGCGGCCTATGTGGGGAGCAACGAGAAGAACGCGATGGCGGGGCATCCGATCTGGGTGCCGAACATTTTGCATGCGGAGCTCAACAGCGTGGCCGTGGCGCGAAAGGCCGCGGAGTATCTGCAGAAGCTGCCCGTGGCGCCGCGCACGATCGCGTACGAGCAGGCCTTCATGCCGGCGGACGCCGCAGATGCGCTGCGCGGCGCCTTCGAAGCAAAATATGTCGAGGCGCTGCGCACGCTGGAGCTGCTGCGCGCCGTGAAGAGCCCGCGCGAGCTCGACATGCTGCGCGAAGCCTCGGAGCGCGTGATCGACGCGATGCTGAGCGTGGTCGCGACGCATGGGCCGGGCCAGTCGAAGCGCGAGATCATCGAGGCGCTGCGGCGCGCCGAGACCGACCGCGGGCTGGTGTTCGACTATGCGCTGGTGACGCTCGGCGCGAGCCTCAACCGCGCGCCGTCGGACGAGGTGTGGCAGCCGGGCGACCTGCTGTGTCTCGACTCGGGCGGCAATTATCACGGCTATATCGGCGATCTCTGCCGCATGGCGGTGCATGGCGAGCCGGATGCGGAGCTGCAGGATTGCCTCGCGCAAGTGGACGCCGTGCAGCAGGCAGCGCGGCGCGTGATCCGCGCGGGGCTGCGGGGCGGCGACATCTACGCGGCGGCGGAGCCGGCGCTGGCGGGCTGCGCCGCGAAACAGCACATGCATTTCGTCGCGCATGGCATGGGGCTGGTGAGCCACGAGGCGCCGCGCGTCACGGGCTCGGGGCCGATCCCCTATGCGGGCGACGATGCCGACGCGCCGCTGGAAGCCGGCATGGTGCTCTCGGTGGAGACCACGCTGGCGCATCCGACGCGGGGCTTCATCAAGCTCGAGGACACGGTGGCGGTGACGGCCGACGGCTTCGAGGCGTTCGGCGATGCGGGGCGCGGGTGGAATCGGGCGGGCGGGTGACGAGCACTCCGGCGGCTGCGCGGCGACGTGCGGTGCCACATGGTCCTCTCCCCCGCTTTGCGGGGGAGAGACAGAGAGGGGGCTCTTGCCGCAAACTCTGAGCAAGCGGCGCCCCCTCTCCAACTCTCCCCCGCAGGCGGGGGAGAGGGCGCGCGGAGTGTGCCGCGCCGTTAGCGCCTTGCTACCCTCTCTGCCGCAGCGCCTGGATCATCATCGCGTCATAGGCGAAGTCGGAGGCCTGCTGCCATTGGTAGGCGTCGCGGCGGAAGGCCGTGACGTGATCGTAGAGGGTCTTGAAGCCCGGATTCTGCGCGGAGGTCTCGCGGTAGAGCTCCTCGGCGGCGCGGAAGGCTTCGAGAAAGACCTCGGTCGGCAGCGGGCGCAGCTGCGCGCCGGCGGCAACGAGGCGGCGCAAGGCCAAAGGATTCTGCGCGTCGTACTTCGCCTGCATGTCCTGCGCGGCCGCCATGGCAGCGGTCGACAGGATCGACTGATAGCGCGGCGGGAGGTCGCGCCACTTTGCGAGATTGATGAAGAAGGAGAGCGCGGAATTCCCCTCCCAGAAGCCCGGATAGTAGTAGTAGGGCGCGATGCGCTGGAAGCCGATCTTCTCGTCGTCATAGGGACCGACCCATTCGGCCGCATCGATGGTGCCGCGCTCGAGCGCGCTATAGGTGTCGGCGGCGCTGAGTTGCTGCGGGACGAGACCGAACTTCTGCAGAATGCGGCCCGCGAGCCCGCCGATGCGCATCTTCAAGCCCGAAAGATCGGCGACGCTCTTGATCTCCTTGCGAAACCAGCCCGCCATCTGCGTGCCGGTGTTGCCGCCCGGCAGATTGTGGATGTTGAAGCGCGCGTAGAACGCATTGAGCAGATCGATGCCGCCGCCGTGATAGAACCACGCGCTCTGCGCGCGGCTGTTGAGCCCGAACGGCATGCCAATGCCGAAGACGAAGCTCAGATCCTTGCCGATATAGAAGTAGGAGCCCGTGTAGCCCATTTCGACCACGCCGGTCTGCACCGCGTCGGCGACGCCGAGCGGCGGCGCGATGGCGCCGGCCGCGAACACGTCGATCTGGAATTTGCCGTCTGTCGCTTCCGCCACCGCCTTGGAGAGATAGACGCAGGCGCCGTGCAGCGTGTCGAGCGAGGTCGGATAGCTCGACTGCAGGCGCCAGCGCAGCGTCGGCGCGCTCTGCGCGATGGCAGGCTTGGCGAGCACAGTTGCGCCGGCCGCAAGCCCGGCTTTCACGATGTCACGGCGTTTCATTCTGGCTCCCGGCGTTTGGCGCCGCACGCAGAAGCACGCGGAGGAAGCGCGGTCAAATCATGACGGCCATGCGGCGGCGCGCTTTCGCCGGACGTCACAGAGCGGCCGCGTTCGCGCGCCACATCAGCGTTATCCGTTGATGGAGCGTCCCCTGAGCCCCCTCCTCGCCCTCCTGCTCGCCGCGATCCTGCTTCCCTCAGCGCCCGCGAGCGCGCAGCCCGCGCCCTCGTTCCGCGCGACCTGCGGCGAGTTGCGCCGCGCGATCGAGAAACTCGACTGGAAGGAAGGCGAGCTCGTCACCATCGAGGTGGTCGGCACGCTCACGCTGGTGCGCCACGACGGCGCGCTCGCCTATCTGGCGATGTGCCGCGCGCCCGACCCACACGTGCTGTGCGTCAGCTACGAGACCAACGGACGCAAGGTCGGCGAGATCGCGGTGCTGACCGGCTCGTATATCCCGCGCGGGCCGGACCACATCCAGCTCGACCCATGCTTGCACCATCTGCCGGAGTAGCCGAGACGGCGCCGCGTCCTACTTCTGCCCGACCAGCGCGAACATGGCGCCTTGCGGATCCTGGCACTGCACGATCCAGGAGCCGCCCGGGACCTGCATGGGGCCGTTCATGATCTTGCCGCCCGCCGAGGTGACGCGTCCCGTGGCGGCGTCGAAGTCGGGCACCGTGAAGTAGTAGAGCCAGAAGCAGACCGGGATCTCCTTCGGCTTGTTGAACATGCCGCCGCGCGTGTCGCCCGCGTAGGAGAAGATCTGGTAGACGCCCATCTCGCCCATCGGCACCGCCTCGGCCTTCTGCCAGCCGAACAGCGCGGAGTAAAACGCGAAGAGCTTCTCCCAGTCGTTGGCATAGAGCTCGTGCCAGCCGATGCGGCGCGGCGCGTCCATGGCGGGCAGCGCCTGCCCCTCATTATTGCCCTTGTAGACCGAGAAGAAGGCGCCCTGCGGATCCGTCAGCACCGCGAAGCGGCCCATGTTGGGGATGTCGCGCGGCGGCATGTGCACGCTGCCGCCGAGGCTCTTCACTTTCTCGCAGGCGGCGTCGACGTCATCGACGCCGACATAGCCCATCCAGTTCGGCGGCGCGCCCTTCGCCTCGGGCGGCATGCCCATGAGGCCGGCCGCCATCTGATCGCCCGCCATGAGGATCGTGTAGGGCATGCCGGCATTGGACATCTCCTGCAGAGTCCAGCCGACGACAGTGCCGTAGAATCTTTTCGCCGCCTCCGGATCGGTGGTCATCAGCTCGTACCAGACGAAATTGCCGTGGGAACCGGGCATCGCGGGCCTCTCGGATTGTGGGAGTGGCGGCATCTCACCGCCGCGCGCAGGCGAGCGCAAGACACAGCTTTGCGAGCGTACATCGCGCGCGTGCTACAGTCAGTTCATGGCAGCATCGCTCCGCGCCTTGCCGGCCTTCATCGTGCTCTACGCCGCGATGTATGCGGCGTTCGGCGTTGCCTCGCCGTTCTGGCCGCGCTTCTTCGAGGCGCGCGGGCTCAGCGCCGAGGAACTCGGGCTGATGTTCGGCCTTGGAACCGCGGTACGGCTGGTGGCGGGGCCACTGGCGGGACGCGTTGCAGACCTCGTGGGCGCACTGCGCGCGGTGCTCGCCATATGCGCGGCGCTGGCCGTGGCGACCGCGCTCGGGCTGATCGGCGCGCAAGGCTTTGCGCTGCTGCTGACGATCCATTTGGCGCAGGCGGCCGCGCTTGCGCCGATCACGACGCTGGCGGACGCGCTGGCGCTGCAGGCCGCGAAGCGCGAGGGCTTCGAATACGGCTATGTGCGCGGCGCGGCCTCGGCGGCCTTCATCGTCGGCACGCTCGCGATCGGGCAGGTGCTCGGCCATGCCGAGCTCACCGCGATCGTCTGGATGCATGCGGCGCTGCTCACGGGCGCCGTGTTCGCGACCGCGCTGGTGCCGGGCGTCGAGGCGCGCGCGGAACGCGCCGCGGACGTGCAGGCGCAGTCGGTGCTCGGTGGCGTGCGCGAACTGCTGGCGATCCCGGCATTCCGCAATGTGATCGTGGTCGCGGCGCTGATCTATGGCAGCCACGCGATGCACGATGCGTTCTCGGTGATCCGCTGGACCGCGGCGGGCGTCGGCACGGCGGCGAGCAGCGTGCTGTGGTCGGAAGCGGTCGCGGCCGAGGTGCTGGTGTTCTTTCTCGTAGGCCCTGCGCTGTTGAAACGCCTCGGTCCGGCCGGCGCCGCCGCGCTGGCCGCGACCGCG
>JAEYAU010000057.1 GCA_023404705.1 Pseudomonadota bacterium
CGCGTACGGACTCAGCACGCGTGCGCTCGGCGCGAATGGGCCCAGAGAACGACGGCGAGGGCCTTGGGCGCGCCGAGCACACCCTACGAGCGTCTCAGCTCATCAGCGCGGTCGCGAGCTGCTTCACATTGTGGCGGATCATGTCGATGTAGCTCGGCGCATCGCCCTTCGGGTCGGTCAGCGCGTCCGAGTAGAGCGTGCCGCCGATGCGGGCGCCGCTCTCCTGGCTGATGCGCTTGAGCAGGCGCGGGTCGGTGACGTTCTCGAGGAACACGGCCGGGATCTTCTGCTTTCGGATCTGGGTGATGATGGCGGCGACGTCCTTGGCCGCCACCTCCGACTCGGTCGAGACACCCTGGGGCGCCACGAAGGCGATGCCATGCGCTGCGCTGAAATAGCCGAAGGCATCGTGCGTCGTGATCACCTTGCGCCGGTCGGCCGGGATCTTGGCGACCTCGCCTTTCACCTCGGCCTCGAGCGCGTCGAGCTTCGCGAGATAAGCACTGGCATTCGCCTCATAGCTCGCCTTGCCGGCCGGGTCGGCTGCGCTCAACGCGTCACGGATATTCGTGACATAGATCTTCGCATTGGCCACGGATTGCCAGGCGTGCGGATCGGACTCGGCATGGTCATGCCCGCCTTCCGCTTGGCGCGCCTTGATGCCTTTCGTCGCGGCCACCACGGTGGCTTTCGTGGCCGAGGCCTTCACGAGCCGGTTGATCCAGCCTTCGAAGCCGAGGCCGTTGGTGACCACAAGCTTCGCGGCCGCCAGAGTCTTCGCGTCGGCCGGCGTCGGCGCATAGACATGCGCATCCGCGTTCGGGCCGACCAGGATCGTGAGCTCCACGCGATCGCCGCCCACGTTCCGCACCATATCCCCGAGGATCGAGAAGGTGGCGACCACCTTCACCTTTTCCTCCGCGACGGCCGGCGCGGCGAGACAGAGCGACAGCAGGAGCGCAGCGAGACGCAGCATGAAGTCCTCCGCTCAGGCTTCGAGATGACGGCGCGGCATCAGCTGTCGCACGACGCCGCCGTAACGACCGAACAGCACCGAGACCGCATAGAGGCCGCCCGCGACCAGGATGATCGCGGGGCCGGACGGGATGCGCGCGTGGAACGAGATGAGCAGGCCAGCCGCGCCCGAGACCGCGCCCGTGACGATCGCGATCAGCACCATGGCCGTGATGTCGCGCGCCCAGAAGCGCGCCACCACGGCGGGCAGCATCATCAGCCCGACCGCGAGCAGCGTGCCGAGCGCCTGGAAGCCGCCGACCAGGTTCATCACCACCAGCGCCAGGAACGCGATATGCGCTGGCCCGCCGGCGCGGCTGACCGAGCGCAGGAAGCCCGGATCGACGCATTCCAGCACGAGCGGCCGGTAGATCAGCGCCAGCATGACGAGCGAGATGGTCGTGATGGTCGCGATCAGCAGCAGCGTCTCGTTGTCGAGGGCGAGCACGCTGCCGAACAGGAAGTGCAGCAGGTCGACGTTCGTGCCCTTGATCGACACGATGGTGACGCCGACCGCGAGCGAGATCAGGAAGAAGGCCGCGAGCGAAGCATCCTCCTTCAGCTCCGTGGTGCGCGCCACCAGGCCGGCGAGCACCGCGATGACGAAGCCCGCGATCAGGCCGCCCGCCGTCATGGCGAAGAGATTGAGCCCCGCGAACAGGAAGCCGACCGCCGCGCCCGGCAGGATCGCATGCGCCATGGCGTCGCCGACGAGGCTCATCCGCCGCAGCATCAGGAACACGCCGACCGGCCCGGCGCCGAGAGCCAGCGCCGTGGTGCCGACCAGCGCACGGCGCATGAAATCGAACTCGGCGAAGGGTGCGATAAGCGTATCGTAGATCATGATTTGTATGAGTTTGGCCCACACTCCGTTCGTGCCCGCGAAAGCGGGCATCCAGGGCGACAGGCTCGCGCTCGCGGCCCTGGGTCCCCGCTTACGCGGGAACGAACGGAACTGAGTCCGATCAGGATCACGCCGCGCATTCGGTGGCGGCCTCGTCGAAGGCCTCGCACATGCGCCGTGCTTTCAGGAGGTTCTCGGGCGTCATCACGGCGGCGGTCGGGCCCCAGGCGACCGGCTCGCGTGCGAGCAGCAGCGTCTCCGGGAAGCTCGAGCGCACGAGGTCGAGGTCGTGCAGCGCCGCGATCACGGTGCGCTTCTCGCTGTGCCAGCGGCGCACGAGATCGAACAGGTCGGCCGCGGTCTTGGTGTCGATCGCGCTGAACGGCTCGTCGAGCACGATCACGCGCGCCTCCTGCAGCAGCAGGCGCGCGAACAGCGTGCGTTGCATCTGCCCGCCCGACAGCGTGCCGATCGGCCGCTCCTCGAAGCCCGAAAGCCCGACGGCCGCGATCGCGTGCTGCACCTTGTCGCGCTCGCCGCGGCCGATGCCGCCGAACAGGCCGGTGCGCCGCCACAGCCCCATCGCGACCATGTCGAACACGTTGATCGGGAACGAGCGGTCGATGTCGGCGGCCTGCGGCAGATAAGCGATGTCGCGCGGCGTGAGCCCGCCGAGATCGATCTGCCCGGCGAGCGGCTTGATCACGCCGACGATGCCCTTGAACAGCGTCGACTTGCCGGCGCCGTTCGGCCCGACCACGGCGATCAGCGCGCCCTGCGCGACCTCGCCGTCGAGGTGATGCACCGCCGGATGGCGGTCATAACCGAGCGTCAGATCCTTGAAGGCCAGCGCCGCACTCATGACTCACCCGATGGCCCAGTAGACCGCGAGCCACAGCGCCGCGACAAACAGCGCCGCGATGGCGAGCCGCTGCCCCAGCGACTGGCGCAGGATCGACGGCGACAGGGTCGCGGGCGGGTGCGCATGCCCCGGATGATGGTGGTGATGGGGGTGCGCCTCCCCGTGATCGTGATGATGATGTGTCGCCATGGCTGTGCCAAATTCGCAGATGTTATAATGTAACATTCGGGGCTGTGTCCAGCCACCCCGACGTCGCGCAAATGTCATCGGGACCCGCCAGTGGTCCCGGCAACGCGCGGCTTGCCGGCCGCGCATCCGCTCGCATATTGGGCCGCAATGTCCCGCGCTCCCGCCCGCAAACGCATTGCCAGGATCAGGGTCCGCGCGGCGCGCGAGAGCGATCTCGACGCGCTGCTGGAACTCGAGGCCGAGATCTTCGCCACGGACCGTCTCAGCCGCCGCGGCCTGCGCCGGCTGATCAGGAGCCCGAGCGCCGCGCTTCTGGTTGCGGTGCACGACCGCCGCCCGGCCGGTTATGCCTTGGTCCTGTTCCGCACGACTTCCGTCATCGGCCGGCTCTACTCGATCCTGGTCGATCCGCGCGCAGCCGGGCGCGGCATCGGCACCGCCTTGCTCGCCGCCGCCGAGAAGGCCGCGCGGACGCGGCGCGCCACATCCATTCGTCTCGAGGTGAACGAGAGGAACCGCCGCGCCATCCGCCTCTATGAGCGCGCGGGTTACCGGCGGTTCGGCCGTTACGCCGCCTATTACGAGGACGGCGCGCCGGCGCTGCGCTACGAGAAGCCGCTCGCACGGCCGGCCACCCGCGCGCGCTGACGCGCCTGTCCTATGAAATGTGCGTGAACCATTTCGGCCGCACTTCCTTGACAGCGTTGAGTCGGAGGATAAGTGAACGCCTGCGCGAGATATCGCGCGGTTGTTCCGGAAAGGGCTCTCTTCATGACCGGCTGGGTCATTCTTGTCGACCAGCCCAAGGACTTCCCGAACGCCGAAACCCCGCACAAGGTGATCACGACGAGCGATTACCTCGCGCGTCCGCGGCTGTTCGAGATGGCGCGGCCGAAGCTCCTCAACCTGTCGCGCTCCTATGCGTACCAGTCGAAGGGCTACTACGCCTCGCTGCTGGCGGAGGCGCGCGGCCATCGCATCGTGCCCAGCGTCGAGACCATGCTGGAGCTGCGCGAGACCAAGCTCTATGAGCACGCGCTGCCCGAGCTGGAGGACGAGCTCAACCGCTGCGCCCGCCGCGTCGGCTTCCAGCCCGAGGCCGAGTTCAAGCTGCTGGTCTGCTTCGGCATCGCCCGCGACCCCCGCTTCGAAGGCTTCGGCCGCGCCCTGTTCGACGCGTTCCGCTGCCCTGCGCTGGAGGTGACGGTCGAGCCCGGCCCCTGGCTCTCGATCGAGCGCATCCGCCCGCGCACCATCACGCGGCTCGCCAATGGAGAGGCCGACTTCCTGCGCGAGGCCCTGCACAAGCACACCAAGCGCGAATGGCGCGACCCGAAGGCGCGCAGCATCGCCAAATACGACCTCGCGGTGCTGCATGACCCGAACGAGAAGCTGCCGCCCTCCTCGGTCTCCTCGATCAAGCATTTCGCACGCATCGCCGAGCGCCTCTCGGTCGATGTCGAGCCGATCACCCGGCGCGAGCTCGGCGAGCTCGCCGAATACGACGGGCTGTTCATCCGCGAGACCACCTCGATCGACAATCACACCTATCGCTTCGCGCGCCGCGCCTGGCACGAAGGCATGCCGGTGATCGACGATCCGATCTCCATGATCCGCTGCACCAACAAGGTGTTCCTCATGGAGCTGCTCGGCCAGAACCAGGTGCCGATGCCGCAGACCATGATCCTGGCCGAGACCGCGGACCTGCCGAGGGCGATGGACGAGCTCGGCCTGCCGCTGGTCGTGAAGATCCCGGACGGCTCCTTCTCGCGCGGCGTCTTCAAGGTGAACAGCGCCGAGGAGCTGCGCCGCATCGCCGACGAGCTGTTCGAGGAGACCGACCTCCTGCTGGCGCAGCGCTTCCTGCCTACCGAATTCGACTGGCGCGTCGGTGTCCTGTCAGGCGAGCCGCTGTTCGTCTGCCAGTACCGCATGGCGCGCGGCCACTGGCAGATCGTCAAGCATGGCTCCGACGGCTCCGCGCGCGAAGGCGGCATGCGCACTTTCGATCTCGCGCAGGCGCCGCCCGAGGTGATCGACATGGCGGTGCGCGCCGCCCGCCCGGTCGGCCAAGGCTTCTACGGCGTCGACATCAAGCAGACGGATTCGGGCTTCGTCGTCATCGAGGTGAACGACAACCCCAACCTCGAGCACGGCTACGAGGACCAGATCGGCAAGGACGAGATCTGGATCAAGCTGCTGCGCTGGTTCATCGCGAGGTTTGAGCAGTAGGGTCTCCGTCGTCATCCCGGCCGAGCGAAGCGAGAGCCGGGATCCATACCCCCTGTCGATCCGTATCGCGACCACCGGGGTTATGGATCCCGGACAGCCGCTGCGCGGCTTCCGGGATGACGAGTCAGAGTCTTGCCCCTACTCCAACGGCCCCTTCGCGAGCCGCGCCAGATCGAAGCGATCCACCTCCGCCAGCAGCTCCACGAAGGCCCGCGCGCCGTGCGCAATCGCGGCCTTTCCCTTCTCGGCGCTCGCCAGCGTCGCATTGCCGACGGCGCCGCTCGCGTTCAGGTCCTGACTCATCCAGCCGATCGCGGTCGGACGATAGGCCGCGAGGTAGCGGAATTCCTTCTCCATCGCGATGGTCGCGGGCGTGAAATCGGCGGCCTTCTCCAGGCGCACGAGATCCGGGCGGGCCGCGAGCATGATCGAGGTCTCGATGTCGCCGCCGTGAATGCCGTGCTTGCGCTCGGCCGGATCGAACAGCCCGTCCGGATAGCCGAACCGGTGCCACGAGGCGGCGACCACCAGCATGCGCAGCCGCGCGCGCAGATCGCGCGCGATCAGGTCGACGACCTGGGTATTGCCGCCATGGCTCGACACGATCACGAGCTTGCGGATGCCGGCGCGCGCGAGGCTTTCGGCAATGTCGGTCCAGGCGCGTTTGGCAGCGTCCGCAGCGAGCGTCAGCGTGCCCGGAAACGCGAGATGCTCCTCGGACTGGCCGATGCGCTGCACCGGCAGAAACGTCGCCGGCACTGTGTCGGGCAACAGTCTCAGCGCTTCGGCGAGGTAGGCTTCGGCGATGAACGTATCGACGCCGAGCGGCAGGTGCGGCCCGTGCTGCTCCACGGCCGCGACCGGCAGCACCGCGATCCAACGCGATGTATCGGCGAAATCCTGCCAGCTCATGTCGAGATAGTCGCGTTTCGGCAGCATCGGTCTCCCTCGTGGGTTGCGACCGTATGACCCGCATGCGCGCCCGGCAAGCGGTGCCTCGTCAAGGGCGCTCCCCTCGCCTATGGTCGGGCCCGAGTCGCGACGAGGAGGCGGGAATGAGATGGGTGCAGGCGAGCATGCTCGCCCTCGGCCTTGCAATCAGCAGCGCCGCCGCGCAACCGGCGCCGGGCGGCGACAAGGTAACGTTCGCGACCAACTGGCTCGCCCAGGCCGAGCATGGCGGCTTCTATCAGGCGCTCGCCGACGGCACCTATCGGCGCTACGGCCTCGACGTCTCGATTGCGCCGGGCGGACCGCAAGTCGACAACCACATCCTGCTGACGGGCGGGCGCATCGACTTCTACATCAGCGCCAACTCGCTCGACGCCTTCGCGGGCGTGGGGCGCAACGACTCCACCGTGGTGGTCGGCGCCTTCTTCCAGAAGGACCCGCAGGCCCTGCTCGTGCATCCCGTGAAGGGCACCGAGAAGTTCACGGACCTGAAGGAGCTCACCCTCTATCTCTCGAAAGAAGGCCGCGCCACCTTCTTCCAGTGGCTGCGCTCGGAGTTCGGCTTCCGCGAGGCAAACGTGAAGGCCTATACGCCGGACTTCAAGGCCTTCCTCTCCGACCAGCGCTCCGCCACACAAGGCTATGTCACGTCGGAGCCGTTCGTGATCGAGCGCACCAGCGGCCTGCGGCCGCGCGTCTTCCTGCTCGCCGATCACGGCTTCAACGGTTACTCGACCCTGCTCGAGACGCGCCGCGACATGGTCGATACGAAGCCCGGGCTGGTGCAGCGCTTCGTCGATGCCTCGATCATCGGCTGGTACAACTATCTGTACGGCGACAACTCGGCCGCCAATGCTCTCATCAAGCGCCACAACCCGCTGATGACGGACGCGCTGATCGCGACCTCGGTCGAGCGCATGAAGGAATACGGCATCGTCGACTCGGGCGACGCGCTCCGCCTCGGCATCGGCGCCATGACGGAAGCCCGCATGGCGAACTTTTTCGACAAGATGGCGAAGGCCGGCGTGATCCGCCCCAATCTCGATTTCCGCCGCGCCTACACGCTGCGCTTCGTCAACAAGGGCGTGGGGCTGGAGCTGCGCAAGAACTGAGCCGGACGTGCGATCCGTCAGCCGAGCGCCCCGGCCAGATAGAGCAGGATCCCGGCGGCGGACGTGCCGACCAGCGTGCGGATCATGCCGATCCGGAACCAGAACATCGCCACGATCGCGGCCGCTGACAGCGCGAGCGCCCAGAGGTCGACGCTGGCGAGCACGGGCGCGCTGAAATCGAGGCCCCATGTGCGCACCGGGACGGTCTGCCGGAACAGCGTGTGGATCGCGAACCAGATCGCGAGATTGAGGATTACGCCGACGACCGCTGCCGTGATCGCCGAGAGCGCGCCGTGCAGCGCACGATTGCCGCGCAGCACCTCGATGAACGGCGCGCCGAGGAAGATGAACAGGAAGCATGGAACGAAGGTGACCCAGGTCGCCAGCAAACCGCCGAGCACACCGGCCGCGAGCGGCGACAGCACGCCGGGGTCGCGGAACGCGCCCATGAAGCCGACGAACTGCAGCACCATGATCAGCGGGCCCGGCGTGGTCTCGGCCATGCCGAGGCCGTCGAGCATCTCGCCCGCGGACAGCCAGCCATAGGTGTCGACCGCCTGCTGCGCCACATAGGCCAGCACCGCATAGGCGCCGCCGAAGGTGACCACCGCCATGGTCGAGAAGAATGTCGCGATGTGGCTGAACACATGGTTCGGCCCCAGCATGGTGACGAGCAGCACCACCGGAACGAGCCAGAGCGCGAGACAGATGGCGGCAACGCGCAACGCGCGGGCGACGGTCGGACGCGCATGCGACGGCAGTTCCTCGCCGAGCAGCGCATCGCGGTCCTCGACCAGCTTGCCGGACTGCGACGCGCCGTGGCCGCCGCCCGCCTTGAACGCGTCGAGTCCCGCATAGCCGCCGACGAGGCCGACGAGTCCCGCGCCCAGCACGATGATCGGGAACGGCACGCCGAAGAAGAAGATCGCGACGAAGGCGACGGCCGCGAGGCCGATCATGATCTGGTTCTTCAGCGCCCGTGATCCGACCCGCACGACGGCCTGCAGCACGATCGCGAGCACCGCGGCCTTCAAGCCGAAGAACAGCGCGGCGACGATCGCGACCTTGCCGTAGAGCGCGTAGATGATGCTCAGCACCATGATCGAGATGACGCCGGGCACCACGAACAGCACGCCCGCCATGATGCCGCCGAGCGTGCGATGCATGAGCCAGCCGATATAGGTGGCGAGCTGCTGCGCTTCCGGGCCCGGCAGCAGCATGCAGTAGTTGAGCGCGTGCAGGAACCGGTGCTCGCCGATCCAGCGCCGCTCCTCGACGAGGATGCGGTGCATCACGGCGATCTGACCGGCCGGCCCGCCGAAGGAGAGCATCGCGACCTGCGACCAGACCCGCAAGGCTTCCTTCAGCGTGACACCGTGGCCTTCGCGCACCCGGGAGCTCGCCGCAACATCATCCATGCTTCAGGCTCCGGGCCGCTTCGTCGGCCAGTTGTGCGTTTCGTCGGTCGCGTCCCGGCACCAGCGATAGAAGGCGTCGTAGAGCGCGAGGCCCGCGTCGAGCTGGGCGAGATCGTCCGAATACATGCGCGAGAGGCCGAGCGAAGCCGCGAGCAGCCCTGGCGCCTCCGGCACGAGATCGAGCCGCGCCGTATCGGCGCCGCGCACGATCATAGCGAGGCGCATCAGCGCCGGTGTCTTCAGGCCGAACTCCTGCACCATCACGTCGAAGGTGCACAATTCGCCGCGATGACTCCAGAACACATTGTCGCCCTCGATGTCGAAAGGCGCCGCGCCGAAGCGATCCGCGACGCCCATCACCTCGGCGGGCGCCACAAAGAGGAACACCGCGTTCGGGTCGACGAAGCGGCGGATCAACCAGGGGCAGGCGATGCGATCGACCTTCGGCCGCGCGCGCGTGACCCATACGGTGTTGCCCTGCGCATTGCGCGGCGGGAGCGCTGCTTCCGGCACCATCGGCAGCCCGGCCTTCGCCCAGCCGAGCGCGCCGTCCTCGAGCGATTCCGCCGGGATCCCGGAGTGCCGCAGCCAGGCGGCGACGCCCTGGCTCAACTTGAGCCCCTTCTGGCAGATCACGACCGCGCTGCGGCCGGCGAATTGCGGGGCCCATTCGGCGACGGCCCGAAAGGGCCTTCGGACGGCGCCCGGAATAAGGCGCGGATCGGCCGCGAAGTCCTCGTCGATTTGCACGTCGATCAGCGCCGGGCAGTCGGGCCGGCCGATGAGACGCGCGAGCTTGTCGATGGAGATCGAGTTGAGTGACGACATGGTGCGCCCTTGTGTGCGAGACAGGACGCGATTCTTGGGCGTGTCGCCTCGTGGGGAGATCGCAATCCCCATGCGCCGAATGTGGCGAAGGGGTTTCAGGGTGTCAATCGCTATCGGATTGAACCGGCATCGAAATCATTCATTGCCCCTCGAAGCGATTTCATGAGGGTTTCGGCGTGCCTGCGGCCGGCGGGCGCACTTGGAACCTCGCCGCGACATGACCATTTCCCAAGAACGGCCTATGCCAAAGGAAGACAGCATGCATCGCCATTCGATTCACCATTGGCAGCACAGCCATGCCTTCCTGGGCGATCGTCATGAACGCAACGAACGCAGGACGTGGATCGTCGTCCTGCTGACCCTCGTCATGATGTTCGGCGAGATCATTGGCGGCGCCGTGTACGGCTCCATCGCCCTGATGGCCGACGGCTGGCACATGGCGACTCACGCGGCCGCACTCGGCATCGCCGCCTTCGCGTATCGCTTTGCGCGCCGTCACAGCGATGATCCGCGTTTCTCGTTCGGCACCGGCAAGGTGGGCGAGCTCGCCGGCTTCGCGAGCGCGGTGGTGCTCGCCGTCATCGCGGCCTTCATCGGCTACGAGTCGATCGTGCGCCTCTTCTCGCCGGTCGCGATCGGCTACCGCGAAGCCATCGCCATCGCGAGCCTTGGCCTTGTCGTCAACCTCGCGAGCGCCTGGCTGCTGCGGGAGGATCATGATCACCATGGACATCATGGCCATGCCCATTCCGGCCATGCCCATTCGGGCCACGATCATCACCGCCACGATCATGACCACCACCACCATTACCATTCGAGCGATCATGTTCGCGGCGCCGACCACAACCTGCGCTCGGCCTATCTGCATGTCCTGGCCGATGCCCTCACCTCCGTGCTTGCCATTGCGGCATTGCTCTCGGCCGGCGCTTTCGGTTGGATCTGGATGGATGCCGCCGTCGGAATAGTCGGCGCGTTCGTGATCATGATCTGGGCCATTGGATTGATCCGCGGCTCCGGTGCGGTGCTGCTCGACATGGTCCCGAACCCGGCTTTGAGCGCGGAGATTCGCCGCCGACTCGAGACCGACGCCGACAGCGTGAGTGATCTGCACCTTTGGCGCGTCGGCCCTGGTCATGCGGCCGTGATCGCCTCGATCGTTTCCGATATGCCGCAGCCTCCCGAAGCCTACCGGGCTCGCCTGGAGGGTCTCGCGAACCTCTCGCATGTCACAATCGAGGTTCACCGCTGCCCGGAGCATCAGCGCGACGTCGCTGCAGTCTCGTAAATGTGATCGGTCCGCCGTCGATGACGCGCTTGTAAGATCACGAGCATCGCGGACAGACGTTGACGCGAAGCGACAGCTTCGCCACATTGTTCGTAACTGGGGATAGCGATCTCCCCACGAGGCGACATGCCGAAGCATCGCGTCCTGTTCCACACAAGGACGCACCTTGTCGCGAGTTTGCCCGACCTCGATTCTGGCTTTCGCTGCGTTCCTCGGCGCGGCCACCATCTCGCCTGCCACCGCGCAGAGCATTGATTTCGGCGACGCCGGGCTCGGGCAGCCGCCCCCACGCTTCTCATTCGCGCGCACGGGATCGGGGCCGCAAGGCCGCTGGGAAGTCGTGCGCGACGACAGCGCATCGGGCGGCAAGGCTCTGGCGCAACTGAGCGCGGATACGACCGACTACCGCTTTCCGCTGGCGATCTACGACCCGGTCGATGCGACCGACGCCGAGATATCGGCGCGGTTCAAGCCCGTGTCCGGAAAAGTCGACCGGGCCGGCGGCGTCGTGCTCCGCTACCAGAATCCCGACAACTATTACGTGGCCCGCGCCAACGCGCTGGAGGGCAATGTCCGCTTCTACCGCGTCGTCCGCGGCAAGCGGGAGCAGCTCGCAAGCGCCGATACGAAGATCGCGACGGGGCAATGGCACACGCTCGCGCTGCGGGCCGAACGCGACCGCTTCGCGGTCTCGCTCGACGGCCGAGCGCTCACCACGACGAAGGACGGCACATTCAGGGCCGCGGGCAAGGTGGGGCTTTGGACCAAGACCGACAGTGTCACTCATTTCGACAAGATCGAGATCAAGGTTCTCCGCTGAGGAAAAGCATCGCATGCCCTACCAGATGAAGCCTCTCTCCTGCGATCCCGCCCGAATCCGCGGCATGTCCGAGCCGCTGATCATTAGCCACTACGAGAATAATTACGGCGGCGCCGTGAAGCGGCTCAACGCGATCGACGAGAGGCTTGCCGAGCTCGATTTCGCGAGCGCGCCCGGCTTCGTGATCAACGGCTTGAAGCGCGAGCAGCTGATCGCGATGAACTCCATGATCCTGCACGAGTTGTTCTTCGACGGTCTCGGCGACGAGAGCGAACCCGCGCACGACTTGCGCGACCGTATCGCGGCCGACTTCGGCTCCTTCGAGAAGTGGCGCGCGGAGTTCGCCGCCATGGGCAAGGCACTCGGCGGCGGCTCCGGATGGGTCCTGCTCTCCTGGTCGCCGCGCGATCGAAAGCTCGTGAACCAGTGGGCCGCCGACCATTGTCACACGCTCGCCGGCGCAGTGCCGATCCTGGCGCTCGACATGTACGAGCACTCCTATCACATCGATTTCGGCGCCAAGGCCGGCAGCTATGTCGACGTGTTCATGAGATGCATTCGCTGGGGCAACGTGGACCGGCTGCTCGCCCAGCTTGCGAACGACACGAAGGGGGGCGTTTTCCAGAAGGAGACCCTCCCATGATCCATCTTCGCTCCCTCGCGATCTGCTGCTTCGCCGTCATCACGGGCGCGGCCCACGCTCAGACAACCGACTGGAAGAAGGTCGACGAAGCGCTCGGACGCAGCGCCACCGTCGCGGGCGAGGTGCATCGCTACGGTTTCCCCCGCACCGACCTCACGGTCACGCTCGACGGCGTCACGCTCAAACCGGCGTTTGCGCTCGGTGGGTGGGTCGCGTTCAAGCCGGCTCAGGGCGGAGCGATGCTGATGGGCGACCTCGTTCTGCTCGAGAGCGAGATCAATCCGGTCATCTCGAAGCTGCTCGAGCGCGGGCTCGAGATCACGGCCGTTCACAACCACGTCCTGCGCGCCACTCCCGCGACCTTCTACATGCACGTCGCGGGTCATGGAGATGCGGCGGCGCTGGCGGACGGGTTGCGTGAGGCCCTTGCTCAATCGAAGACGCCGCTCGCGGTCGCACCCGGCGCTCCGGCCACCGTGGATCTGGACACCGCAATGCTCGAGCAGACTCTCGGTGCCAAGGGGCAGGCCATCGGCGGCGTCTACCAATTCAGCGTGCCGCGGCAGGACGCCATCGTGGAACACGGCGCGCAGATCAACCCGCCGGGTCCCATGGGCGTCGCCACCGCGATCAACTTCCAGCCGACCGGCGGCGGCAAAGCCGCGGTCACGGGAGATTTCGTGCTCGCCGCCGACGAAGTGAACCCGGTCGTCAAGGCACTGCGAGACAACGCTATCGAGGTGACCGCGATCCACAGCCACATGCTCGCCGAACAGCCGCGGCTCATCTTCATGCACTTCTGGGCGCACGATGATGCGGCAAAGCTGGCGCGTGGATTGCGCGCGGCGCTCGACAGGACAGCGCGCGCGAAGGGCTGATCGTGGTTTCGCAGGCGCCCGCGGCGGGCGGTGGGGGTGGCCGGCCCTTCCGCGAGCCAGAAGATTGCTTTATGTGTTGGAAGAGCGAAGTGCGGCAAATAGCGTGCTTCGCGCCCGACTTCATGAGCGATTTTACTGGCTTATGCGCTGGATCCCACCCTCGCTGAGTGCGACGCGCGCTTTCGAGGCGGCGGCGCGCACGCTCAACTTCACGCGCGCGGCCGAGGAGCTCGGGCAGACCCAGGGCGCCATCAGCCATCAGGTCCGCGAGCTCGAGGACCGGCTCGGCCTGCGGCTGTTCGAGCGTGGTGCGCGCGGGCTTTCACTCACGGAGGCCGGACAGCGCTATCTGCCCTATGTGCAGGACGCGCTGGCGCATCTGCGTGCTGGCGAGGAGCTGATCCGCGGCGCCGGGCGCGGCAAGGTGCTGACCGTGAGCGTCTCGCCCAATTTCGCCAGCAAGTGGCTGGTGGCGCGGCTCGGCGCTTTCTCGCAGGCGCATCCGGATCTCGACCTGCGCATCAGCGCCTCGATGCAGCACGTCGACTTCGCACGCGAGGACATCGACCTCGCGGTGCGTCACGGCGACGGCAACTGGCCGGACCTGCATGTGACGCGGCTCTGCGCCGAGGAGCTGTTCCCGGTCTGCAGCCCGGGGCTCCTGAAGGCGGGGCCGAAGATCGCGAAAGTCGCCGACCTGACGCGCCATGTGCTGATCCACGATCGCGACCGCAGCCGCTGGCGCGAGTGGCTCGCCGAGCGCGGCCTCGCCAATCCGGCGATCGACCGCGGCCCGGTGTTCGACCAGACCGCGCATGCCATCGATGCCGCTGTCTCCGGGCAGGGCATCGCGCTCGCCCGCTCCGCCCTCGCGGCGCTCGACCTGATCGCGGGCCGCCTGGTGCGACCGCTGCCTGACGCGGTTCCGGCGCAATTCGCCTACTGGATCGTCTGCCGCAAGGCGATCGCCAACACCCCCAAGATCCGCCGCTTCCGCACGTGGCTCGTCGAGCAGGCAGCAGGCGACCTGCGGACCCTCGGTCAGGCGCGCCGCGGCGACGCATGAGCATGCTGCAACGCACCCCCGCAGCCGTCAGGCTCGCCAGCGCGCGCCTCGGCCGCTAGGTTGCGCGCCGTCTCGAGGGGCGGAGGTACCATGTCCAGCAAATACGATTTCGCGGGCCGCATCGCGGTCGTCACCGGCGGCGCGCAGGGCATTGGCCGTGCAATCGTCGAACGGCTGCTCGACTCGGGCGCTGCGGTTGCGATCTGGGATCGCGATCTCGCGCTCGCCGAGAAGACCGCGAAGGAACTGGGTGCGCGCGGTCGCGTTGCCGCCGTGACGTGTGACGTCACCGATCTCAAGGACGTCGAGCGCGCCCGCGACGATACCGTCAAGGCCCTCGGCCGCATTGACGTGCTGGTGAACAACGCCGGCATCGCGGGCCCCAATACGACGACCTGGGAATATCCGCTGGACGGCTGGAACCAGGTGATGCGCATCAACCTGGACGGACCGTTCCACTGCTGCCGCGCGGTGGTACCGCTGATGATCGCTCAGAACTATGGGCGCATCGTCAACATCGCCTCGATCGCGGGCAAGGAGGGCAACCCGAACGCGTCCGCCTATTCGGTCTCCAAGGCCGGCGTGATCGCGCTCACCAAGTCGCTCGGCAAGGAGCTCGCGGGCCATGACATCGCGGTCAACTGCATCACCCCGGCGGCCGCGCGCACCGCGATCTTCGACCAGATGAAGCAGGAGCATATCGACTACATGCTCTCGAAGATTCCCCGCGCCCGTTTCGTCAAGGTCGAGGAGATCGCGTCGCTCGTCGCCTTCTGCGCCTCCGCCGAGAACTCCTTCACGACCGGCGCGGTGTTCGACATCTCGGGCGGACGGGCCACCTATTGAGCAGTCCGGCCAAACCGACCACTCCGGCTCAGGAACGGCGACAGAGGCTCACCGGCATCGCACTGATGTGTGGTGCCGTCGCTCTGTTCTCCTGTCTCGACACGACCGGGAAATATCTCAATCACCACATGGACGTGCTGCAGGTCGTGTGGGCGCGCTACTTCTGCGCCTTCGTCCTGTCCGTGATCCTGTCGAACCCGTGGACGAACCCCGGGCTGATGCGGACCACGCGGCCCTACCTGCAGATCGGCCGCTCGGTGCTGCTGCTCACCTCCACGGCCGTCAACTTCTTCGCTCTCATTTATCTGCAGCTCGACCAGGCGCTCGCGATCCTGTTCGCGACGCCCTTCATCGTGGCGGCCCTCTCGGTGCCGATGCTCGGCGAGAAGGTCGGCCGGCGCCGGTGGATTGCGATCTGCGTCGGGTTTCTCGGCGTGCTGCTGGTGACGCGCCCTGGCTTCGGCGGCATCCACCCGGCCGCCATCCTCTCGGTCATCAGCGCGATCTGCTACTCGCTCTACAACATCGCCACGCGTGCGGTCTCGCGCACCGACTCATCCGAGACCTCGCTGTTCTACACCAACCTCGTCGGCGCCGTGGTGATGACGCCGATGCTCTACTTCGTCTGGACCACGCCGAAGAGCTGGTTCATCGTCATGCTGATGATCGTGATCGGCGCCTTCGGCGCGCTCGGCCACTACCTGCTGATCATCGCGCACCGGCTCGCGCCGCCCGCGCTGCTGGCGCCGTTCATCTACACCCAGCTCGTCTGGACCAGCCTGCTCGGCTACATGGTGTTCGCCGACGTTCCCAACGAGTGGACGCTTGCCGGCGCCGTCATCGTCACGGGCTCCGGCCTCTATATTCTCTACCGCGAGCGCAAGGTCACCGGTGAGGCGAAGACGTCCGTGGTGGAGTGAGTCGCGCAACCAGTGTCCCGCTCCTCGAAGCCGCGATACCCGTCCTCGATCGCGGGCACGATGCGCACGAGCACGAAATACGGATGCGCCAGCAGAGCGCTGTCGCGCAGCCGCTCCATGAAGTCGTAGTAGAGCAGCGGATCGGTCGTTTCGGCGAGCACGACGTCCGAACAATCCGCCGTGAAAGCCTCGGCGTCGAAATGGCGCAAAGCAAGCCCCGGCGTGCCCGCGGTGGCGACCCTGAGACAGGACTCGGCAATCCGCCGGCGCTCGGCGCGGGCGAGCCGCAGCCATTCCTCTGTCGCCCGCAAGTGTATGAAGAATGCGTAGCGCGCTGACGCCATCGTCTCCCTCGTCGTGGAGACGACATCCGCGTCCGTCGGCTGGAAGCCATGTATCGAGTCGTCTAACATGGGCGCCATGGTAGGCGCCGCGCAGAATGCTGCATTAACCCGGATCAATCGCGAACCGCTCGCGTCGCAGGCCCTGCTCGAGCAGCTCGCCGGCAGCCTGCTGCCGGAGTGGGCCACCATGCGCGACTCGATCAGGGTCATCGAGCTGGAGCCGCGCGGCACCCTGTTCACGCAAGAGTCGGAGCATCCCTTCATCTACGTGGTCCGTCGGGGACTGCTGAAGAACATCTACTTGCGCGAGGACGGCGAGGAATGGGTGAAGTCGTTCATCCACGAAGGCATGTTCTTCGCGAGCTTCCCGGCCCTGCAGCCCGGCGGCCGCACCAGCTTCTCGGCGGTGGCGATCGAGTCCACCACGGTCGAGCGCATGCCCTTCGCACCGCTCGACGCGCTGGCGCATCGCCATCTCGCCTGGGGCAGCCTGATGCAGCGCGCGCTGATGATCTTCGCGGAGCGCAAGGAGAAGCGCGAGCGCGAGCTCCTCACGCTCAGCCCCGAGGAGCGCTACCGCGCCTTCGTCTCGGAGACGCCCGAGCTCGCCGAGCGCATCCCGCAGAAGGACCTCGCGCGCTATCTCGGCCTCACGCCTGTCGGGCTGAACCGGATCGCCAAGCGCGTGCGCGTCGGCGGCTGAGCGCGTCTCGGCCACATCGTAGGGTGTGCTCAGCGCGCCGAGGCTGATGAAGCTACGCAATGAGCCTGCTCGCGCTGCACGCGTGCGCTCGGCGGATCAATCGCTATCGCAAATGCGGGACGCTCGGGCCGCCGAGCACACCCTACAAGGGGCCCGGCTATTCCTTCACGGCACCCGTCATGGCCGAGACGTAGTGCTCGACGAAGAACGCGTAGAGGATGACTAGCGGCAGCGAGCCGACCAGCGCGCCCGCCATCAGCGAGCCCCAGCGGTAGATGTCGCCGTCGACGAACTCGTTGACGATCGCGACCGGCACCGTCTTGTTCTCGACCGAGGTGAGGAACGTGAGCGCGTAGATGAACTCGTTCCAGCACAGCGTGAAGCAGAAGATGAAGGCCGAGATCAGACCCGGAATCGCCAGCGGCAGCACGATCTTCATCAGGATTTGCCAGCGGCTCGCCCCGTCGATCAGTGCGCACTCCTCGAGCTCGTACGGGATGGTCTTGAAGTAGCCCATCAGCAGCCAGGTCGAGAACGGGATCAGGATCGTCGGATAGGTGAGGATCAGCGCGAACGGTGTGTCGAACAGGCCGTACTGGTAGACCACGGTCGCCAGCGGGATGAACAGGATCGAGGGCGGCACCAGATAGGCGAGGAAGATCAGGCCGCCGACCCATTGCGCGCCCTTGTAGCGCAGCCGCACGATCGCATAGGCGGCGAGCACGCTGGCGACGATCGACAGCACGGTGGCGGCGACCGCCACATACATCGTATTCCAGAGCCATTGCGGATAGTGGCTCTCGAACACCAGCTTCGCCACGTGCTTGAGCGTCGGCGTCCAGGTCCAGAACGGATTGTAGCGGTCGAGATCGAGCAACTGCTCGTCCGGCTTTATCGCCGTGAGCGCCATCCAGTAGAACGGGAACAGCAGCACGATGACGATGAGCGTCAGCGGCAGATAGAGCGTCACCAGCCGCCGCGGCAGCGACTCCAGATAGCTCATGCCCTCGCTGTGATCCTCGGTCGGCGAGGTCGCGGTGAGGATCCGTTTCGGATCGATCGCCTTGGTCGCGAGCGCGTCAGTCATTGGACTCACCTTGCTGCCACTTGCGGCGCTGCAGACCGAACCACGAGATCATGATGGCGGCGAGCAGGAACGGGATCATGGCGCTCGAGATCGCGGCGCCCTCGCCCAGATAGCCGCCGATGATCGCGCGCTGGTACGAGAGCGTCGCCATCAGATGCGTGACGTTGACAGGGCCGCCGCGGGTCATCGCCCAGATCAGCTGGAAGTCCGTGAAGGTGAACAGCACCGAGAAAGTCATCACCACCGCGATGATCGGGGTCAGCAGCGGATAGGTGATGTAACGGAACATCTGCCAGCGGCTGGCGCCGTCGATGGTGGCGGCCTCGTAGAGCGAGGGCTGCACGGTCTGTAGGCCGGCGAGCAGCGTGATCGCGACGAACGGCACGCCGCGCCAGATATTGGCGAAGATCACGCAGAAGCGAGCCCAGAAGGTGTCGCCGAGGAAGTTGATGTTCTGATCGATCAGGCCGAGCTGCTTGAGCGACCACGAGATGATCGAGAACTGCGCGTCGAAGATCCACCAGAAGGCGAGCGCCGAGAGCACGGTCGGCACGATGAAGGGGATCAGCACGGCGGCGCGGATCAGCGCCTTGAACGGCATGCTCTGGTTGAGCAGCAGCGCCAGATAGAGGCCGATCGCGAATTTGAAGACGCTCGCGACGCTCGTGTAGAGCAGCGTGTTGAACACCGAGAGCCAGAAGATCGAGTCGTCCAGCAGCCACTCGTAGTTCTCGAGGCCGACGAAGGCGCCGCCGCGCCCAATGCGCGCGTCCGTGAACGAGATCCAGATCCCAAGGCCCAGCGGATAGGCCAGGAACAGGATCAGGAAGCCCATGGCGGGCAGCATGAACCAGAAGCCGAGCCAGTTGCGGTTGATCTTCAGCCGGTCCCACGCGGTGATCTCGCGCATGGGCGGCCGGGCCGCGCTTCGTTCGAGGGCTACGTCAGCCATACATGACCTCTGCGGGGGGGCGGGCGGCGCGAGGCCGCCCGCCTTTCTTGTTACGACGAGCGATAGAGCCGCCGCGCTTGGCGCTCCGCCACCGCGATCGCGCCCTTCACGTCCTCACGACCCGTGCAGAAGTTCGCGAACATGTCGAGCACGATGAAGTCCGCGAGTGCAGCCGCGGCCTTCTCGCCCACCGATCCGAGCCCGCCCGCCGTGAGCGTGCGCTTGGCGACGTCGCGGCAGACCGTGAGCTTGGGATCCGCGGTCCAGACCGGGTTCTTCTCGTAGGCCGTGAGCCCGGGCGTCAGATAGCCGACCGACTTCTCGACCCACGGATTGAGCTGCTCAGCTTCCATCGTGAACGCGATGAATGCTTTCGCGGCCTGCGGGAATTTCGAGTAGCGCATGATCAGCATCGGATACGCGATATGGAACTCGGTCGGCTTGCCGATCGGACCGATCGGCCACAGCGCATGGTCGATATCGGACTCCATCTCGGCCATCTTCTGCGCCTTGGCGGCCGCATAGATCGAGACGCCGTTGTTGGTCCAGTGCACTTCGCCCGCGAGGAACGCCTTGTTGTTGGAGGAGTCGTTCCACGAGGCGGTACCCGGAATGAAGGTCTCATAGAGCTGCTTGCCGTATTCCAGCGCCTTGGCGGTCTCGGGCGAGTTGATGACCACCTTGTCCTTGGCGTCGACCAGATTGCCGCCGTGCGCCCAGAGCAGCCAATGCACCCAGGCATTGCCGTCGCCCGAGGCATGACCGAGCGCCATGCCGCCCGGCGTGCCTTGCGCCTTCATGGCCTTGGCGTAAGCGAGGAACTCGTCGGTGGTCTTCGGAAATTCCTTGAAGCCCGCCTTCTGGCTCGCGGCCTTGCGGAAGTTCATCACGTTGCCGTTGTAGGCGACCGGGATGTCGATCCACTTGTTGCCGCTCTTGCCGTAGGTGACGGCGGACGGCACCCAGCCGCCGTACTTCTTGCCGAGATAGTCGGCGACGTCGCTCACCTCGACGCATTTCTCCGGGAAGAGATGCGGCAGCGAGTAGAGTCCCCAGAACAGGTCGGGACCCGATCCGGTATTCGCCGCGACCGAGGCCTTCGGCTGCACGTCGTCGAGCGACTCGTTGACAACGTTGATCGGCACGCCGGTCGCCTTGGTAAAGGCGGCCGTGATCTGCATGAACGCGTCTTCTTCCGCCTGGATGAAACGCTTCCAGCGCAGCAGCGTGAGCTTCGCGTCCTTCTCGGGCTTCCAGGGCGCGGCCTGCGCCCAGGCTTTCGCCCATTCGGTGAGCCCCGAGCCGGCCACAAGGCCGCTCGCGGCAAGTACGCCGGCGCTTCCAAGAAGCGTACGACGGGTGACTTGCGACATGGTCGTCCTCCCCTGGTTGGCCTTTCGGGCGCCGGTTCTGCCCCGCGCTTCTTGTGGTGTCGGGGCGGCGACGTGCGCCGCCCCGAATGCTCGACTTAGCGGTAGATGCGCCGCGCCTGGCGCTCGGCCACCGCGATCGCACCTTTCAGGTCCTCGCGGCCGGTCGCGTAGTTCGCGAACATGTCGACCACGATGAAGTCGGCGATCGCCGCCGCCGCCTTCTCACCGAGCGAGCCGACGCCCGCAGGCGTGAGCGTGCGCTTGGACACATCGCGATAAGGCGTGCGCTTCGGATCGGCGGTCCAGACCGGGTTGTTGTCGTAGGCGAGCAGGAAGTGCGAAAGATAGCCCTGCGCGCCTTCGACCCACGGATTGTAGTTCTCGGCCTCCAGCATGAACGCGGTGAGCGCCTTGCAGGCGTTCGGTGCCTTCGTGAAGTTGAAGGTGAGGATCGGGAACGCGAGGTGCAGCTCGGTCGGCTTACCCACCGGCCCGACCGGCATATAGGCGTGGTTCATGTCGTCCGCGACCGCCTTGTTGTCCTTCTGCGCGGCCACATAGATCGAGATGCCGTTCGAGGTGAGGTGCAGCTCGCCCGACACGAAGGCCTTGTTGTTCGAGGAGTCGTTCCACGAGGCCGTGCCCGGGATGAAGGTCTCGTAGAGCGCCTTCACGTATTCGAGCGCCTTGGCGGTCTCCGGCGAGTTGATGACGACCTTGTCGCTCTTGTCGACCAGATTGCCGCCATGCGCCCAGAGCGCCCAGTGCAGCCAGGTATTGGCATCGCCCGAGGCGTGGCCGAGCGCGAAGCCGGCCGGCGTGTTGTTCTTCTTCAGCGCCTTGCAGAGCTCGAGGAAGCCCGCCGTGTCCTTCGGGAATTCCTTGAAGCCGGCCTTCTCCATGGAGGAGATGCGGTAGTTCATCAGGCCGCCCGTGGTCGCCACAGGAATGCCGATCCACTTTCCGCCGGACTTGCCATAGAGCTCCGCCGCCGGCGCCCAGCCGCCGTACTTCTTGCCGAGATAATTGGCGACTTCCGTCAGGTCCATGCACTTGGTCGGGAAGAGATGCGGCAGCGAGTAGAGGCCCCACACCATGTCGAGGCCCTGGCCCGTATTCGCGACCACCGACGCCTTCGGCTGGATGTCTTCGAAGGATTCGTTCGTCACGTTCACTTCGGCGCCGGTCGCCTGCTTGAACGCGTTGATCATCTTCATGAAGGCTTCGTCTTCGGCCTGCACGAAGCGCTTCCAGCGCAGCAGGTTGATCTTCGCGCCCTTCTCGGCCTTCCACGGCGCGGCCTGCGCCCAGGCCTTGGCCCAGTCGATGAGGGCCTCGCCCGAAAGCATGCTGGCGGCCGCGAAGGCCGTGCCGCCCTTGAGCAGTGTGCGGCGGTCGAACGTCGTCATCAGTCTCTCCTCCCTTGATAGAGTTTCTGCACGTGCCCTTGATGGGCACGCGAACCGTTCAGGCGCTCAGCCGCTTGCCGGTCGGCTCGTCGAACAGATGCACGAGCCGCGGGTCGGGTTTGAGCCGGATCTTGTCGCCTGGATTGAACTGGTGGCGCTCGCGGAACACCGCGATCACGTCCTCGCCGCCCACCTTGGCGACCACCTGGATCTCGGAGCCGGTCGGCTCCACGACCTGGATCTCGGCGGGCGCGCCGTCATCCGCGATCACGAAATGCTCGGGCCGCACGCCGTAGACCGCAGGCCGCCCCTCGGACGCGCTCGGCGCGCTCGCGAGCGGCAGCCGCACACCGCCCGGCCCTTCGAAGCCGGAGCTGCCGTTGCTGCGGATATGGCCCTTGAGGAAGTTCATCGCGGGCGAGCCGATGAAGCCGGCCACGAACAGGTTGTCGGGCTTGTCGTAGAGCTCGAGCGGCGCACCCATCTGCTCGACGATGCCGTCATGCATGACCACGATCTTGTCCGCCATGGTCATGGCCTCGATCTGGTCGTGCGTGACGTAGACCGTGGTCGTCTTCAGCCGCTGGTGCAACTCCTTGATCTCGGTGCGCATGGCGACGCGCAGCTTGGCGTCGAGATTCGACAGGGGCTCGTCGAAGAGGAAAACCTGCGGGTCGCGCACGATAGCGCGGCCCATGGCGACGCGCTGGCGCTGGCCGCCGGAGAGCTGGCGCGGGAAGCGCTCGAGATAAGGCACGAGGCCGAGGATCTCGGCCGCGCGCCGCACCCGCGTGTCGATCTCGGGCTTCGGCGCGCCGCGCAGCTTGAGCGAGAAGCCCATATTGGCCGCGACCGTCATGTGCGGATAGAGCGCGTAGTTCTGGAACACCATGGCGATGTCGCGCTCTTTCGGCGGCACGTTGTTCACGACGCGCTCGCCGATGCGGATTTCGCCGCCCGTGATGTTCTCCAACCCCGCGATCATGCGCAGCAAGGTGGACTTGCCGCAGCCCGACGGGCCGACCAGCACCACGAACTCGCCGTCCTCGATCGCGATATTGACGCCGTGAATCACCTGCGTCGCCCCGAATGCCTTGACGACATCGCGGATGGTCACCGACGCCATTGAAGTCCTCCCCTTGGCTCGCCCTAGCATGTTAGTTATTTGGGCCGCCTAGTCATCAACCGGACGGGCCGATTAGTCAATTCTCCCATCCGCCGACATCCGCGAATCCCACCCGAATGGGCCGGAAACCCCGGTGGTCAAAATCTCGCGGGGCCTATTTTTCGCGCTTGACGCATGGTCGAACGGCGGGGAGTCTCTCGGCCCCGTTCGGGCACGCCACGCGCCCAGTTCACTACCCCTGTGAGGAGATGCCGATGGCCGGCGAGAAAGCCGACGTGTTGATGCTTGGGCCGAAGCCGGCCGTGGAGGAAGGCCTCGGCAAGGCCGCCGGGATCACCCTGCACAAGGCCTGGGAGGCGCCTGACCGCGAGGCGTTCCTCAACTCGGTCGCGCCGCGGATCCGCGGCATCGCCTCGCTCGGCGGCCATGCGGCGATCGACAGCGCCTTCATGGGCCGCTTTCCCCGGCTCGAGATCGTGTCGAGCTTCGGGGTCGGCTACGACCACGTGGACGCCAAGTGGGCCGGCCTGCACGGCATCATGGTGACCAATACCCCCGACGTGCTCAACGAGGAAGTCGCCGATACCGCCCTCGGCCTGCTGCTCTGCACGGTGCGACAGTTCCCGCAGGCGGAGCGCTATCTGCGCGCCGGCAAGTGGCCGCAGGCGCACTATCCGCTCACGCCCTCGCTGCGCGACCGCACGGTCGGCATTGTCGGCCTCGGCCGTATCGGCAAGGCGATCGCGCGCCGCCTCGAGGCCATGCAGGTGCCGGTGGTCTACCACTCGCGCCGTCCCGCCGCCGACGTCGCCTACAAGTATTATCCGAACCTCATCGAGATGGCGCGCGCCGTCGACGTGCTGTTGGTCATTACGCCGGGCGGCGCCGAGACGCGCAACCTGATCAATGCCGACGTGCTCAAGGCGCTCGGGGCGAACGGCATCCTGATCAACATGGCGCGCGGCTCCGTCGTCGACGAGCCGGCGCTGATCAAGGCGCTGCAGGACAAGACCATCCTGACGGCCGGGCTCGACGTGTTCGTCAACGAGCCGCAAGTGCCGCAGGAGCTGATCGACATGGATCACGTGGTGCTGTTCCCGCACCTCGGCTCCGGCTCCGTGCACACGCGCCGCGCCATGGACAATCTGGTGGTCGAGAACCTGGTCTCCTGGTTCGCCGGCAAGGGCCCGGTCACGCCAGTGGCGGAGACGCCCGTAAAGGCGAAGTAACCAAGTAACCATCGGGCGCGATCGCCACAGATCGTCCATCTTCCGTGGGGTATGGTCGCGCATGACGTTTCTCAAGGTCCCTCTCGTCATCTCGGCCCTCCTCGCCTGGCTCGTGCCGGTGCAGGCTCAGGAGCCGAGCGAAGCCGTGCGCAACATGGTGGGCGCCTGGGAGCTCTCGAACGTCGCGCGCGACTTCCGCTGTGTCGTGAACTTCCGCCTCGACACGGCCGCTCGCGGCCGCGCCGTGGGTTTCGACGGCAATTGTGCGGCCGTGATCCCGGCGCTCAAGGATGCGACCGCCTGGACTATCGGCCGCAACGACGCGCTGCAGTTCCTCGACCCGAAGGGCAATGTGCTGATCGAGTTCACCGAGGTGGAAGTCGGGATGTACGACACCTCCCGCGCCGGCGGGCCGCTGTTCTTCCTGCAGACGCTCGCGGCCGCGCAGCAGGAGCGCACCGCCGATCAGATCTTCGGGGAATGGGCGATCACCCGCGGCGCCGGCCGGCCGCTCTGCGAGCTCACCTTCGGCAACACGGCCTACGACACGGACAGCTTCGCGCTGATCGTGAAGCAGGGTTGCGACCAGACGATCACCCGCTTCGCGCCGGTCTCCTGGAAGCTCGACCGCGGCCAGCTCGTGCTGCTCAACGGCAAGGCCGAGGCCTGGCGCTTCGAGGAGGCCGAAACCAATTCCTGGCGCCGCATTCCGCAGGGCCGCCAGCCGATCGTGCTGGTGCGCCAGCAGCAGTAGGCTTCAGGCCGTCCCGACCGGAATGTCGAAGTGGAGCGGCTCCTCGCGCACGCCGAGCTTCTCGTAAAGCTGGATCGCGGGATCATCGCCGCGGTCGGCCTGCACGAAGATCACCCAGGCGCCGCGCGTCCTTGCATGGAGCTGGAGCGCGCGGATCAGCGCCGTCGCGATGCCGCGGCGGCGATGCGCCTCCGCGACCGCGAGGTCGTAGATGTAGATCTCGGAGCGCGCCTGCTCGAACTTTTCGAGCTCGTAGGCGACGAGACCACCCACGACCGCATCTTTATCTAGTGCGATCAGCACCGTGATGTGCTCCTTGGCGAGAAGTCCCGCGAGATACGCGCGGCTCGGCGGCGCGGCGCCATAGGTTGCGGGCTCCGCGAAGGCTTCGCCGAACAGGCGATTGAGCTCCTGAACACGGGCCACGTCACCCGCTCCCAGGCGGCGTACCTCGAATGATCCCGACATCATCGCTCCGTCTCCCGCGCGGGCCGCTTGAACGCATTGGCGACCACATTGCGCAGCGGCGCCGGCAGGCGCGTGTGCATCACGACGCGCCCGCTCGGCAGCACGGGCAGACTGCCGATGACCGCCGCGCGTGGCGGCACGTGCGCGCGGCCGAACGCGCTGACACCGACGCCGGCCTCGACCGCGGCCTGCAGCGCCATCACGGAGCCGCCCTGGAACGCCAGACGCCATGGCCGCCGCGCCGCATCGAGCGCCCGGATCATGGCGGTCTTGACGGCGCATGCCCCGCGCAACGCGACGAGATCGACCGGCCCGTCGCGCACCACCGGCTCGGCCGCGGCCCAGACCAGCGGATCGCTGAACAGCGGCGTGCCCTCGCGTCGCCCCGCGTCCTGGCGCACGATCGCGGCGTCCGCCTCGCCCGCGTCATAGGCGGCGCGCATCTCGGACGAGAGCCCGACCACCACGTCGGGCGCGAAGCGGGGCAGCGCCGCGCGCAGGCTGCGCAGCGCCGCCGTGAGATGCGCGCCGGCCGCATGATCGCTGATCGCCAGCCGCAGCGGCTTGAGCGCGTGGTCCGGCCCTTCCATGCGCGCGAGCGCGTCGTCGTGCGTCGCGATGATCTGCCGCGCATGCGGCAGGAAGCGCAGCCCTTCGGCCGTGAGCGACACCGCGCGCGGGCTGCGCGCGAGCAGGCGCTTGCCGAGCTGCTCCTCGAGCTTGCCGAGGCGCAGGCTGATCGCCGATTGCGTGGCGCCCAGCGTCTCGCCCGCGGCCGTGAAGCTCTTAAGCTCCGCTACCACCGTGAAGGCTCGCACCTGGTCCAGATCGAGGTTGCGCATCCCATCATAATGATCAGAAATCATTGTTCCTTGCAACATTCATTTCCAAAATGATGGGCCGCGGCCCAGATTGGCGCCAGGCCCAACCACAGGAGACTTCCATGCCCATCATCACCGTTAAGGTCGCGCCCCGCCGGCCCGTTCCGGACCTCGAGCGCGGCGTCGCCGCCACCGTCGCCCATGCCTCGACGCATATCTTGAAGAAGAACCCCGCGCTCACCGCCGTGGTGGTCGAGCGCGTCGATCCCAAGAGCTGGTTCGCGGGCGGCAGCTCCCTCGCCGAACAGGGCAAGTCGAGTTTCTGGCTCGAGATCAAGGTCGTCGACGGCACAAACACGAAGGACGAGAAGGAGGCCTTCGTCGCCGCCGTCTTCGAGCGCATGGCCGAGCTGCTCGGCGACCTGCACCACGAGAGCTACGTGCACGTGGACGAGGTCTCGGCCGACGCTTACGGCTTCGGCGGCCTCACCCAGGAACGCCGCTACATCGCGAGCAAGCTCGAGGTCGCCGCCCGAAAGGCCGCGTGATCCCTGGTCAATCCAAAGCCGCCGGCCACGTGCCGGCGGCGACAGGACGGCGCCCTTTTGTCGTCATGTAACCTGAGGTAGTCTGCAGCAACTGTCGCCGCGTCGGGAGGCGTCGCGTGCTGCAGAATGTAAGTTCGCGCGTCGGCGCAGGTCTGCACGCAGCGGCGCTCGCGCGGCGAGCGGCGGATGCCGCGAAAAATCATGTCGGCAGACGTCGTCATCTCACGCTCGAACAGACCCTGGCGCGCTCCGAAGAGTTTGCCGAAAGCTTCAATTGCATTCTCGCGACGTCTTTGTCCGCGGCAGCGCCGCGCCGAGAATCCGCAAGGCCCGTCGCACCGCTGGGGCGTTCCGACGACGGCACGCTTTCATCGGAATCGCCGCTGATCGCGGTTGTCGATGATCATGAGATGGTTCGGACGAGCATGCGGGTTCTGCTCGAGTCGCTTGGCTATCGCGCCGCCATGTTCGCCGATGCGATGGAATACCTCAGATCCGATCTGCTGAACGACTTCGCGTGTCTCATCACGGACCTGCAAATGCCGGGCATGAGCGGGTTCGAGCTGCAGGCGAAGCTGATCGCCGATGGCAGCACGACCCCGGTGATCTTCCTGACCGCGCTTGCCGCGGATTCGGGTGTGCGCGCGCGCGCCCTTCAGTCCGGCGCCTTCGGCTTTCTGTCGAAACCCTGCGATGCCGATGATTTGATCGCGGCGCTCGACAGGGCCCTGGCGGCAGGACGCGTCGCATAACGCGACCTGGACGTCATTTCTGCGGAATAGCGCCCTCGCCGTGCCAATCGCTAAGGTTGCCGGGACGCCGAGCCCGCGCTAGCCTTGGGTTGCGTTCCGGACCAGGCCTTTCCGTGTAGTCGCAAGTGTCGAGTTAGGGGGACCTCATGCGACCGGGCGCCACGCTGCTCGCCGTGTGCGCGGCTGCGTTCGCCTGCATCGCGGGCACCTATTCGGCCGACTCGGCCACGCGCAACGTCGTGCTGCTGTTCGACGAGCGCCCTGAACTTCCCGGCCTGGCGCTGCTCGAACGCGAATTCGTGCAGACTCTCACATCCACATCCGCCGAGCCGATCGAGATCTATCGTGAGTGGATGGACGCGTCGCGCTTCGGGTCCGCGACACACGAGACGCATTTGCGCGAATTCCTGCGGACTAAGTATCGGGACAAGAAGATCGATGTCGCGGTCGCCTTCATGGGGCCCGCACTCGATTTCCTCACCCGCGACGGGGACGCGCTTTTTCCGACCGCTCGCATCGTGTTCTGCGGCATCGACCGCTCGGAGCTGACCGAACGCTCGCTGCCCCCTAGTGTGACGGGCGTGCTGATCAAGCGCGAATTCCGTCCGACTGTCGACCTGGCACTCGCGCTGCATCCAGGCACAGAGCACATCTTCGTCGTCGCGGGCACGTCGAACTTCGACAGCCGGATCCTTGCTCAGGCGCGTGCCGAATTTCGCACCTACGAAGAAAAGGGAAAGGTCACATATCTCGACGGCCTGCCAATGGCCACGATGCTCGCGCGGGTTTCGCAGCTGCCCCCGAAGAGCATCGTGCTGTTCACGACGCTTTTCCGCGACGGCGCCGGTCAGGCTTTCGTGCCACACGAGGTGATCGAACGGGTGTCGGCGGCTGCGAATGCGCCCGTTTACGGCTTCCTCGATCAGTATCTTGGCCGCGGAATCGTAGGAGGCCATCTTTACAGCCTGAGCGCGCACGGATCCGAAGCCGCGCGGCTGGCGGCCCGGCTCATCAGCGGCACATCCACTCCGGCGTCTGTCGTGGAGCCGCCGACCAGCAGGGCACAGTTCGACTGGAGGCAGATGCAGCGGTGGGCCGTGCCCGCCGCGATGCTTCCTTTCGACAGCGACATCCGCTTTCGCAGTCGCACGCTCTGGTCGCAGTATCGCCTCGAGCTTCTGGTGCTCGCCGTAACCCTCAGTCTGCAGACCGCGCTGATCGTGTGGCTCGTCATCGAGCATCGGCGCCGCCATCGCGCCGAGATCCAGTCGCGCAATGCCATGGCCGAGCTGACCCAGCTCAATCGTCGTGCGGGCGCGGGCGCGCTGTCGGCGTCGATTGCCCACGAAGTGAGGCAGCCGCTCGCCGCGATCGCGGCGGGGACAAGCGCTGCGCTACGCTGGCTGCGTGCCGAGAAGCCCAACCTCGAGAAGGCGAGCTTCGCGCTGGAACATGCGATCGCCGCCAACCAGCGCGCGAGCGACGTGGTCGAAGGCGTTTCCTCGATGTTCAAGAGGGACGCGAGCGAGAAGGCTCCGGTCGATATCAATGAGCTGGTCCTGACGGTCCTCTCGATCCTGAGCCTCGAGCTTCGCAGGAACAACATCGAGGTTCTGACGAGCCTGGCGGAGCGCCTTCCCGCCGTGATGGGCACCCGGGCACAGCTGCAGCAGGTCATCCTGAACCTGATCATGAACGCCATCGAGGCCATGCAGCCGGCGCACATGCGTACGCTGAGATTGGCCACACGCGAGAGCAAGCCGGGTATCGTGCGCGTGTCGGTTCAGGACAGCGGCACCGGCATCGACCAGGCGCATCTTGCGCGCATCTTCGAGACGCTGTTCACGACCAAGCCGAGCGGGATGGGCGTCGGCCTTTCGATCTGCAAATCCATCGTCGAAAGCCACGAGGGTCGCATCTGGGCGGTCCCGGGCTGCTCCGGCGGATCGACCTTCGAGTTTGATCTGCCGGTCGCGACCACGGCCGATGCACCCACGCTCGCACGCGAGCACGAACGCGATGCTCTCATCCGGCCCGACCGCGCGTATTCTTCCGCGTCGGCCGCTGCCAGACTACGCCCGGAAAACCCTTGAGCGGGACGAGCCGCTCGCCCGCATAGGTCCAGTCCGGCAGCTCCTCGATGCCGACGTGGTAGAGCGGCTGCCGGCCGGTACGGCCCGCGAACAGCGCGCGCGGAATATTGACCATGTGCGGCGACTGCGCGTTTTCGTAGGCGAGCGGCGTCCCGCAGCACTGGCAGAAGCTGCGCGTGACCTCCCGGTCCTGATAACGCGCGATCTCCTCCTCGCCCGCCGTGACGCGGAAGCGCTTGCGCCAGCTCCCGACATAGGTCGCATAAGCCGCGCCATGCGCGATCCTGCTGGCGCGACGGTGATCATGCCAGGCCCATCGCGCCGGAAGGTCGATCTCGAAATGCACCGCGCCGCAGGCGCATTGGCCCGCCGCGATCCCGGCCTTGTGTGGTTGCATCATGGCGTTCCCGCTCGGCATTCGCTCCGGCGCAGCCTTAGGACGCCGCCGTGTCATCCGCTGTCAGAGGCGTGCATCGCGGATCAGATCGATGTCGCCGACCGCCGCATGGATCTTCTGCCGCGCCAGCCAGTCGAGATCGCGCGAGCGCTGCACGACGCCAATGACGACCGGGACCCCATGGCGATGGGCCAGCCGTTCGAGCGAAAACCAGGACCACCACGAGCGGAACGCGATGCGCGTCCAGGCGCGCGCGTCCCAGCCGAGCAGCAGCACGTCAGGTCGCTGATGCCGCATCCAGCGGCCGAGATCCCATGGCAGCTCGACGATAACGCCGAGGCGCACCCGCCGCGGCGCGTGCCAGGGAAACGAGCGCGCGACCCGCGCGAATGCGAATACGATCGCCCGGTCCGCCAGACCGCGGGCCACGAGCCGCTCGATCACGGCCTCGGCCAGTCCCGGCTGCTTGATCTCGATGAACAGCTGAAGATCGGTGCCCGCGAAAAACGCCAGCGCCTCGTCGAGCGCAAGCACGCCCTCGGCTCGCGCCGGAGGATCGTGCGACACCATGAGCGCGCCCGTATCGGCCGCACGCGAGACGTCGAACTCCACGCCCGCGATGGCCTGGTCCGCGGCCGCGCGCGCGAAAGCCTCGAGCGTGTTCTCCCCCTGGCCGGCGATCCAGCCGCGATGTGCGATGAGATGCATCGATTGTTGCCTGCTCACTCGTAGGCGTCCACGCCCTTGCGCAGCGTAGCCCATTGCGCATCGTCGTGGCCGCAAATGATGTGCGTGCCGGCCTCCTCGAGCCGCCGGATCAGCGCCAGCGAGGTCTGGAACGCGTCGGTGTCCCAGTTGTTGCGCGGCATGTAGCTGCTGTTGAGCGTCGCCTTCACGCTTAGCGCATCGCCGGCCAGCAGATGGGCGCCGGACCGGTCGAGCTCCACCATGGCACCGATCGAGCCCGGCGTGTGGCCGGGCAGCGGGACCAGCACGACCCGATTGTCAGCGAAGATGTCGGTCTCGCCCCCGATCTCCTTCACGGGCAGCCCGTTGTCCCAGTCGATCCTGAAATAGCCCTTGCCCTCGCTGGCCGGATCCGCCGCCGCGCGGCGCTCCTGCGCATGCTGGTAGAACGTCGCCTTGCGGAAGAAGGCGTTGCAGCCGCAATGGTCCATGTGCAGATGCGAGTTCACCACCACGTCGATGTCGTCCGCCCCGAGCCCGAGGCCCGCGAGCCCGCCCAGCACGTCCTCCCCCGGCCGGTGGACCGGCACGATCGCTTTCGCGATGCCGCCCCACCGCCCTTGCGGATCGCGCGGCACATCCGGATGGCAGCCGGTGTCGAACAGCACGTTGCCGTTCCGATGTCTCAGCAGCACCGAGATGCAGGGAAACTCCTGGGTCTGCTCTTTCGGCACGTCGGCGAAATACATGCTGGAGCGCATGCGCAACCGGCCGCCTGAGAGAATGTGCATCTTCATCGCCGGCCCTTCTCCTATGGCCTCGTATTCAAGTCAGTCGGTGATCGTTTGGTTGGATGGCGTAGAACAGATTCGGAACTCCCTGTCCCGGAAGCCTGCGGCTGCGGCATCGCGGTATATGGCGGTATACGTTCGTGTTGCGCCCGATGCTTGCGGATAATGGAACGCGCCGGCGTCTCGACTAGCATTCTTATCCATCGAGAGCGGGGCAGCCGGCCGCGCGTACGGATGCGTGCTCGCCACCCTGCTGCCGGGGAGGACAGGCTTGGCCACGTCAATTCATCCGGCAGCAACGCACCACCTGCCGTTTTTCATCACGTCGCCCGGCGACACCGACGTGCTGATGAATGTCACGGCCGCCATTCTGCTGGCTTCGGTCGTAGGCTTCGGCATCCTGTTCCTGCGCCTGCATTCGCTGCCAGAGCGCATCGCCCACGGCCGTCACAAGCTGCAGCTCGAGATCGTTGCCGTCCTCGGCCTGATCTCGCTGTTCACCCACATGCACATCTTCTGGGTCATCGGCCTTTTCCTGGCGCTGATCGATCTTCCCGACTTTGGCACGCCGCTCAACCGCATCGCCGGCTCGACCGAGCGGATCGCCGGTCTGAAGCCGAACGAGGGCGCCTATCTCGGAAAAGACGAGACGATGGCGGGCGAGATCCATACGGAGGCGCCGGCGCATGAGGCACCCGACGACGAGGCCGCGCCGCACGACGGGAAGGTCGTGCCCGTGAAGCCGGGGGTCGCGGCCAAGCACAAGGATCCGGTTCATGCTTGAGCTCATGCTCTGCTCGATGCTGACCGTGTTGCCGGACTATCTGTTCCGCCGCTATTGGCAGGGCAGACGCCTGGGCAAGGAGATCACCCTGTTCTCGGTGTGGTTCGAGCTGCGCTGGGGCATCACGGGCTGCGTGATCCTGACCATCGGGCTTATCACGGTGATCTTCTACAATCATCCGTCGACGACCAATGTGACGCTGTTCTTCCGCACTGTGCCGATCCTGCCAGAGACCAACGGCCGCATCGCCGAGGTGTTCGTCGGCTTCAGCGACCAGATCAAGCAGGGCGCGCCGATCTTCCGGCTCGACAGCACGAAGCAGGAGGCCGCAGTCGAGACCTCGAAGCGAAAGATCGCCGAGGTCACGGCGTCGCTGGAGGTCGCCAGGGCTGACGTTCTGAAAGCGGAGGGCCAGCTGCAGCAGGCCGAGGGCGCCCTGCAGCAGGCGCGCGACGAGCTCGAAACCAAGCAGGAGCTGCACCGGCGCAACCCAGGCATCGTGCCTCTGCGCGACATCGAGAAGCTGCAGGTCGCGGTTACTGCCAACGAGGGCGCGGTCGCCGCCGCGACGGCCGCCAAGAGCGCGGCCAGCATCCGCGTCGACACCGTGCTGCCGGCCGAGATGGCGAGCGCCGATGCCGCGCTCGCACAGGCGCAGGTGGATCTCGACAAGACCACGATCAGGGCCGGGGTGGCGGGCCGCGTCGAGCAGTTCACGTTGCGCGTCGGCGATATCGTCAATCCGCTGATGCGCCCGGGCGGCATCCTGATCCCGGAAGGAGCGGGCCAGCGCGGCCTGCAGGCGGGCTTCAGCCAGATCGAGGCCCAGGTCATGAAGCGCGGCATGATCGCCGAGGTGATCTGCATCAGCAAGCCGATGACGGTCATTCCGATGGTGGTCACCGACGTGCAGAACTATATCGCGGCCGGCCAGTTCCGCGGCGGCGAGCAGCTGTTGGACGCCCAGCAGGTGCGCCAGCCAGGCACGCTGCTCGCCTCTCTCGAGCCGCTCTTCGCCGGGGGCCTCGATGGCATCACGCCGGGCAGCAGCTGCATCGCCAATGCCTATTCGAACAATCACGACACCATCGCCGACCCGAAAACCGGCACGCTGAGAGGCATGGCGCTGCACGCCGTGGATGCCCTCGCCCTGGTGCACGCGCTGCTGCTGCGGCTGCAGGCATTGGTGATGCCGTTCAAGGTGCTGGTGTTCAGCGGGCACTGAGCGCGTTGAACATCGGCGCGGGCCGCGATGGCCGAAGGGACTCCTCTCCCGGACGTCGCGGCCTTCACATTCTGCCATGCTGCCTTCGCGGCTGACGCCGGCTACACGGGGCAATGGGGCGCCGTCGGGGCCCTGTGCTAGATCAGCCGCAACCCCTTCAAGCTCGCGTGCCCGTCGCGGGCGACAATGATGTGATCGTGCACCGCGATGCCGAGCGGCTTGGCGATGTCGGCGATCGCTTGCGTCATCTGGATGTCGGCGCGGCTCGGCGTCGGATCGCCGCTCGGATGGTTGTGCACCAGGATCACGGCGGTGGCCGAGAGCTCGAGCGCACGCTTGACCACCTCGCGCGGGTAGACCGGCGCGTGATCCACCGTGCCGGTCTGCTGCACCTCGTCGGCGATCAGCTGGTTGCGCTTGTCGAGGAAGAGGATGCGGAATTCCTCCTTCTCGGCGAAGGCCTGCGCGTTGCGGCAATAGTCCAGAACCGCGTCCCATGAGGAGAGCACCGGCTTCTTGCGGATCTTCTCGCGCAGAATCCGCTCCGAGATCGCTTGCACGAGCCTGAACTGCGCGACCGCGGCCGGGCCGAGGCCCGCCTTCTTGAGGCGCGCATCGGGAGCCGCGATCAGCTCGGGCAGCGAGCCGAACTCCTTGAGCAGCTGCTTCGCCAGCGGCTTCACGTCTTTGCGCGGAATGCCGCTGAACAACAGGAGCTCGATCAGCTCGTAGTCGGCAAGCCCATCCGCTCCGACCGCAAGAAAGCGGTCGCGCAGGCGCTCGCGATGGCCGAAATAGTGCAGCGCCTCCCCGTGCTCCTCGTTAACCCCGTCGCCCATGCGTCACCCGTCGCAGCAAGGGGAAGCATGGAACAAAAACAGAACATTGGCAACCGTCAGACGACCGGCTCTGAAGCCTTTGCGTCCTCGACGCCGTACGGGACATAGACCATCACGGGCCGGATCTCGTAGGCGCCGCCCGGATTCGCCCCGCGCAGGTCGCGCGCGAAGGCGAGCGCCTCGTCCTTGTCGTCGGCCTCGATCAGGTAGAAGCCGAGCAGTTGCTCCTTGGTCTCCGCATAGGGACCGTCCATGACGACGTTCTTGTCCTTGTAGAGCGTCGTCGCGGCCGTCGTCGGCATCAGCCGCACAGCCGGCTTGAGCTTGTGCGCCCATTTCTGGTGCACCACCTCGAGCCGCGCCATCACGGCGTCGTCTTCCTCTTTCGTCCAGGCGGTCGTGACCTTCTGGTCGTTGTAGCAGAGCAACGAGTACAGCATGGGACCTCCCCTGAGCCTGCAGCGAATGTTCCGGCGAAGTGGGCGCCGGTTCGCCGACAAGAACATGCGCCAACCAAAGAATCGTCTCCAGGACGCGCGAATTCCGTGAAGCAGATCCGTGTGACGCCGCGTGTCAGTAAGGCGGCTTGTCGAGACCCTTGGGCGAGAACGTGAAGATCTCGTGCCCGTCCTGAGTGACGCCGACCGTATGCTCGAACTGCGCCGAGAGCGAGCGGTCGCGCGTCACCGCGGTCCAGCCGTCCGAGAGCACTTTGACGTGCGGCCGGCCGAGATTGATCATCGGCTCGACCGTGAACAGCATGCCGGGCTTGAGCACGATGCCTTCGCCGGGCCGGCCGACATGCACAATGTTCGGCTCGTCGTGGAACAGCTTGCCGAGCCCGTGGCCGCAGAAGTCGCGCACCACGCTCATGTGCTGCGGCTCGACATAGCTCTGGATCGCTGCGCCGATGTCGCCCGTGGTGGCGCCCGGCCGGATCACCGCGATGCCGCGCATCATCGCCTCATAGGTGACCTCGATCAGCCGCTCGGCGCGGCGCGGGATCGGGCCGATCGGATACATGCGGCTCGAGTCGCCGTGCCAGCCGTCGACGATGAGCGTCACGTCGATGTTGACGATATCGCCTTCCTTGAGCGGCTTGTCGTTCGGAATGCCGTGGCAGACCACGTGGTTGATGGAGGTGCAGGTCGACTTGTTGTAGCCGCGGTACATCAGGGTCGCGGGCCGCGCCCCATGGTCCATGGCGAAGTCGAACACCAGCCGGTCGATCCGGTCGGTGGCAACCCCCGGCCCCACCTCGCCGACCAGCATGTCGAGGCATTCGGCCACCAGCTGGCCGGCCCGGCGCATGCCCTCGAAGGCTTCGGAGCCATGCAGCTTGATCTGGCCGGTCTTGCGCAGCGGGGCGACCGCCGCATCCACATAAGTCATTGAATCTTCGCGGCTCGGCCGCGCTCCCGCGGCCATGGCCGCCTCGTCCCAATGTATGTTTTCGCGAGCCTGAAGCAAGCGAAAGGCGCCGGTTCCCGATCAATCCCGCAACGGCACCGGACGGACGATCTCGATGCCCTCGGTGGTCAGCCCGCAAACCCAGGCGAGCGCCTCGACGCCGCGCGCCCGGGCGCGATCGAAGGCAGCGCCATAGGCCGGGTCGAGGTCACGCGCGAGTGCGAAGACGCTCGCTGAGCCGATCTGGATCACGAACAGCATGACGGCGCGGTATCCTGCCGCGACCATGTCGGCGAGCTCGTCGAGATGCCGCGCGCCTCGCGCCGTCACGCAGTCCGGGAACTCGGCGAGACCCGGCGTGCGCATCAAGTGCACGTTCTTCACTTCGACATAGCAGGGCGGCCGGCCCGCGCTTTCGAGCAGGAAATCGACGCGCGAGGCGCGGCCGTACTTCACCTCGCGGCGGATCAAGTCATAGCCCGCGAGCTCCGGGATGCGCTCCGCCGCGAGCGCCTCGGCCACCAGCCGGTTCGGAAGTCCGGTGTCGATGCCAGCCACCTCCACGCCGCCGCCGAAATCCGCCTCCACCAGCTCCCACGAATAAGCGAGCTTGCGCTTGGCGTTCTCGGACTTGGAGAGCCACACCCGCGCGCCCGGGCTCACGAGCCCGAGCATCGCACCCGGATTGGCGACATGCACGGTGACCTCCTCGCCCGACGGCAGCACCACGTCGGCGAGGAACCGTTTGTAGCGGCGCACGAGCGTCGCCGGGATCAGCGGCGCAGCGAAGCGCATCGGATGATCGCTAAGCCGCGATCTTGCCGCCGAGCTCGTCCTCGATATGCGCGCGGATAATATCGTCGAAGCTCTTCTCGACCGTGAAGCCGAGCGCGAGGGCGCGGCGCGCGTCGAAGCGGCTCGGCCAGCCCGCGACGATGCGCTTCACCAGCTCGTCGGGCTCGCGGCGGATGCGCGCCGCGACCTTCTCGCCGGCGACACGCTTGAGCGCCGCGATCTGCTCCGCCACCGTGCAGCACACGCCCGGCATCGTCAGGCTGACACGCGGCCCGAGCTTGTCGCGCGAGAGCCCGGCCGCGTGGATCAGGAAGCCGACGGCCGAGCGCGGGCTCGCGTGCCAGTGCAGCACGCTCTCGTCCACGGGCAGCACCGCCTCCTGCCCCGAGAGCGGCTCGCGAATGATGCCCGAGAAGAAGCCCGAGGCCGCCTTGTTCGGCTTGCCGGGCCGCACCACGATGCTCGGCAGGCGGATGCCGACGCCGTCCAGGAAGCCCTTGCGCGTATAGTCGGCGAGCAGCAGTTCGCCGATCGCCTTCTGCGTGCCGTAGGAGGTGAGCGGCGTGAGATGGAATTCGTCCGGGATCGCCTCCGGGAACGGCGCGCCGAACACCGCGATCGACGAGGTGAACACGAACTTCGGGTGATAGTCCGTGCCGTGTGCGCGCGCGGCTTCCAGCAGCCCGCGCGTGCCGTCGAGATTGATGCGATAGCCCTTCTCGAACTCGACCTCCGCCTCGCCCGAGACGATCGCCGCGAGATGGAAGATCACGTCGGGCCGGCCCGAGACGAGACGCTGCGCCTCGCCCGCCGCCGGCAGATCCGACGTCAGCGTCTCGACCTTGCCCTTGAACCCGGCGGGCGCGGTCGGCGCCACCACGTCGGCAAGCGTGAGCCGGTCGATCGCCTGCCCGTTCAGCCCGCCGTCCTTGACCAGCCGCTCGGTCAGCTTGCGGCCGATCATGCCGGCCGCGCCGGTGATCAAGACGTGCATGGTCGTTCCTCCTGTTCTTCTTATCTGCGGCCCAGACTCACAACGCGAAGCCGCCGTCGACGAGATGGATGTGGCCGGTGGTGTAGCTCGCTTCGTCGGATGCGAGATAGAGCGCGAGCATCGCGACCTCCTCGGCGGTGCCGAGCCGGCCCATCGGCTGGCGGTCAATGAAGGCCTGGCGGATCGCCGAGACCGACTGGCCCGACGACTTGGCGAGCGCCTGGATGCGGCCGTCGAGCGACGGCGACTGCACAGTGCCGGGACAGATCGCATTGGCGCGCACGCCCTTCTTGATGAAGTCCGCGGCCACCGCCTTGGTGAGACCGATCACCGCGGCTTTCGTCGCGCCGTAGACATAGCGATGCGGCAGGCCGCGCACCGATGATGCACCCGACGAGATGTTCACGATCGAGGCATTGCCCTTCTTGAGCATGCCGGGCAGGACCGCGCGGATGGTCCGATGCATCGACTTCACGTTGATGTCGAAGGAGAAGTCCCAGTCCTCCTCGGAGCACTCCAGCACCGAGCCGTGATGCACGTACCCCGCGCAGTTCACCAGCGTATCGATGGTGCCGAGCTTCTTGCCCATCTGCTTGACCAGCTCTTCGACATCCTTCGTCGAGCGCACGTCGAGCTTCGCCAGCGTCGCCTTGCGGATGCCCTTGAGCTTCTTGGGATCGAGGTCGGTCGCGATCACCTTCGCGCCCTCCTTGACGAAGGCTTCCGCGATCGCGCGACCGATGCCCTGCCCCGCCGCCGTGACGAGCGCGACCTTCCCCTTCAGACGTCCAGCCATTTCCGATGTTCTCCTTGTTAGCGAGTATCAAGCGAGCGTCTTCGCCATCTGGATCACGTCAGCGCGCGGATCCACGATGTCGAGACGCCGGAAGCCCTTGCGGCCGTACCAATCCATCTGCCGCGTGAGGTTCTTGTTCACCAGCACGCGCAGCACCCGAAGGCCCAGCGCGCGCGTCCGGCCTTCGGCGAAGTTCAACAGCGTCTCGCCGAGCCCGCGCGCCTGCGCGGCGGCGCTGACCGCCATCACCATCAGCTCCACGTCCTTGTCCACCACAAGACCCATGACGGCTTCGAGGCCCTGCTCGCTCTCGACCACCCAGACCTCGTTGTCGCGCAACAGCCCGCCATAGCCCAAGGCGACCAGCTCGGATTGGTGCCGCGTCAGCTCATCGAATTTCTTGAACGCCGCCACCGTGAAGGCCGCGATCTCCGGCTGTTCCGGGAGCGACGCGCGGCGCAGGCGCACGCCGCTCTCGACCGCATTCATCTGATTGCGTACCGACAGGGCCGTGCGCTGCTGCCCCTGGGCATCGAAGTTCTCCGGCGCGAGCCAGCGCTCGAACGCCACCTTGCGCGCCGGCCATTCGGAATCGAGCATCGAGAACCAAGCGGTGTCCCGGTTGCGGCCCTTCACGATCATATGGGCGCGGAAGATGCCCTCATACGTGAAGCCGAAGCGCTCCGCCGCGCGCCGCGACGGGAAATTGAGCGCATTGCATTTCCATTCGTAGCGGCGATAGCCGAGCGTCTCGAACACGTAGCGCGCCAGCAGATACTGCACCTCGGTGGCGAGCGGCGTCGCCTGCAGGGCCGGACTGTAGACGATATGCCCGACCTCGATCACACCCATCGCGGGGCGAATTTCCATCAGCGTCACGATGCCGACCGCGCGGCCGGACGTATCGAGCACCGCATAGGAATAAGGATCGGCGAGGGCCGGCCGCTCGGCGAGCCAAGCCTTGAAGGCGTTCTCGTCCGCGAAGGGACCGTAGCCCATATAGGTCCACAGCTTGGGATCGCCGCGCACAGCCTGCCACAGCGCATCGCCATGCCGGGTCGCATCGAGCTTCTCGACCACGCCGAAGCGGCCCTCGAGCCGCACCGGACCCGGCCGCGCCGGCTCCTTGAACTCGACGCGCAGGCCGACGGGTTGCCCCGTCTCGGGCTCTGCCTCGGACGCAAGCTTCACGAGCTTCTCCGCTTGAGATCGTCGCGGAAGAAGCCATTGACTTCCGCGAAGGGCGCGGCGTCCGCAAGCGCCTCGAAGCTGCCCTCCTCGGCGAGCTGCCGCGCCGCACGGATGAAGCCGCCCCAGGCGGCGCGCGACAGCGCCGAACCCAGGCTGACGCGGCGCACGCCGAGCGCCGCCAGGTCGGCGACCTTGAAGCCGATCGGCGCAGAGATCAGCACATTGACGGGCTTCGGCGCGACCGCTGCGACCACCGCGCTGATCTGCTCGCGCGTGCGAATCCCCGGCGCGTAGAGGCAGTCGGCCCCCGCCTCCGCATAAGCGCGCAGCCGCCGGATGGTCTCGTCGAGATCCGGCAGCCCGACGAGAAAGCTTTCGCAGCGCCCCGTCAGCACGACGTCACCGCCCGCCGCGTCGATCGCGGCGCGCGAAGCGTGGATGCGCTCTACCGCCAGCTTGAACTCGTACAGCGGCTTCGCGGGATCGCCGGTATTGTCTTCGATCGAGAGGCCGGCGACGCCGGTCTCGACACAGCGCCGCACGTTCTCGGCGACCCGGTCCGGCTGGTGCGCATAGCCGCCCTCGAAGTCCGCATTGACCGGGAGGTCGGTCGCCTCCACCAGCACGCGGAGATGATCCAGCACGAGATCGACCGGCACCGCCCAGTCAGCGTCCGGCAGACCCAGCGTCAGCGCGAAGCCCGAGCTGGTCGAGGCCAGCGCCTTGAAGCCCAGGTGCTGGAGGTAGCGCGCGGTGCCGACGTCCCAGGGGTTCGGCAGCACGAAGCAGCCCGTCTCGTGCAGCGCACGGTAGGCGCGGCGCTTCTCCGCGATGGTCGGTCTCGGCATGCTGAGGATCCGCTGTTCGGAAGCCGGGGGTCGCTTTATATCGCGTCCGCGCCGGGTTCGTCCCGGGTCTTGCGTCCGCGATCCACGAAGAATTGCCCGTCCTGCGTGCGCCGTCAAAGGGTTGCCACACCGAGATCTTTTTCGCAGCCCCGTGTGAGCCTGCTCACAGTCCCGATGCGCGATCACCGATAAAGCAGCAGCATCAACCACGATCGCCAGAGTGAAGACGATGACCGAAGCCGCTCGCGTTTCGCATCTCGTTGGCGAGATCTATGACGCCGCGCTCGATCGCACCCTGTGGCCCGGACTTCTTGAGAAGACCTGCGAATATATCGGCGGCCTCAGCGCCGCACTGGTGGTGCGCGACAAGGCGCGCCAGAGCGCGCAGTTCTTCATGTCGTGGGGTTGCAATCCGGACTATCAGAAGTCCTACCGCGATACATACGGCCGGCTGCACGCGGCAGCGCAGCTCGTCCGTCTCTATTCCGACGTCGGCGATGTCGCGGCCTATCTCGACTATGTCTCGCCCGAGGAGGAGCGCGCGACCCGCTTCTACAAGGAATGGGCGTGCCCGCAGGGCTATGTCGACGCCGTGCAGACGACGCTGGACAAGTCCGGCGCCAGCCATGCCGAGCTCGCGGTTGCGCGCCATGAGCGACATGGCCTGGTCGATGCGGAAGCACGCGGTCGCATGCAGCTGCTGGCACCGCATTTCCGGCGCGCCGTGACGATCAGTAAGCTGATCGAGCGCGAGCGCATCGAAGCCGCTGCGCTGGCGGATACCCTCGACGGGCTCGCGGCCGCGCTGTTCCTGGTAGATGGGCGCGCGCACATTGCTTACGCCAATTCCAGCGCCGAGACGCTGCTCTCCGACGGCGACGTGCTCGGCTGCAGCACCGGACGCCTGGTCTTTCGCGACGGCAAGGCAGACGGCGCGCTGCGTAGCGCGCTCACGGCCGCCGACGGCGGCGATACGGCGATCGGCATTCAGGGGGTCGCGATCCCGATCGAGAGTCGCGACGGCTCGCGCTGGGTCGCCCACATGCTGCCGCTGACCGCGGGCGCCCGCCGCGCCGCTGGCGCGTGCTACGCGGCGGTGGCGGCCGTGTTCGTGCGCAAGATGGATTTCACGATATCGCCGCTCGAGAGCGTCGCGAAGATCTACGCACTTACGCCGACCGAGATGCGCGTGCTGCTCGGCATCATCAATGTGGGCGGCGTACCCGAGATCGCGCCGGCGCTCGGGATCTCGGAATCGACCGTAAAGACGCACCTGCAGCGTGTATTCGCCAAGACCGGCGTGAACCGGCAGGCCGACCTCGTGAAGCTCGCGGCCGGCTTCGTCAGCCCGCTCGCGGAAAACGATCGCGAGAACGCGTCCCTCATCCGATCGGAGGACGCGAGCCGCACCCTCTTGGCGCCATCCTGACAGCCCGAGCAGAGCATAGAGGACGGCATGCGACACACTCTCGCGCTCCATCTGACCGCTGCGGAACAGGCAACGCTCTCCCGCTGGTCCATCGCGGCATCGAGCCCGCTTGCGCTTCTCGCATTGCTGCTCGCCGGCGCGGCGCTCGTGACGACGCCGCCCGAGATCAGATCTCGCGCCCAGCAGACGGCCGCGACCGAGACCTGCTCGCCCTGGGATACTGCGGCCCGTGACGCCCTCGCGACGCTGGTGCGCGAGCCGGGCGACGAAGCGCTGCGCCAAGTCGGCGATGCCGTGTTCCGCCTGCGCCGCGCGCGCCGCAACTGCGAGCACGGCTGGGTGCGGCTCGCATGCCAGGACTATCACGCGGTGATGCGTGCCAACGGCGGCACACCACTGCCCGCCGACTCGCCGATCTGCTGGCCGGCGCTGTAACGCGCCGGCCCGAGGGCGCTGCGCGTCAGTGGTTGTCGCGCGGCACGCCGCGCGTCTGCGCGACGCGCTGATATTTGACGGCCGGCTTCAGCACCATGCCGTCGGCAAGCTGATCCACCATCGAGCGCTGGATCTCCTGCCAGGGCGTCTGGCTCTGCGGATACTTGAAGCCGCCTTGCTTCTCCAGCGCGGCCCGCCGCTGCGCGAGCTCGGCCTTGCTGATCAGGATATTGGCCGTGCCCTTGTTGAGATCGATGCGCACGCGGTCACCGGTCTTCAGCAGCGCGAGCCCGCCGCCGACCGCGGCTTCCGGCGACGCGTTGAGGATCGAGGGCGAGCCCGACGTGCCCGACTGCCGGCCGTCGCCGATGCAGGGCAGCGAGAGGATGCCCTTCTTGATGAGTGCCGCCGGCGGCTGCATGTTCACGACCTCCGCGCCGCCCGGATAACCGATCGCGCCCGTGCCGCGGATGAACAGCAGCGTGAACTCGTCGATCTTCAGCGACGGGTCGTCGATGCGGTGGTGATAATCCTCAGGACCTTCGAACACCACGGCGCGTCCCTCGAAGGCGTTCGGGTCCTTCGGGTTCACGAGATAACGCTGGCGGAATTCCTCGGAGATCACGCTCGTCTTCATGATCGCCGAGTCGAACAGGTTGCCCTTCAGCACCTTGAAGCCCGCCTGCTCGCGCATCGGCTTCTTGTAGGGCTTGATCACGTCGGGATCCGCAATCTTCGCGCGCCGCACGTTCTCGCCCATGGTCTTGCCCGAGACCGTGAGCGCATCCTCGTGGATGCGGCCCGCCTTGCGCAGCTCGTTCATCACGGCCGGCAGTCCGCCGGCGCGGTAATACTCCTCGCCGAGATAGAAGCCGGCCGGCTGCATGTTGACCATCAGCGGCACGTCGTACCCGACCTTCTCCCAATCATCGACCGAGAGCTCGACGCCGATATGGCGCGCGATCGCGTTGATGTGGATCGGCGCATTGGTCGAACCGCCGATCGCCGAGCAGGCGACGATCGTGTTCTCGAAGGCCTTGCGCGTGAGAATGTCGGAGGGCTTCAGGTCCTCCCACACCATCTGCACGGCGCGCAAGCCGGTCTCGTAGGCGATCTGCCCGCGCTCGCGATAGGGCGCCGGTATCGCGGCGCAGCCCGGCAGGCTCATGCCGAGCGCCTCGGCGAGCGCATTCATGGTCGAGGCCGTGCCCATGGTGTTGCAGTGGCCGACCGACGGCGCCGATGCGGCCGCGATCTCGACGAACTCGTTGGCGTCGATCCGGCCCGCCGCCATCTCCTCGCGCGCCTTCCACACCGCCATGCCGGAGCCGCAGCGCTCGCCCTTCCACCAGCCGTTCAGCATCGGCCCGCCCGAGAGCACGATCGCGGGCAGATTCACGGTCGCGGCCGCCATCAGGCAGGCCGGCGTGGTCTTGTCGCAGCCCGTCATCAGCACGACGCCGTCGAGCGGATAGCCGTACAGCACCTCGACGAGGCCGAGATAGGCAAGGTTGCGGTCGAGCGCCGCGGTCGGCCGCTTGCCGGTCTCCTGGATCGGGTGCACCGGAAACTCGAACGCGATGCCGCCCGCCGTGCGGATGCCCTCGCGCACCCGATGCGCGAGCTCCAGGTGATGGCGGTTGCAGGGCGAGAGGTCGGATCCGGTCTGCGCGATGCCGATGATCGGCTTGCCGGAGCGCAGCTCCTTCGAGGTCAGGCCGAAATTGAGGTAGCGCTCGAGATAGAGCGCCGTCATGCCGGGATTGTCGGGATTGTCGAACCAGAGCTGCGAGCGCAGCTTCAGGCCGCCGGGCTTCGATGTCTTCTTGCTGTTGCTGGCCATGATTCCTCCGCCTGCGGCGCGCCTTGCAATGGTTCAAAGGTGCCGGAGGATGCGCCGAAATGCGCCGCGAAATCAATCGGGCTCAGGCTGCGTGCGGCGCATCGGCGCTCTGCAGCGGGATGAACAGCAGCTTGTCGACCCGGTTGCCGTCCATGTCGATCACCTCGACCCGCCAGCCGTCGAGGTCGAAAGCGTCGCCCTCTGTCGGAATGCGCGCCAGCCGGTCGAGCGCGAGGCCGGCCGCGGTGTGGAAGGCGCCCATCGCGTCGAGGCGCAGCTCGAGCTGGTTGACCACCTGGTCGATGGAGGCGCGGCCGTCCACCAGCCACGAGCCGTCGGGACGCCGCACCAGTTCCTCGGCGGGCGGCCCGTATTCCTCGCGGATCTCGCCCGCGATCGCGGCCAACACGTCTGTAAGCGTCACCAGCCCGACGAAGTCGCCATATTCGTCGACCACGAAGGCGATATGCAGCGGAATCGCGCGGAAGCGCTCGAGCATGCGCATGGCCGAGATCGTCTCGGGCACATAGACGGGCCGGCGCACCAGCGCCTCGATGCGCAGCCCACGGCCCGCGATCATCTCGTTGAGCAGCTCCTTCTTCTCGACCACGCCCACCGGATTGCTCAGGTCGCCGTTGCGCGCGACCACCAGCCGCGAATAGGGCGACTCCGCGACCTCCCGCGCCATCGTCTCGTGATCGTCGTTGAGGTCGATCCAGTAGACGTCCGGGCGCGGCGTCATCAGCGCGGTCACGGGCCGGTCGGCGAGCGCCAGCACGCCGTGGATCATCCGCTCCTCGGCCTCGTCGATCACGCCCGCCTCGGTGCCCTCGGCGATCGCGAGCTTGACCTCCTCCTCGGTCACCTCCTGACCCGTGCTGGTGCGGACCCCGAGCACCGCGAGGATCGTTGCGGTCCAGCGCTCCAGCAGCCACACGAAGGGCCGCGCTACCATGATGAAGATCTGCAGCGGCCGCGCGACGCGCAGCGCGATGGTCTCGGGCTGGCTGAGCGCGATACGCTTCGGCACCAGCTCGCCCACCACGATCGACACCGCCGTGATGGCGACGACCACCAGGCCGAAGGCGATCGACTGGGCATAGGGCGCGATCACCGGGAAGGTCGTTTCCAGATAGCCGCCGAGCCGCGCGCCCAGCGTGGCGCCGCCGAAGGCGCCCGCGAAGATGCCGATCAGGGTGATGCCCACTTGCACGGCCGAGAGCAGCCGGCCTGGATCGTCCGCCAGCGCCAGCGCCTGGGCCGCCGGGCGATTCCCCTCGTCCGCCATCTGCTGCAAGCGAATGCGACGGGAGTTCACCACGGCCATTTCGGCCATGGCGAAAAACCCGTTCACGATGACGAGGCCGAAGACGATTGCGAGTTCAAACCATGCCGACATGCGGCTCAGTTTACCATCACGGTGGCATGTTGATGCAAACGTCAGCGCCCGTTAAGCGGTTCCCCGGAATTTGCTTTCGCCCCTCAGATGCGGTGAACTGCGCCGCAAATCGGGCCCGCTACGATCCTAAGTGGTGGGCGACAGGCTCCAGGACGAGGAATTCACGATGCTGAAGACGATTGCGGCCTTCGACCGGATCGGCGAGGAGAACGCCTTCGCGGTGCTCGCCCGCGCCACCCAGCTCATGAGCCAGGGCCGCGACGTCATCAATCTCGGCATCGGCCAGCCCGATTTCCGCACGCCCGAGCACATCGTCGAGGCCGCCATCAAGGCGCTGCGCGACGGCCACCATGGCTACACGCCCGCCACCGGCATCCTGCCGCTGCGCGAGGCGGTCGCCGCCGACCTGCACAAGCGCTTCGCCGTGAACGTCTCGCCCGACGAAGTCATGATCATGCCGGGCGGCAAGCCCACCATGTTCATGTCGATCCTGATGTTCGGCGAGCCCGGCGTCGAGATCATGTATCCGGATCCCGGCTTCCCGATCTATCGCTCGATGATCGAGTTCACGGGTGCGAAGCCGATCCCCGTCCCGATCCGCGAGGAGAACAATTTCGCATTCTCGGCCGAGGAAACGCTGCGGCTGATCACGCCGCGCACGCGGCTCCTGATCCTCAACTCGCCCGCCAACCCCACCGGCGGCGTCACGCCGAAGTCCGAGGTCGACAAGCTGGTCGCCGGCCTCGAGCAGTTCCCCGACGTCGCGATCATGTCGGACGAGATCTACGACCAGATGACCTATGACGGCGAGACGCATGTCTGCCTGCTCTCCTATCCGCAGATCCGCGATCGCCTGATCCTGCTCAACGGCTGGTCCAAGACCTATGCGATGACGGGCTGGCGCCTCGGCTATGCGGTGTGGCCCGGCAAGCTCTACGATCACGCGCGCAAGCTCGCCGTGAACCTGCATTCCTGCGTCAATGCGTCGGCGCAATATGCCGGCCTCGCCGCGCTGACGGGCCCGCAGGACGCGGTGCACCACATGGTGGCCGAGTTCGACAAGCGCCGGAAGGTCGTGGTCGAAGGCCTCAACAAGCTGCCGGGCGTCAGTTGCGCGACGCCCAAGGGCGCGTTCTACGCGTTCCCGAACGTGAAGCGCACCGGCTGGAAGGCGAAGGCGCTCGCCTCCGCGCTGCTCGAGGACGCCGGCGTCGCCATCATCGGCGGCCCGGATTTCGGCATCCTGGGCGAAGGCTATGTGCGCCTCTCCTACGCCAACTCCACCGAGAACATTCTGCGCGCCCTCGACCGCATGCGTGAGTTCCTGTCGAGCCGCAAGGCGGCGTAGCCGCCATGCGCCTCTCGGAAGAGCAGCGTTTGATGCGCGAGAGCTGCCGCGCCTTCGTCGATGACGTCATCACGCCCTTCATCCGGCAGAACTGGCAGCGCGAATGGCTGATGGAGCCGGGTGAGCGCCTGCCGCCCGAGATCCTCGAGGGCGCCGACAAGATCGGCATCCGCACGCTCGGCGTGCCGGAGGAGTTCGGTGGCATCGAGCTCGATCGTGACTCCGAGGTGCGCACCTTCGCGGTGATCGCCCAGGAGATCGCGCGCGGCGACTCCGGCTTGGCCGACAAGCTGGTGCAGAACTGGAAAGTCTCGGTGCTATTGCGCAACGTCGCGCCGCGCCATCTGCAGGAGCGCTGGTTCAAGCGCCTGGTCGAGGACCCGCAGTTCCTGCTCGCCCACTGCCTGACCGAGCCGCGCGGCGCCTCCGACCGCTGGCTGCCCTACAACGTGCCCGAAGCCGCGATGCAGACCCGCGCCGCCAGGAAGAACGGCGAGTGGATCATCAACGGCCGCAAGCAGTTCATCTCCAACGGCTACGACGCGAGCCTGTTCGTCGTTTACGCGAACACCAACCCACAGGTCGGCATGCTGCAGGGCACGTCGAGCTTCCTGGTGCCGCGCGACACGCCCGGGCTCACCATCGCGCGCTGCAACGAGACCATGGGCTGCCGTTTCATGAACAATGGCGAGCTCGTGTTCGAGGACATGCGGCTGCCAGAGGACCACTTGCTGGTCGAGAACGACGCGCTCGCCAAGGCCGGCATCTATTTCCGTCCCGGCAAGATCATCCAGGCCGCCAAGAATCTCGGCGTAGGGCAGAAGGCCTTCGAGCTCGCCTCGGACTACGTGCAGAACTACGTGCAGGGCGGCCGCATCCTCATCAAGCACCAGGCCGTGGCGTTGCGTCTCGCCGACATGGCGACCCGTATCGAGGCCGTGAGCGCGCTGCTCGACCGCGCCGCGCAAGCCGTGGATGACGGCGCGCGCGACGCCGACACGCTCTGCAACATGGCCAAGGTCTACGCGTCCGAGGAGATCATGAAGGTCGCGCAGCACGCCATGGAGCTGCACGGCGGCAATGGCGTGATGCTCGACTTCGGCGTCGAGAAGATCTTTCGGGACGCCGCGATCTTCCTGCACATGGACGCGACCGCCGACATCTCCAAGCTGAAGATCGTCAAGTCCATGTTCCCGGCCACCGCCGGCAAGTATGCGGGGCCGGAAGCCTAGACGGCGCGTCAGGGGGCGCGACTCTCCGGCGTCTCCAGCGTGACGCGCACCGGCGTCCGCAAGCGCACGTCGCGCTGCGGGATCGGGATCTCGATCCCCTCGCGCTTGAACACGTCCCACAGCCCGAGCAGCACGGCGCCGCGCAGATTGGTGATGCCGCCGGCCGGATCGCGGATCCAGAAGCGCAGCGTGAACTGGAGCGCGGACTCGCCGAATTCGATCAGGAAGCACACCGGCGCCGGATCCGTCAGCACGCGCGGGATCGCACGCACCGTCTCGATCGCGAGCCGGATCACGGCGTGGGGATCGCAGCCGTAGCTGGTGCCGAACCGCACCTCCAGCCGGATGTCCTCGCTGGTGTGCGACCAGTTGATCACCCGATGCGTCACCAGATCCTCGTTCGGGATCAGGTATTCGCGGCCGTCGCGGCTGGCGACCGCGGTGTAGCGCGCGCCCATCTCCTCGACCCAGCCGAAGGTCTCGCCGACCGAGATCACGTCGCCCGGCTTGATCGACTTGTCAGCGAGCAGGATGATGCCGCTGACCAGGTTCGACACGATCTTCTGCAGGCCGAAGCCGATGCCGACGCCGATCGCGCCGGACAGGAAGGCGAACGCCGTCAGGTCGATGCCGACCGCGCTCAGCACGATGATAACCGCGAGACTGATCAGCGCGATCTTCAGGAGCTTGCTGACCAGCACCTGAAGCGAAGGCGTGAGATCCGCGGCCGCGTGGAGGCGCCGGTCGGCGAAATTCGCGAGCGCGTTCGCGAGCCACAGCGTGATCAGCAGCAGACCCGCGGCCTTGAACACCAGCAGCGGCGTGAGCCGCAATCCGCCGATCGTGATCGCGACCGCGTCGAGGGCCAACGACACGCGGTCCAGCATACCGAGGATGCTCAGGGCCGCGATGGTCCAGGCCGAGACCGCGACGGCGCGAAAGATCAGCTTGTTGTGGATGATGCTGGCGACGAAGCCGATCACCAGCCAGGCCGCGGCGAGACGCGCCGCGACCCCGACGAGGTAGCCGTTGCTCGGCCAGGTCGACGCCTCGATGATGGCCTGCCCCGCGAAGGCCGCCACCACGAAGACGATCAGGCCGACGCGATGCAGGATCGCCCGGAATGCGAGCCGCAGCATCGGCGGCCAGCCCATCGTCAGCGCGACCGGGTCGACGTGCTTGCGTACCAGGGCGCCGACCGCCCAGGTGATGAGCGCCGCCAGGAGAATGACCCCGAGCTGGATCAGCGACCAGGTGGACGTCAGCTCGATGGCGAGCCAGCGCGCGGCCTCCCCCAGTCCCTCCATGGCTCGCTGGAGCTCGTTCATGCTCGCCCCCGAAAACGATCCGGCAACAACGCTGGCTGCAGCGAATCGTGCCGGGAGCCATCTTAACGGCACGGAACCCCGGCGACCTCGATTTCCCAGCCCGCGAACTTGCTCTATGGTGCGGCCGATTCATCCCGATATCGGATCCGGCATGGCGGAACAGAAGAAAAGCGTCGTCTCCATCGGCGAAGTGATGGTGGAGCTGTCGCGCAATCCCGACGGCCGTTACGGCCTTGCCTATGGCGGCGACACCTTCAACACGGCCGTCTATATGGCGCGCGCCGGGGCCGAGGTCGCCTATGCGACCGCGCTCGGCGACGATCCCTATTCGGATAGCGTCGTCGCGCTCGCGGGCGCCGAGGGCGTCACCAGCAACCTGATGTTCCGCGTGCCCGGCCGCATGCCGGGCCTCTACATGATCGAGACCGATCCGGCCGGCGAGCGGCGCTTCTTCTACTGGCGCGACACCTCGCCCGCGCGCGAGCTGTTCGAACTGACCGAATGGAGCGCGCTGGCTGAGGCGATCCTCGCGGCCAAGCTGGTCTATTTCTCCGGCATCACGCTCTCGCTCTATTCCAATGTCGGGCTTGGCCGCTTCCTCGCGGTGCTCGAAATGGCGCGCAAGCAGGGCACGCTGGTCGCCTTCGACAGCAATTTCCGCCCGCGCGGCTGGAAGGGCGACCTCGGCCGCACCCGCACCGTCTTCAACGAGGCGCTCAAGCGCGTCGACATCGCCCTGCCCACTTTCGACGACGAGGCGCTGCTCTGGGGCGACGGCAACCCGCAGCAAACCGTGGACCGCCTCCAGGCCTTCGGCATCGGCGAGATCGTCGTGAAGAACGGCCCCAACAGTGCGCTGATCGCCACCAAGGACGGCCGCGAGCAGGTGCCGACGCCGGAAGTCGTCGTGCCCGTCGACACCACCGCGGCGGGCGACAGCTTCAACGCGGCCTATCTGGCGGCGCGCCTCAAGGGCGACGAGCCGCACCAGGCGGTCACCGCTGCCCATCACCTCGCCGGCCAGGTGATCCGCCACCGCGGCGCCATCATGCCCCGCGCGGCCGCAGCGATTCACTGACGGCCCGGCTTACGGCTTTCCGATCAGCATCGCGCCGAGCGCCGCGAGCAGCGGCAGCGGGATCGACACCAGCGCTCTGAGCCACACGACCCCCGCCGGCATCAGCGGGATCTCGAAGATCACCAGGCGGTGCACCGCGAACAGCGCCCAGGCGATCGCGTAGGCGACCACCTGAGGCGCGCCGGCGCCGCTCTTGATCGCGGCGGTCGCGATCGAGAAGCCGATCACCGGACCGCCCGGCGTCGCGGCACCCGCGAGCGTGCCGAGCAGAATGCCGCTGAACCCCGAGCTCGGGCCGAGCCAGGCCGCGATCACCTCCTCGGGCATCAGCTCGGCGATGAAACCGGCGCCGACCACACCGATGGCGACGCGTGGCGTGAGGTGCACGAAGTCCATCAGCCCGTTCCAGGCCGCGCTCTTGAGCAACGGCCGGCTGCGCGCGGCGACGACCAGCGCGAGCACCGCCACCACGGCCCAGAGCGCGAGCGTGAGCAGGAGGCTCATGCGGCCTCGCCCTTGGGCCGCAGCAGCCGCCAGGCGACCCGCGCGAGCAGCCCCGCGAGGATCGGCAGCGGGATCGACAGGATGATGCGCCAGGTGACGAACTCGACGCCGAAGAACGGCAGCTCCCAGACCAGCGCCCGCGCATAGCCCAGCAATGTCCAGCTCGTGATGAAGGCGACCGCCGCGCCCGCATCGGCGCCGGCCGCGAGCAACGCGGCAGCGACCGGGTAGATCGTGAACGGCCCGCCCGGCAGCACCGCGCCAATCAGCGTCGCGAAGACGAGGCCCATCACGCCGGACTCGGCGCCGACCCAGCGCGACACGGCTTCGCGCGGCAGCAGCAGCGTGACGAAGGCACCGATCAGGCAGCCCGCGATCACCTTCGGCACCACATCGGTGAGCAGCTCGAGATCCGAGAACAGGATCGCGAGGAAACGGTCCGGCCCCTTGCGGATATAGACCGTGACCGCGGCGACGATCGCGAGGCACGCGATGACAGCGAGCGACCAATCGAAGGCGCGACGACGACGAACCGACATGGAGAACTCAGGACGAAGGAGCGCGCATCGTCAACGGCGCACCGTTCCCGTCAAGCCGCGCGGGCGCATAGGTGCCCTCATGGGCGCAGCTGCGCGGCCTCGCGCGCGAGCGCCGTGATGCGCGCGAAGTCGCGCGCTGCCAGCGCCTCTTTCGGCACCACCCAGGAGCCGCCGACCGCCACCACATTGGCGAGCGCCAGATAGGCCGCGGCATTGCGTATGTCGATGCCGCCTGTGGGACAGAACCGCAGATCCGGCAGCGGCCCTGCGATGGATTTGAGCCAGCCGGTCCCGCCGGCCGATTCCGCGGGGAAGAACTTCAGCACTTTGAAGCCGTGCTCGGCGAGCCAGAGCGCTTCCGTCACCGTGGCGCAGCCCGGCACGGCCGGCACCGGGGCCTGCGCCAGCGCCTTGGCGAGCGTGGGCGGCGTGCCCGGGCTGACGAGATATTTCGCGCCTGCGTCCACGACCGCATCCACATGGCGCGGCTCGGTGACGGTGCCGGCGCCCACCACGCAGTCGCCGACCTCGCCCGCGATGGACTTGATAGCATCGATCGCAGCGTCCGTGCGCAGCGTCACTTCGATGACGCGCAATCCGCCCGCCCCGAGCGCGCGCGCGAGCGGCACCGCGTCGGCCGCGTTGGTGATGGTCAGCACCGGGATGACCGGAACCGTAGAGACGAGCGGGGTCGGATCGAGCGGCAGCTTGTTGAGCATCGGGGATCTCCGGGGCCGGGACACTCTCCCGAACCGGCCCCGGGATCAAGTGCTCTATTCGGCCGGCTGTGCGGCGGCCCGGCGCGCTGCCTTGCGCTCGGCGCGCTTGGCGAACCAGCGCTTGCGGCGCTCGGCCAGGTTGGCGATCACCATCAGGGCGGCCGGCGTGACGATCAGCGTCAGCACCGTCGCAAAGCCGAGGCCGAACACGATCGCGGTCGACAGATGCACCCACCACTGGGTCGCGGGCGCGCCGATCCATATGTCGCGGTGGAAGAACTCGATGCTCACGCCGAACGCGATCGGCAGCACGCCGAGGATCGCGGTCACCGCGGTGAGCACCACCGGGCGCGCGCGCTCGCGGCAGGTCTGCAGGATCGCGTCGTAGGCCGCGACGCCCTCCTGCCGCAATCGATCATACGTGTCGATCAGCACGATATTGTTGTTCACGATCACGCCCGCATTGGCGATCACGCCGAGGCCGGTCATCACGACGCCGAAGGCCTGCCCCATGATCATGAGTCCGACCAGCACGCCGAACGTGGACAGCACCACCGCGGTGAGCACCAGCGCGACCGAGGTGAAGCGGTTGAACTGCGCGAGCAGCACCGCGAAGATCAGGAAGATCGCGGTGCCGAAGGCCTTCATCAAGAACGCCGACGCCTTCTCGCGTTCCTCGTCCTCGCCCTTCAGCTTGAACGTGACGCCGGGCCCGAGATCCGTCTTCGCGAGCTCGGCCGCGATCTCCTGCTGCACCTTGGCGCTCTGCACGCCCTCGGCGACATTGGACGAGACCGTGATCACGCGGTTCGAGTTGACGCGGTTGATGTAGCCGACGCGCTGCGCCGGCACGCGATGCACGAAGTTGCCGATCGGCACGTGACCCGACGAGGTCTGGATGCGCAGCTCGTCGATCTGGTCGAGGCTGCGCCGCTCGGCCGGATAGCGGACGATGATGTCCACGGCCTTGTCGGTGTCCGAGGGACGATACTCGGTGACCTTGGCGCCGTTGGTGACGAGCTGAATGCCAGTGCCGACCGTGTTGACGCTCGCGCCGTATTTGGCGGCCTCGGCCTTGTCGACCTCGATACGCCAGTCGATGCCGGGCAGCGGCAGGCCGTCGTCCACGTCGCGCACGTCGCTCCGCGCCGAGAGGATCGCGGCGGCCTTCTTCGCGGCCGCCGGCAGTTGCTCCGGGTCGAGTCCCGAGAGCTGGATCTGCACCGGCTTGCCGGTGGCCGGGCCGCCACGCGGCGCCGTCACCTCGACGAGCACGCCCGGGATGTCGGCCGTCTTCTCGCGGATCGCGTCCATGATCTCGTGCGCCGAGCGGCGCTCGCGCCAGTCGACAAATTCGAACTGGATCACGCCGATCGTGTCCTCGGAGATCTCGCTCATGCCGCGCGGCTGCTCGCCGGTGCGCGTGTAGACGGTCTTGAGCTCCTTGAAGCCGAGCACCCGCTCTTCGATCTGGCGCAGGAAGTTATCCTTCTCCTCGAGCGAGAGGTTGCCGCGGCCGTGCACGATCACCTGGCCGTAGTCGGGCTCCACCTTTGGGAAGAACTCGACGCCATTGCCGAACTTGCCGTAGGCCATCTGCACCGCGATCAGCAGGAACACCGCGAGCGAGAGTGTCATGCCGGGACGGCGCAGCGCGAGACGCACGGTGCGCATATAGAGGCCGCGGTCGGAGACGCGGTCGTCATGCGGCACGGGCGCGGCCTTGCCGAGGAGCGCGCCGAGCGTGGGCGTGAAGAACAGCGCCACAACGAGCGAGGCCGAGAGCGTCGCGATCAGCGTGATCGGCAGATACTTCATGAACTCGCCGACGATGCCGGGCCAGAACAGCAGCGGCGAGAAGGCCGCGACGCGGGTTGCGGTTGCCGCGATCACGGGGCCCGCCATGCGCTTGGCGGCGAGCGAATAGGCTTCGCGCGGCGCCATGCCCTCGGACATGCGCCGCTCCGCGAATTCCGAGACGATGATGGCGTCGTCCACCAGCATGCCGACCGCGAGGATCAGCGAGAACAGCACGACGATGTTCACGGTCAGGCCCGCGAGCTGCAGGCCGAGCACACCGGCGAGGAACGAGGCCGGGATCGCGATACCGATGAACAGCGAGGCGCGGAAGCCGAGCGCGAACAGGATGATCACGACCACCAGCAGCACGCCGGTCGCGACCGAGTTCTCGAGGTCACCCAGCATCTGCCGGATGACTTTCGACTTGTCCTGCGTATAGGCGATCTGCAGCGAAGCCGGGAAGGTCGGCTTCAGCTTCTCCATCACGAACTTCACGCCGTCGACGGTCTGGATCAGGTTGGCGCCCGAGCGCTTCGAGACCTCGATCGTCATCGCGGGCCGGCCGTTCACGCGCGTGACCGAGATCGGATCCTTGAAGGTCGGCTTCACTTGCGCGACGTCGCCGAGTGTGACCACCGCGGTCTGCGTCGCCGCCACCGGGATCTTCAGCACGTCGGCGGGCTGCTCGATCAGCGCCGGCACCTTCACGGCAAAGCGGCCAGTCTCGCCTTCCAGCGCGCCCGCCGCGACCAGGCTGTTCGACGACGCGGTCACGGCGATCAGCTGATCGAGCGAGACGCCGTAGCTCTTCATCAGCATCGGCTCGGCGATGATCTCCACCACCTCGTCGCGCGCGCCGCGCAGCTCGGCCGAGAGCACGCCCGGCACCTGCTCGAGCGCGTTCTTGGCGGTGCGCGCGATACGCAGCAGTGTGCGCTCCGGCAGGTCGCCCGAGAGCGACACGACGAGCACCGGATAGAGCGAGAGGTTGACCTCCTGCACGGTCGGTTCGTCGGCATCGCGCGGCAGGTCGCGCTTCGACTCGTCCACCTTGGCGCGCACGTCGGCGAGCGCCGACTTCGCGTCGAAGCCGGCCTCGAATTCGAGCAGCACGAAGCCGCCGCCCTCGAAGGCGGTGGCGCGCATCTCCTTCACGTTGCCGACCGACTTGAGCTTGGTCTCGACCGGCTTGAGCAGCAGCCGCTCGGCATCCTCCGGGCTGATGCCGCGCTGGGAGAGCTGCACATAGACGATCGGCACCTTCACGTCGGGCTCGGCTTCCTTCGGGATCGTCAGATAGGCGACGAGCCCCGCGACCAGGAAGAAGACGAGCGTCGCCAGCGTGAGGCGCGCATTGTTGATGGCGGTATCGACCGGGTTAGCCATGAGCAAAGTCCGTTGCGCGTGCGCGCGAGTTCAGGTCATGCCGGCGCCCCGCGCCGGCATGCGAAACAGAGAGGCGCGGTTCAGCGCGCCGCAGTCTTGGGCTCCGGCATGGTGGCGAGCTTGTGCGGCTCGACCTTTTGTCCCTCGCGCACGAAGTCCTGTCCCTGGACGATCACTTGCGCGCCTTCGGCGAGACCGCCGACCCACATGTATTGCTGCTCATCCTCGACCACCGAGACCGACACGAACACGACGGCGCCGTTGGCGTCGACGGTGCGCACGCCGAGCTCACCCGAAGACGAGAAGGTGAGCGCCGAGCGCGGCACGCGCGCGGCCGGCACCTCGGCGAGCCGGATCGCGACCTCGGCCGTGATGCCGTCCGAGATCTTGCCGTCCGCATTCGGCACTTCGACGTCGACCCGATAGGTGCGCGTGCCCTGGCTCGCGGTCTTCGAGATGTAGCGGATCTTGCCGCTCGCGGTTTCGCCGCTGACCAGGCGGATCTCGGCCATCTCGCCGAGCCGCAAGCCGCCGAGGCGGCGCTCCGCCACCTCGACCACGGCCAGCATCGGGTCGAGCGCGATGATCTGCGCGATCTCCTTGCCGGGGGTCAGCCCCTGGCCGACCTCGGCCGGCACCTCGTTGACAATGCCGGACCAGGGCGCCGTGACGACACCGCGGTCGCGCTCGGCCTCGGCCGAGGCGAGCTGCGCCTCCGCGATCTTGTACTGAGCCTCGAGATTGCCGAGGTCGAGCCTCGGCAGCGATCCGCGCTCGATCAGCACCCGCTTCGCCTCGAGCTCGGTCTTGCGCTGAGCCAGCATGGCGCGCGCCTGCGCGACCATGGCCTCGCGCGCCTCGTCGGACAGCACCGCGATCACCTCGCCGGCCTTCACGGCCTGTCCGCGGCGCACCTTGAGCTCCGTGAGAATGCCATTGGTGCGCGCCACCGCCATCACCTTGCGGTCCGCCTCGGTGCGGCCCGACAACGTGAGCTTACGGCTGCGCGAGACCACCTCGGCGCCGATCACCGACACACGGAACGGCGCTCTCGCGGCGGCTTCTCCGGTCTGCACGGCGGCGCGGCTCTCGCCGGTCTCGTGCGGAAACAGCTTTCCGGATGCGATCCAGGCAACCGCGCCGACGACCAGGCCGACAGCGGCAACGCGACTCGCTTTCATCACACCTCTCCTTGCCGCGCGTCCCCTGCGCGGCTGTCCCTGAGCAGAAACTTCACGACGTCGAGCACCATCGGGAAGACAGCTTCGGCGTCGAAATCCGGATCGATGGCGCGGCGCCGCTCGATGCCGTCGCCGAGCGCCATCAGCACCGAAACGATCTTCTCGAACTCGAGATCGCGCGAGATCTCGCCGCGCTCCGCGGCGCGGCGCAGCACGTCGGCAAGGCCCGCCCGCACGTCGCGATCGATCGACTGATAGATGCGCCCGACCTCGGTGTTGCGGCGCGCCTCCGCCATGATCTCGAGGCAGAGCGCGATCTCCTCTTCGCTGCGCTCGATCAGGTAGTAGCGGCCGAGCGCCTCCAGCCCGGTGAAGAAGTCGGGCGCCTTGTCGACCGCCGCGAAATCGGCCGCCGCCTGCGCGCGGTCGCGCTCGGCGATCGCCGCGATGATCGCCTCCTTGGAGCGGAAGTAGCGGTAGAGGTTGCCGGGACTCATGCTGGCCTCGGCGCAGATCTCCTGCATCGAGGCCTGATGGAAGCCGGAGCGGACGAAGCAGCGCTGGGCCGCATCGAGAATCTCGGAGCGGCGGTCAGCCTGCAGCTGGACGTTGGCGCGGCGCATGCGTGTCTCGCGGAAGGGGCGGTCGCTCGCGCCTGTTGCAGCGCGGTAAGATAGAGCGAACGTTCATTCTCATTTAGCCGCACGGCTTTCATAATGTCAATCGGATCCTTCCTTACGTACCAGCCACGCTGTTCCTTCGCGGCCCCGGAACTCCATTGACCCTCCGGGCGAGGCCGGGCTACTCGGCGGACAGCGCCAGGTATCGGCGCTCCACCGGGGGACGTGGCAATGGGGGCCTATCTCTGGATCGCGGTCGGCAGCGCCCTGGGGGGCATGGCGCGGCACTTCTGCACCGACCTCAGCGTTCGCTGGTTCGGCACCACGTTCCCCTGGGGCACGCTGATCATCAACGTGCTGGGGTCCTTCATCATCGGCCTGTTCTTCGCCCTGACGGCCAAGGAATGGGACGTCTCGGCCAACATGAAGCTCTTCGTCATGACGGGCTTCTGCGGCGGCTACACGACCTTCTCGGCCTTCAGCCTGCAGACCCTCAACCTGATGCAGGCCGGCGAGTGGCTCCGCGCCTCGGCCTATATCCTGGGCTCGGTCGTGCTCTGCCTGGCCGCGGTCTGGGCCGGCTACGCCCTCGGCGCACGTTAATTTGTTCCCGACCGCGGTCTTTTCCGAATGCCGGTTCCGGCCGTTCGCGATCATGCTGAAGGCGTCTTGACCTTGGGTGTCGAAAAGATATCATCGTTATCATAGTTACTGCTCGCCAACCGGAGACCCCCGCGGCATGCGAGCCCACCCGGCGCTCATTCCGGATGAGGAGAAGGTCGTCGCGCTGCGCGGCGGCACCCTCTCGACTCAGATCGTCGCCCAGGTGCGCGACGCGCTGTTCGAGAAGCGGCTCCGCCCGGGCGACTTCCTCGGCTCCGAGAAGGATCTGGCCGAACGCTTCGGCGTCAGCCGCATCGTTGCGCGCGACGCGCTGCGCACGCTCGAGGCGCAGGGCATCGTCGAGATCAAGGTCGGCGCGCGCGGCGGCGCCCGCATCGCCCGAGGCAATGCGCGGCTCTTCGCCGAGGCGCTCGCGGTGCAGCTCGACCTCGCCGGCGTATCGGTCTCCGAAATCATGGACGCGCAGCGCGCCATCGAGGCGCTCGCCGCCGAGCTCGCGGCCGAGAACGCCACCGCCGAGGACAATGCGCGGCTGCGCGAGCTTCTCGCCGATGCGGAACGCAAGATCGACGACACCCCCGCCTACACGAAGTCCTGCCGCGACTTCCATCTCGCGGTCGCCGAGGCCTCGCACAACCGCGTGCTCGTGGTGCAGCTCATCTCGCTGCAGCACGTCTCCTGGCCGGCGCAGAACCACACGCTCACGCCGCAAGTCGCGCAGCGCATTCTCGATGTGCACCGCGATCTCGCCGGCCTGATCGAGATGCGCGACGCCGCCGGCGCGCGCCGCCTGATGGACGACCACGTGAAGATGATCCGTGCCCGTCGCGTCGCCGAGGATCGCGACAAGCACGAGCACGGCTGCTGCTGAACGACAACGAACACGCGTAAAAAGGAGGACCCCCGATGAGCAAGTTCGTGATCGAGCCGCACTTCCGGCTCCAGGAGTGGGTGGCCGAGGAGAAGGGCTACTTCAAGGACGAAGGCCTGGAATACGAATTCCGCGAGCTCGTGCAGAAGACCGACGGCAAGATCCACGACAAGGGTGTCAAGGTCGGCGCCTTCCAGTCGTTCGAGCAGGGCCGCAAGTCCGACGTGAGCTGCGCCTGCCACTGGACCGTCGGCGTCGCCGCCTCGAAGGGTCACGGCCGGCTCTATCCAGACGTCTATTCGGTCGCGCCCGCCGCCGTCTTCGTGCCGGCCGACTCGCCCGTGAAGACACCGGAGGATCTCGCCGGCGTGCCGATCTCGGTCGGCTACCAGTCGGGCAGCCACTACTCGACCATTCAGGCGCTCGAGCAGTACATGCCGGCCGAGAAGATCAACCTCTCGTTCAACGACGGCATGCTGTTCAAGCGGATGGAGCTGCTGGTCGACGGCAAGGTGCCGGCCGCCGCGCTGTTCAGCGGGCCCTACTACTTCGCGGAGCAGCTCGGCTTCCGCAAGGTGATCGACACCACCTTCATGATCACCTCCATGATCCACGGCGATCCGGATCCCGAGGATCTCAAGAAGTTCTTCCGCGCCCTCAAGCGCGCCCAGCGCGACATCGACCTGCGCCCCGACCGCTACACGCACTACTACAAGAACGAATTCCCGGTGCGCTATCACGGCATGATGGACACGCGCCGCTGGGGCCCCGGCGAGCGCATCGTATTCGAGCCCTACACCCGCGAGGTCTTCGAGGAGACTTTCACTTGGATCCGCGAGCACGGGATTTTCCCGGACGAGAACCTCGCCAACGGCGCCTACGACAAGTCGGTGATGGTCGCGGCGGAGTAGCGAGCCGGCACGCACATCCGCCGCAAACTCGGCAGGTTCTCTCCCCCCGTTGCGGGGGCGAGCTAGAGAGGGGGGTAGCCGCAGACTCTGAATCTGTGGCTACCCCCCCTCCCCCACCCTCCCCCGCAAGGGGGGAGGGAGCGAGAGGCAGTGCCTTCCTTACGGTGTGTTGCTAACGAGCAGCTCATTCGGCTGCGCTTACGTGGCCGCTTCGATCCCCAACCCGATCAGCCGCTCCAGCGTCGCGCTATCGCGCAGCAGCGCATCCGACGCCGCGCGGTGCGCGATGCGGCCACGCTCGATCACCACGGCATTCTGCGTCAGCCCGAGCGCGACCTCGCTGTGCTGCTCGACCAGCACGAAGGCGGTGCCCTCCTCGGCCATCATGCGGCGGATCGCGCGCGTCATCTCCTCGACTATGATCGGCGCCAGGCCCTCGAACGGCTCGTCCAGCAGCAGCAGCGCCGGATTGGTCATCAGCGCGCGGGCGATCGCGAGCATCTGCTGCTCGCCGCCCGAGAGCTGGTTTCCCATGTTGCCGCGCCGTTCCTTCAGCCGCGGGAACAGATCGTAGATCGCGGCGAGATCCCAGCGCCCGGCGCGCGACGCCACCGTGAGGTTCTCCTCGACGCTCAGCGAAGGAAAGATCTCGCGCTCCTGCGCGACCCAGCCGATGCCGGCGCGGGCGCGCTGATGCGGCGCCGCCCGCGTGATGTCGCGGCCGCGCCAGCGTACCGCCCCGCGGCTCACCACCGTATATCCCATGATGCTGAGCAGCAGCGTGGTCTTGCCGACGCCGTTGCGGCCGAGCACCGCGAGGCTCCCTTGCGCCGGCACCTCGAGCGAGACGTCGTCCAGCACGACCGCCTCGCCATAGCCGGCGCGCAGGCCTTCCAGCGCGAGCAGCGCCTCAGCCATGGTGCGCTCCGCCGAGATAGACTTCGCGCACGCGCGGGTTCGCCTTGATCTCGTCCGGCGGCCCTTCGAGCAGGATGCGGCCGCCGACCATCACGATGATGCGGCTCGCGAAACGGAACACGACATTCATGTCGTGCTCGATGAACAGCACCGCGATGTCCTGCGAGAGGGCGGCGATGACCGCGAACAGCTCAGCGCTCTCCTCCTTCGGCACGCCGGCCGCCGGCTCGTCGAGCAGCAGCACCTTGGGACGCGTCGCGAGCGCCAGCGCGATCTCGAGCAGGCGCTGCTTGCCATAGGCGAGTTCGCGCGTGAGCTGGTGGCAGTCCTTGCCGAGCCGCAGCGAGACCAGGATCTGATAGGCCTCGTCCACCGCGTCGCGATGGCCGCCGAGCCGCTGCCACCATTGCCCGGCGACGCCGCGCCGCTCGCAGATCGCGAGCGTGACGGCCTCGAGCGCGGTCAGATGCGGGAATAGCGTGTTGATCTGGAAGGTGCGCACGAGCCCGCGCTTGACGCGCTGGTCGGGCGCGAGCGTCGTCACGTCCTCCTCGCCGAGCAGGATCTGCCCGCCGTCCGGCCGCAGCATGCCGGTCATCAGGTTGATCAGCGTGGTCTTGCCGGCACCGTTCGGCCCGATCAGCGCGTAGCGCGCGCCCTTCGGCAGCGTCAGCGCAATGTCGCTCGCCACCACGAGCGAGCCGAAGCGTTTCTCGAGTCCGCGGGCTGCGAGCGCCGTCACGAGGGCTTCCTCCGCCAGCGCGCCGTGAGCTGCGCCAGCCCGCCCAGAATGCCGTTCGGCAGGAACATGACGACGGTCACCAGCAGCAGCCCGATCCAGAAGTACCAGTATTGCGGATTGATGCCCGAGAAGCGGTCACGCGCCACCATGAAGATGATGGCCCCGATCAGCCCGCCATAGAGCCGCCCGGCACCGCCGAGCACCAGGATGACCACCACGTCGGCGGAGCGCTGGAAGTCGAGCACGCCGAGTGAGACCGTCTCGGTGGTCTGGGTCAGCAGCGCGCCCGCGATACCCGCGATCGCGGCCGAGAGCGTGTAGACCTTGCGGATATGCGCCGCGCTGTGCGCACCGATCGCCGGCATGCGGACCGCGTTCTCGCGGATGCCGCGCAGCGCGAGGCCGAATGGCGAATGGATCAGCCGCCGCGTCACCACGAAGATGAGGAACAGGACGATCAGCGCGTAGCTGTAGGCCGTGTAGCCCCAGAGGTCGAACTTGAAGGTGTTGAAGATCGGCCACATGCGTACGCCCTGCAGCCCGTCGGCGCCGCCGGTGAGCCAGCTGGCGCTGTTCGCGGCCTCCAGCATGATGAAGCCGATGCCCAGCGTGATCATGATCAGCGCGAGATGGCGGAAGCGCGCGATCACGAAGCTCGTGAGATAGCCGACCAGGCCCGCGATCGCGGCCGCGAACAGGAGGCCCGAGATCGGCTCGCCCCAGCCGTGCTTCGAAAGGATGCCGGCCGCATAGGCGCCGAGGCCGAAGAAGGCCGCGTGACCGAGCGAGACGATGCCCGCATAGCCGAGGATCAGGTCGAGCGAGAGCGCGAACAGCGCCGTGATCGCGATCTGGCTCGCCAGCACGAGGTAGTCGGGAAACAGCACGAACGGGAGGAGCGTGCACAGCCAGAACGCGATCTCGAGCACGCCCCAGCGCGTCTGCGCGTCGAAATAGCTGTGCGGCGCCGGAACCGCCGGGGAGTGCGACGACATCTCAGCGCCTCCCGAACAGGCCGGACGGCCGCCACATCAGCAACGCGACCATGACGAGGTAGATCAGGAACGCGCCAAGCTCGGGGCGATAATACTTGCCCGCGACATCGCTGATGCCGAGCAGGGTCGCGGCCATGAAGGAGCCGCCGATCGAGCCGAGCCCGCCGACCGAGACGACGATCAGCACATAGACCAGATATTTGAGCGCGAAGTCCGGATCGAGACCGAGGATCTCGATCGCCAAGCCCCCGCCCAGCCCGGCGAGCCCGCTGCCGAGCGCGAAGGTGATCGCGAAGATGCCGTCCACATTGATGCCGAGGCCACGCGCCATGCGCTGATTGTCCACGGCGGCGCGGACCTGCGCGCCGAAGCGCGTATATTCCAGCGCCAGCACGAGCGCGACCGTGATCACCAGCGAGACGCCGATCAGGAACACGCGGTAGACCGCGAAATTGATGCCGAACACAGTCCAGGAGCCACGCAGGTAGGGCGGCATCTGCACGGGCTGCAGCACGGTGCCGTAGATATAGGCGGTCGTCGCCACCGCGATGAAGGCGAGCCCGATGGTGAGCAGCACTTGGTCGAGCTCGCTCGCGCGATAGAGCCGGCGGTAGAACACCCGCTCGAACACCACGCTGATGAGCGCGGCCGCGAGGAACGCGATCGGCAGCGTGGCGAGGAACGGCCAGCCGAGCTGGTTCATCAGCGTCACCGTGACGTAACCGCCGATCATGGCGAACGCACAGTGCGCCAGGTTGACGAAGTTCATCATCCCGAGCGTGACGGAGAGTCCGACCGAGAGGAGGAACAGCAGCATGCCGTAGGCGAACCCGTCGAACAGGACGCCGATGAAAGGTGCGATCATCGCAACGTGACTGCCGACAGAGTTCGCCTGGGACTTACGAGTTCGATATCGTGCGCTGCTAGTTCGTCTTCATCCGTGCCTTGAACGGATCCTTGACGTTCTCGACCTTGCCGATCTCGACATTGAGGGTCTTGTCGCCCACCTTCTCGACGCGCCGGATGTAGACCGTCTGGATCACGTCGCGGGTGTCCGGATCGATCGAGATCGGACCGCGCGGGCTCTCCCACGCCATGCCCTTGGCGGCCGCGATCAGCGACTCGCCGTCGGTCTTGCCGTTGGTCTTCTTCACCGCCTCGTAGATGAGATGCATGCCATCCCAGCCGCCGATCGAGAAGATGTTCGGGTTGCGCTTGTAGGCGTCGTTGAAGTCCTTCACGAACTGCTTGTTCTTCGCCGACTGGTGATTGTGGTCGTAGTGGAAGGCCGTGATGATGCCGACCGCCGCGTCACCCATGCTGGCGCGCGCCTCGTCCTCGGTGAGCTCGCCCTGGCCCAGCACTTTCATCTTCTGCGGGTCGATGCCGCGCTCCGCGAAAGCCTTGGCGATCGCGGCCGGCTGCGCGCCGCCCGGAATGAAGACGTAGACGGCTTCCGGATTCAGGTCCTTGGCGCGCTGCACGAAGGCCGAGAAGTCCGGGTTCGCCACCGGCATGCGCACCGAGCCGATGATCTCGCCGCCCGCATCCTTCAGGCCGCGCTGGAAGCTCTGCTCCGCGTCGTGGCCCGGACCGTAGTCCGAGACCATGGTGTAGGCCTTCTTCACGCCGTTCTTGAAGGCCCAGGCGCCGAACGCCTCGTTGAGCTGCGGGATGGTGAGCGAGACGCGCGCCATGTATTGCGACTTGGTCGTGATGATCGCGGTCGCGGCGTTCATCACCACCATGAACTTCTTCGCCTCGTTCGAGACGTCGCCGCCCGCGAGTGCGTTCGGGGTCAGCAGGAAGCCCGTGAGGATGTCGACCTTGTCGCGCACCACCAGCTCCTGGGCGAGGCGCTTGGCGACGTCGGGCGCGATGCCGCCCGTGTCCTTGCGGATGATCTCGATCTTCTTGCCCGCGACCGTGTCGCCGTGCTGCTTCATGTAGAGCTTGATCGCATTGTCCATCTGCGCCGCGCCGTCGGCGAACTGGCCCGAATAGGGCAGGATCAATCCGATCTTGATGGTGTCCTGCGCGCCGGCCGCGGTGCCGGTCAGCAGCGCGGCGACGAGGCCGCAAAGTCCGATCAGTGTACGTCGCATGGGATCTCCCCCGGTCTGAGTTTTCGTTATGGGACGGATTCACGCCCGCCCGCGAGTGTTCACGGCTTCTTCATCTGCGCTTTCACGGGATCCTTGACGTTCTCGACCTTGTCGAACTCGACATTGACGAGCGCCCCGCCGGCCTTCTCGACACGGCGGATATAGATCGTCTGCACGATGTCGCGCGTCTCCGGATCGATGCTGATCGGCCCGCGCGGGCTCTCGAAGCTCAAGCCCTTGGCGGCCGCGATCAGCGCGTCCGCGTCGGTCTTCCCGTTGGTCTTCGTCAGCGCCGCATAGATCACGGCCATGCCGTCATAGCCGCCGACGGCGAGGAAGTTCGGATTGAGGTTGTTGCTCTCGGCCCGGTAGGCGGCGACGAACTCCTTGTTGAGCTTGGAGTCGTGATGGTGGTCGTAGTGCCACCCCGTGATGATGCCGATCGCGGAATCGCCCATATTCTTGAGCGCGGCATCGTCCGCGACCTCGCCGGTGCCGAGGATCTTGATCTTGTTCGGATCGATTCCGCGTTCCGCGAAAGCCTTTCCGAGCGCGGCCGGCTGGGCGCCGCCCGGCACGAAGACGAAGATCGATTCCGGGTTCAGGTCCTTGGCGCGCTGCACGAAGGCCGCGAAATCCGGGTTGGCGACCGGCATGCGCACCGAGCCGACGATCTCGCCGCCCGCTGCCTTGAACGCCCGATGGAAGCCGCCTTCCGCGTCGTGGCCGGGGCCGTAGTCCGACACCATCGTGTAGGCTTTGCGGATCCCGGTCTTGTGCGCCCAGCTGCCCAGCGACTCGGTGACCTGCGGCAGCGTGAGCGAGGTGCGCACCGAATATTGCGACTTGGTCGTGATGATCGACGTCGCGGCGTTCATGATCACCATGAACTTCTTCGCCTGTTCGGCGACGTCGGATGCCGCCATGGCATTCGGCGTCAGCACGAAGCCCGCGATGATGTCGACATTGTCGCGGACCACCAGCTCCTGGGCGAGGCGCTTCGCAACGTCCGGCGCGATGCCGCCCGTGTCCTTGCGGATGAGCTCGATCTTGCGGCCGGCGACCGTGTCGCCGTGCTTCTTCATGTAGAGCTTGATGCCGTTGTCGAGCTGGGTTGCCGTGTCGGCGAACTGCCCCGAATACGGCAGGATGACGCCGATCCTGATGGTGCCCTGCGCCGCGACCGGCGCGCTTGCCAGCATGGCAGCCAAAAGGCTGGCGATGCCGACGATCGACCTCTGCATACTGCCCTCCCTTGGCTTTTCTTTTTTGAGGACCGTAAAGGCTTGGCCAAGCGAGGTCAATTTGACCTTGGTTAACAACAACGCCGCACCCGCATGTGGGCGCGGGCCCAAACTGAGCTGCCGTTACGTTCAGCGCGCGGCAGGCGCCCGATGCTCGATGCCGTAGCGTGCGTAGATCGCACGGATCGTGCCGTCGGCCAGTAGGCGGTCGACCGCCGCGTCCATCTTGGCGCGCAACGGCTCGTCCGAGCCGCGCATGCCGACCGCCACGTTCCAGGAGAGATGCGGCTCCTGCTCGTAGGCGTGCAGCAGTCGCACCGCGCGTTGCGGCTGGGTGAGATTGAAGTAGCCGATCGTTGCGGGCGAAACCGCCGCGCCGTCGAGCGTGCCGTCGGCCAGCGCCTCGATCATCTCGTCCTCGAAGCCGAACGGCGTCGTCTTCACGCCGCGCTGCTCCAGGAACATGTGCGCGAGCGATCCCATCTGCACGCCGATGCGCTTGCCCTGATCGAGATCCGCGAAGGCGCGGACCTTGTCGTCGTTCTTCGGCAGGGCGAGCGCGACGCCGCTGCGATGATAAGGCTTCGACACGCGCACGCGGCTCTCGGCCTGCACCTCGGGATCGACGATCATGTCGAGGACGATGTCACACTCGGCGCGGCTGCGCTGGAATGGGCTGACGATCCAGGCGACGTCGAGATTGACGCCGAGCTCCTTGGCGAGCGCGCGTGCGATCTCGACCTGAAAGCCCGGCGGATTCCCCGAGCGACTGGCGAAGGGCAGCGAGTTCGGATGCGCGCAGAGGCTGATGACGCCGCGCGTCTCGATGGACGCGAGCGAGCGCGCCGTCGCCACGGTGGCGAAACCCGCGAGCATCACGAGCGTGGCCGCAACGCCGCGCACGAACCGCTCAGGGCGCATCCTTGAGATTGCGGATATAGCTGACAATCGCCTGGATCTGATCATCATCGAAGGCCTTGCCGAAAGCCGGCATGCCGGGCGGCTTCCCGTTCTTGATTTGACGGATGATTTCCTCGTCGGTCTTGGGTGTGCCGGCGAGCTTCGGACCGCGCCCCTGGATGCGGCCGCCCCCCTGATGGCACCAGCCGCAGGAGGTCGCGAACAGCTGTTCGACATTCAGTCCGGCCGGCGCCGCGCTCTGCGCCCAGGCCGTAACCGAAACGAGAGCCGAGGCCAGGCCGATCCCGGCGATCTGCAGAGCGAATTGTCGGGGCATGGACCATTGCACCTGTTTCACGTCTGGAGAACGAGGGCGAACCCGAAAGGTTCGGGAACCTGGGTTCGCGGAACCGGGGTTCGCCCTCGCTGTCACGACCGTTACGGCAGAGCGAACACCACGAGCGCGCCCGTGTCCTTGGGCATGTTCGTGAAGGGCTCGCCGAACAGGGCCGGATACTCGTCACCGACGAGCGATCCCCAGCCGGTCATCACCGCAACATACTGCTTGCCGCCGGCGCTGTAGCTGATGATGCCGCCATTGTGGCCGACGCCGTTGTTGAACGACCAGAGCTCCTCGCCCGTGGTCGCGTTGTAGGCGCGCAGGTAGCCGCGGGCATCCGGCACGAAGACCAGATTGCCGCCCGTGGAGAGCAGGCTCGCGAGCGGCGGCTCGGGGAAGCTGATCTCCCACTTCTTCTGACCCGTGATCGGATCGCGCGCGCTGACATGGCCGTGCGCCTTGCCGCCCTCCGGATCACGCAGCTTGAAGTTCGCGCCGATATTGAGCTGCGCCATTGGCTCGAGGATCGGCGTCGTCTTGCTGATCTCGAGATCCATGCACCACTCCTGGCCGACTTTGTAATAAAGGCCGGTGAGCGGATTGTAGGAGCCCGAATTCCAGCTGATGCCGCCCGGGATCGCCGGGCAGAGATTCTTGTGTGCGCCCTCGACCATGTCGCGGCGGCCGATCAGCTCACCGGTCTTCGGATCGATGTCCTTGACGAAGTTGATGTGCTGCACGAGCCGCCACACATTGGCGACCTTGCCGTTGGTGCGGTCATAGACGAAGACGAAGCCGCCCTTGTTGGGATGCACCATCAGCTCGCGTCCGCCGCGATCGATCATCAGGAACTCGCCGACCGAGGAGTCGAAGTCCCACGCGTCGTGCGGCAGCTCCTGGTGATAGAACTTGAGCTTGCCGTCCGCCGGATTGAGGCCGATCACCGAGGTCGTATAAAGATTGTCGCCCGGCCGCGGACCCTTGGTCTTCCACTCCGGGCCGGCCCAGTCGTAGAGCGGCGCCGGGTTCCCGGTGCCCCACCAGATCGTGTCGGTCTTGGCGTCGTAAGTGCCGGGCATCCAGCCGCCGCCACCGCCGGTGCGCCACGAGTCGCCGCCCCAGCTCGATTTCGACTCCTCGGTGCCCGCGACCGTGAAGAATTCCCACTTCTTCTCGCCGGTGGCCGCGTCGACGCCGAAGATCGGCCCGCGCCACGGCCACTCGCCGCCCTGCGCGCCGATGATCACCTTGTCCTTCACGACCAGCGGCGCGCCCGTGAAGCCGACCGTGAGTTTCTTGGAATCGACCAGCTTCGTATCCCACGCCTGCTTGCCGGTTTTCATGTCGAGGGCGATCAGCCGGCCGTCGACGGTGCCGACGAACACCTTGCCGTGGCCGAGCGCGATGCCGCGGTTGTAAGGTGAGTGCGTCTGCGCGGCGACGAGATCGTCGTCGAGCTTCGGCGTGAAGGCCCACTTCACCTGCCCGGTGGCGCCGTCGAGAGCGAACACGCGGCTGTACGAGCCCGAATAGAAGAGCGTTCCCTCCGAGACGAGCGGCATCGACTGCACGCCGCGCGTCGCGCGGCCCGGCTGGTGCATCCAGGCCACCTTGAGCTGGCGCACATTGCTGGTGTTGATCTGACCGAGCGGGCTGAAGTGATACGAGCGATATGTGCCGTGATAGGTGAGCCAGTCGTTCGGATTGTCATCGGCCGCAACCAGGCGCGACGGATCGATCGCGAAAGCAGGACCGCCCGTAAGCGCCGCAACTGCGGCCGAGGCGGCAAGCATGAGCAGACTTCGCCGAGTCATTGTCATAGGCTTCCTCCCTGCGTGCCAAAGGCCAACGACTGTATCATGCTACGATCAGTGCGGCGCCAAAATGACTTGGGGTCTCATTATCGGTCGGCGCAGCAGCCATGCGACCTGGGCGTAAAGTTGTGGGCGCAACGATGGGCAGCACTGTCGCGCAGTGCAGCAATCTGCGTCTGGCGATCCCTGCAAAGCGCAAAGCTCGCTCGCCGCGCGTATCCACCGAGATAATCGTGCTGCCCCGAGGCAGTACGGAGGAAGATTTTGTCCTGAACCAACTATTTAGGTCGAATTGGTTTCGACTTGGCCCGCGGCGGTATCTCGCCGATGCGACGATCGCATTCGACATCGCCGCGGCCGAGATCAGATATGAGCCGCCTCAGAAGATCGTATAGGCGCCGTCGATCACGAAGCTGTCGCCCGTGTGATAGCGGCTCGCATCACTCGCCAGGTAGACCGCGATGCCCGCGAAGTCGTCGCCCTTGCCCCACCGCCGCGCCGGGATGCGCGGCAGCACATGGCTCGCAAATTTCTCGTCCGCGACGGCTGCGGCCGTCATCTCGGTCTCGATCCAGCCCGGCAGGATGGAGTTGGCCGTCACCTCGTACCGCGCCATCTCGACCGCGAGCGCGCGCATCATGGCAATCAGCGCGCCTTTGCTCGCCCCATAGGCCGCGGCCCGTGCCGGCCCGTGCACGGCCGCGGTGCTCGCCACCGCGACGAGCCGCCCGCCCGCGTCACCGGCCTTGGCGCGCTCCGTCATGTGGCGGCTCGCGGCGCGCAGCGTGTAGAAGGCGCCGTCGAGATTGACCGCGAGCACACGCCGCCATTCAGCAGTCGAGAGCTCCGCCAGCGGCGCGCGCTGCTGGCTCACGCCCGCATTGGCGAAGCAGGCATCGATTCGCCCCATCGCCGTGACAGCAGCCGCGAAGCTCGCCTCGACCTGCGCCTCCTCGGCGACGTCGCAACGCTGCGCCAGGACACGTCGCCCATGCCGCTGCAGGCTTTTCTCGGCCGATGCCAGCTTGTCCGGATTGCTGCCCCAAATCACCACGTCGGCGCCGGCAGCCGCGAGCCCCTCGGCGAAGCCGAGCCCGATGCCGCCATTGCCGCCCGTGATCAGCGCCACCTTACGGGTGAGATCGAACGCACCGTCCATGTGTCCCTCCTCGAGTCACCGACTTGTCGGCGATCGGGGAGATACAGTCCAGTCGACGCGTTCCGCCCTGCGATCAGCTTTCGAGACCGCGCGTGCTGCGCGGATCGAGCGCGACGGGCACCGCTAGCCCCCAGGTCGCGATCCAGCCGCGAAAGCGCGCGATCGCTCGGTCGCGCTGCGGCTCGTCCTGCGCCCGCTCCAGCAGGTGCAGTACCTCGTCACGATCGTCGACGCCGGGTCGCGCCTCGTGCTCGCGCATCAGCTTGATGGCGTCCGCCACGGTCCGAATGAGGCGACCCTCATTCAGGCGAATGACAGGATTCAGTTCGAAGTCCGCGTATTTTGTCATGTCGGGCAGAACCCGATGCGGCACGCAATGTTCCGATGTTTTCTCGCGCGTCGCGCGGCCGTGACCGCGCGGGAACGGTGGTCGCACGAACCGCGTTGTGGACCTAGCGGGGAGTGCGTCTCGCGCCAGGACGAAGCAGATGCTCACGGGACAAATCGGCGGCTGCTGGCTGCCGAGCGCGCCGCAGGCCGATTTCCCGGCTCTCACCGGCACGACCGCATGCGACGTGGTCGTGGTCGGCGGCGGCATCGTCGGGCTCACGGCGGCGCTCACGCTCTGCCAGCATGGCAAGTCCGTGGTGGTGCTGGAGGCGCGGCGCGTCGGCGATCAGGTGACGGGCCGCTCGACCGCCAAGATCACGACCCAGCATTCGCTCATCTACCGGCACCTCATCGACACCTTCGGCAGGGAGCTCGCCCGCTTCTACGCCGACGCCAACCGGGCCGCGATCCAGCGCATCCGGACCTGGGTCGACGCCTTCGCGATTGCCTGCGATCTCGAGGCCCGCGGCGCCTATGCCTATACCCAGGATCCCGGGGCGCGCGAGCGCATCGCCGACGAGGCCGCGGCCGCGCGCGAGCTCGGCTTCGAGGCGGATGTGCTCGACCGCGCGCCGCTGCCCTTCACGACCGCCGGCGCCCTGCTGTTTCCGGACCAGGCGCAGTTCAATCCGTCGAGCTACCTGATCGGCCTCGCCCGCGCTGTGCAGCGGACGGGCGGCCGCGTTTTCGCGCAGAGCGCGGCGCGCACCATCGAGGACGGCCATCGCTGGCGTGTGGAGACCGACCAGGGTCAGGTCGATGCCGAGCACATCGTCGTGGCGACCAACATCACGGTGAAGAGTCCGATCGGCTACTCCAACCGAACGCGCCCGCGCTGCCACGTCGGCATGGCATTCCGCCTGCAGGCTCCTGCCGCGATCGACGGCATGTTCATCGGCATCGATCAGCCGACCCGCTCGATCCGCACCGGCCGCGACCGCGCGGGTCACATGCTGATCACGCTCGGCCCCAAGTTCGAGACCGGCCAGGACGGCAATGTGGCGGGCCGCTTCGAGGAGCTCGAGGCCTGGACGCGCGCCAACCTGCCGGCCGGCGAGACGCTCTGGCGCTGGTGCAACGAGGACTACGATACCGCGGATCGCATGCCCTATGTGGGTCAGCCCGCGCCCGGCGAGGCGCCCGGCTTCCACATCGCGACCGGTTTCAACGCATGGGGCATCAGCAACGGCACCGCGGCCGGCATGATGATCGCGAGCGACATCGCGACGGGCGCGCATCCCTGGGGCGCGCTCTACGATCCGCGCCGGCCGTTCCCGAAGGACTTCAACCCGGGCGGCGACAGCCAGTCCATGGTGGAGAGCGTGGACAAGATCGCGCCCGGACAGGGTGGCGTGATCACGCGCGGCGAAGAGAAGCTCGCGGTCTGGCGCAAGCGCAACGGCACGCTGCAGGCCCTCTCGGCAAGCTGCACCCACAAGGGCTGCATCGTCACCTGGAACAACGGCGAAGGAACCTGGGACTGTCCCTGCCACGGCTCCATGTTCGAGGCCGACGGCACCGTGATCCACGGTCCGGCGCGCGAACCCTTGCCGCGCCGCGAATTGTAGAGCGGCCGCTCGACGCCTACGGAATCGCGCGAACCTGGACAACCTTCGCACCGTGCTGACAAATGGCCGCTTGGGAGAAGGCCATTGATTCCCGTCCGAGCGCCACGCCCGGTTTCGACGCAGGTCTATTTGCTGGGCCTGGTGGCCGCGGTCATCATTCCACTGCTCGCCTTCACGGGCTTCCTGCTCACGCGCTATGCGGCGGCCGAGCGCGCGCGCTATGAACGCGACGCCGCACAGATCGCCCGCCAGGTCGCGCTCGTGATCGATGGCGAGCTCGAGCGGTTGCTGGCCGCACTCAAGGGGCTCGCCTCATCGTCCGCACTCGCAAGCCGCGACCTGACGCAGTTCCATGCAGAGGCCAAGCGGCTGGTCGACGGCCGCGACGAAGTCGTCGTGTTGCGCGATCTGGCAACAACTCAGCATGTCAACACGCAGCGCCCTTTCGGAGCGCCTCTTCCACCTGCTGTGCCCATCGGGGATGCGGATCGCGCCGCCTTTGCGGCCGGCAAGCCGGTCATTTCGGGTGTCTACTCCAGCCCGATCACGAACGAGCCGCGCATCGCGGTCACGCTTCCGATCATGGGACCGAGCGGACCGTCTTATGTCTTGGCCGTCACAGTGCCAACGACCCGCATTCGTGACGTGCTCATCCCGGCAGTGCCGAGTCAATGGATCGTCGGCATTGGCGACCGCAACGGGCTCTACGTGACGCGCTCGGCGCGGCATGAAGACGTGAGCGGCAAGCCGGCCTTGCCCGAATACATCGCCAAGGCAACCAGCCGTTCCGGCACCTTCGTGGCCGACAACTTCGAAGGCATTTCCTTGCTCGCCGGCTACTATCATTCCGAGCTCTCCGGCTGGCTGATCGCCGCTAATGTGCCGCAGTCCGTTGTCGAAGCGCCGCTCTGGCGCTCGCTCGGCGTGCTTGCCGGCGTCGGCGCCGCGGCGCTTGCGCTCTCGGGCCTGCTCGCCTTTCTGCTCGGCCGCAGCTTCACGGCCGCCACCGGGCGTCTCGCCGATCGCGCGGTGGCGCTCGGCCAGGGCCGCCCCGTGC
>JAEYAU010000071.1 GCA_023404705.1 Pseudomonadota bacterium
CCCGGGGGGGGGGGGGGCCCCCCCCCCCCCCCCCCCCCCACGACAGCGTCTCGCAAACGCTGTCCCCGGCCGGGCCTCGCACACCCGGCCACTGGCTCGCCTCGCAAGCGGGCCGCGCCGATCTCGGCGCTCCGCTCCCTGAGGGAGCAAATGCGAGCGAAACTCCGGATGCAAAGCATCGCGGAGATGAACGCGCTTCTTCGTAGGGTGTGCTCGTGCGGCCGATGAGTTCGCGGTGTGCTCAGGGTCGATCCGCACGAGCGCACGCGTGCTGACTCGCCACACGCGTGCGCTCGGCGCGATCGGTCTCGGCGCTTCCCTCGGCGTTTGGCGCGCCGAGCACACCCTACCAGCAAGCCGTCAGCTGTTCGGCCCGATCGGGAAGTCCTGCTGCCAGACGGCGCCGTTGGTGTCCTCGGCGCGCACCTTGATGCGCTCGGCGCCGTTGCGGCGATAGTCGAAGGCGATGCGCGGGTCTTCGCTCAGCGTCATGCTGCCGGTCACGCTGAACAGCTTCTCATCGCCCTGAGAGACCGCGATGCTGCTCACGAAGCGCAGCGGGATATAGAGCATGGTGACCTGATTCATCTGCATCCCGGTGTTCTGCGGATGCTTGATCTCGAGCTGCGCGCGCGGCCGCACCGCGGTCGCGGCGCCTTCGCCCGCCAGCGCCGTGAGACTCATCTGTCCCATGGTTGCCGCGATCAGCTTCGGGTCGCCGGCGGGCGGCGCCGCGCAGACGCCGAGGCCCGACGCCTTGACGAACCGCTCAGCCATATAGAGCGCGCCGTCGCTCGCCTCGACCACGACGCGCACCGGCGAGGCATGATCGAGCCGGATATTGACGGTGAGCGCCGTGCGGGTGCGCTGGTCCGCGAAGTCGAACACGGCCGCGACCGGCATCGGGTTCTCGTCGATGATCAGCGTCACGGACTTGATCGTGCGTCCGTCCGCGAATGCGGCCTCGACGCCGAGGGGCACCGCGCGCTGATCCTCGGCCCGGTAGGGCGCCTGGAACGAGAGCACGTCGCGCCCGTCCGCGATCGTCCGTTCCCCGAAGGTCGCCGGCCGGATGTCGTCCCAGGCCGAGCCCGCGAGCGCGATGTCGGCGAAGCCTGTGACCAGGCCCGCGAGGACCACCAAACGCGTGAGCGACGAGAGTGGCATGAGGCTCTCCGGGCTGACCTGTGTGAGTCGCCGCATTATCGGCGCAGCGCCGCGTCGCCGCAACCAGTCATTGAACAGCCGCGAAGGTTGGGCAAGGCCGGAGTGGGCAGGCTATTGATGCGGCGAGCCCGTCTCCGGGGACGGCTCGAGATCGGCGTAGCGCACCATCCAGATCACGGGCAGGAGACCGGCCGCGACGATCAGCAGCGCGGCGAGCGAGCCCTCCTCGAAAGTGCCGCGGGTCGCGAACTGGTAGATATAGGTCGAGAGCGTCTCGACATTGAGCGGCCGCAGCAGCAGCGTCGCCGACAGCTCCTTCAGGCAGTCGACGAACACCAGCAGCGCGGCGCCGCCGAGCGCCGGGCGCGCCAGCGGGATATGAATACGCCGCATCACGCCGCCCGGCTTCTCGCCGAGGGTGCGCGCGGCATCGTCCACATGGGTCGAGATGCGCGCGAGCCCGGCCGCGGCCGAGCCGGTCGCGATGGCGAGGAAGCGGATCACATAGGCGATCACGATCGCGGCGCTCGAGCCCGCGATCACGAGCCCGACGCCCGCGCCCGTGAGGCCGCGCGCCACCCAGTTGATGCCGTCGTCGATCCAGACCAGCGGCGAGAGCAGGGCCAGCGCCAGCACGGTGCCGGGCACCGCATAGCCGAGCCCGGCGAACATCAGCGTCGCATCCGCGGACGGCCGGCGCAGCAGCCGTGTCGCGACCACGGCGGCGAGCCCGATCGCGAGCGCCGCGACGGTTGCGGCCGCGGCCAGGGCCAGCGTGGTCAGCGTGTGGCGGATGAGATCCGGGTCGAAGCCGATCAGCAGGCCGCGCATGAAGACCTGGTGCACCAGATAGGCGGCCGGCAACGCGAAGCCGAGCAGCACCGGCAGCGCGCAGACGAGGCACGCCGTGAGCGCGGCGCGTCCCGTGAGCACGATCGGCGTCAGCGTGCGCGAGCGCCGCGCCCCCAGATGGAAGCGCTTGTCGCGCCGCCCGTAGCGTTCGAGCCAGACGAGCCCCGCCACCACCACCAGCATGATGCAGGCGATCTGCGCCGCGCTCGGCAGGCTCGAGCGATTGAGCCAGGTCGTGAAGATCGAGAGCGTGAGCGTGCGCACGCCGAGATATTCGCTGGCGCCGATGTCGTTCAGCGTCTCCATGAGCGCGAGCGAGAGGCCGACCGCGAGCGCGGGCCGCGCCAGCGGCAGCGCCACGTGGCGCGCCAGCATGAAGCGCGTGGCGCCCAGCGTGCGCGCCACCTCGAACAGGCTCGCGCTCTGGGTCTGGAACATGGCGCGCGCCGCGAGGAAGACGTACGGATAGAGCACCAGGCTGAACACGAACACGGCGCCGCCGAGCGAACGGATCTGCGGATACCAGGCGCCAGGCCGCGCGCCGGTGATCGCTTCGATCAGGTTCTGCACCGGCCCGAGCGCGTCGAACATGTCGACATAGATGTAGGCGACCAGATAGGTCGGCAGCGCCAGCGGCAGCGCGAGCAGCCAGGCGAGGCTGTCGCGGCCCGGGAAGCGATAAGCGGTGACGAGCCAGGCCGTGCCGGTGCCGACCGCGCCCGTGACGATGGCGACGCCCGCGAGCAGCAGCAGCGTGTCGCGCAGCGCCGCCGGGAGCACATAGGCCACGAGGTGCTGCCAGATCTCCGTGTCGCCGTGCACCGCGAGGCGCAGGAGATTTGCGAGCGGCGCGAGCACGAAGAGCGCCACGCCGGCCACGATCAGCCACGCGACGACCTCCGAAGCCGTGACGCTTCGGCGTCGCGCGGGAAGACCACGCGCAGGGGACTGTCGGGCTGCCAGGGAAGACATCGCGAGGTGGAAGGCCCGGCGGCGATGGACCGCCGGGCCTGCGGCCTATTGATCGAAGCCGATCTTGTCGACCAGGTTGGCCGCGGCTTTGGCATTGTCCGCGATCTTCGAGATCGGCAGCGTATCCGGCTTCAGCTTGCCGTAGCTCGCGACCGTCGGATTGACCTCGATGCCCGCGCGCACCGGATACTCGTAGTTGACGTCCGCATACATGTGCTGCGCCTTCTCGCCCACCAGCCACTCGATGAGCTTCATCGCGTTGGCCTTGTTCGGCGCATGGCGCGCGAGCACGACGCCGGACAGGTTCACATGCGTGCCGCCATCCCGGAAGGTCGGCAGGACCACCTTGGTGGCCTCGGCCCAGGGCTTCTGCGTCGCGTTGCCGTGCAGCATCAGCGCCCAGTAGTACGTGTTGCCGATGCCGAGATCGCACTTGCCGGCCGCCACGTCACGCGCGGTCTCGCGGTCGCCGCCCGAGGGCTTCTGCGCCAGATTAGCCTTCAGGCCCTTCAGCCATTCCTCGGCCTTGGCCTCGCCGTGCTTGGCGATCATCGCGGCGAACAGCGCGTTATTATACATGTGCTGGCCGGAGCGGATGCAGATCTTGCCCTTCCACTTGGGATCCGCGAGCTCCTCGTAGGTGATCGCGTCCTGCTTCACGCGCTCCTTCGAGGCGTAGACCACGCGCGCGCGCATCGAGATGCCGTACCAGTGGCCCTCCGGATCGCGATATTGCGGCTGCACGACCTTGTCGAGCACGTCGGACTTGATCGGCTGGGTGACGCCCGCGCGCACCGCGTCCTCGAGGCGCGCGATGTCGACCGTCAGCAGCACGTCGGCGGGGCTGTTCGCGCCTTCGCTCTTGATGCGCTGCTCGAGCCCGGAGCTCGCCGAGATCACGTTCACCTTGATGCCGGTGTCCTTGGTGAAGGCATCGAGCATCGGCTGGATCAGCTTCTGCTCGCGATAGCTGTAGAGATTGACGTCGCCGGATTGGGCGAGCGCGAGGCTCGGCAGCAGCGCAAGGCCGGCAAGGAGCGAGGCCGTGGCGGCCCGGCGATGGAGCGGATGCATTGGAAAAGACCTCCTGGGGAACCGCACAAAAAAGGCAGAAGGCCGGGGAGCCGGCTGCCTTTCTCCTAGGCAGGTTTGTGCATGCGTCTCAATGAAAAAACGTGATATAGATCAAGATCTTGTAACTATTCTAATCTCTCACAGTCTAGAATCTGTCGAAACTATATCGGTGTTCTTTGAAAGAACCCGCGGATTTCGATTTGCTGGCCGCACAGAGCTTGCTCGCGTCGAATCGTCTCAGCCAACCTGCGGCGTGCCGCCGGCCAGCACGGTCTGCATCCAGGGCCGGTCGATGTTCTGTCCCGTGACGATCACGGCGGCGCGCTGGCCCGTTCGCCGCGCGCGCTCCTTCATGAGCGCCGCCAGCGCCGCCGCGCCGGCGCCTTCGGCGAGCGTATGCGTATCGCTGTAGAGGATGCGGATCGCCTCGGCGACCTCGTCGTCCGAGACTTCGACCACGCCCTCGGCGCCCGCGCGAATGATGTCGAGCGCGGTCTGGTCCGGCCCGCGCACAGCCATGCCGTCCGCGAAGGTGCGCGCCGAATTGGTCGGCGTCACCCGGCCCGTCTGGAACGAGAGCCGGTATGCATTGGCGCGGTCCGAGACGACGCCGACGATGCGCGTCTTCAGCCCGAGCGCGTCGCGTGCGCCGATCATGCCGCAGATGCCCGAGCCGAGCCCGATCGGCACATAGGCGACGTCGAGATCCGCGAAGGTCGTGAACAGCTCGTACGCATAGGTCGCGACGCCGATCACCAGGTCCGGGCTGAAGGAGGGTCCGTATTCGAAGCCGCGCTCGGCCGCGAGCGCGGTCGCATGACCGCGCGCATCATCGAAGTCGACACCGTGCTCGATCAGCTCGGCGCCGAACGCCTTCATGGCCGCGTTCTTCTCGGCCGAGTTGCCGTGCGGCACCACGACCGTGATCGGCACATCGGCGCGGCTGCAAGCGAGGGCCAGCGATTGCCCGTGATTGCCGCGCGTCGCCGTGATCACGCCTTTCACATGCGGGCGCTCGCGCTTGAGCCGGTCCGCATAGACGATCCCGCCACGCACCTTGAAGGCGCCGATCGGCGTGTGGTTCTCGTGCTTGACGATCACGTCCAGCCCGCTGCGCGCCTTGAGCAGCGGCCACGCGTATTGCGGCGTCGGCGGCACCACCGCGTGCACGATCGGCAGCACGGCCTCGAGCTCGGCACGCGTGAACTGGGCTTGCGGCATGGTCGGTTGGAAACTCAGTCGAGGGGCAGGGCCGCGTGGCGCGGTCGCTGCGCCTGCGCGATCTCGGCGATCATCTTGGCGACCAGCGCGCGGCCGAAGGAATGGAAATCCTCCGCCACCATCACGAACGAGCCGGGACCGCCGATCACGTTGCGCTTGTAATACTCGGCCAGGCCGCCCGGCGGATTGGTGTGCTCGGGATTCCACGGGATCGGCCGGTCGCTGAGGATGACGAGGCCATTGATCGTGACGCCTTTGTTGACGGCTTCGTCGCGCGCGAGCGTCACGTCGCGGCCGCTGTTGTTGGTGCCATCGCCCGACATGTCGATGGTCTTGCGTTCGGACTCGAACGGCGCGCGCTCGAGCTGGCTCATCGAAAAGTCGATGCCGCCGCTGATCGAGGTGCGGTCCGCGAAGGAGCGCGGTAGTTCGATCACCTGATCGCTGAAGCGGCGCGCCGAGTCCGCGTCGCTGATCATGGTCCAGTCGATCACCAGCTTCTGCGAGACCACGCCCGCCCATTCGACGAAGCAGATCGCGATGCGGCCGTAGCGGCCCGAGCGGATCGCCTCCAGCACCTGGCTGTTGGTGATCGCGGCCGCATAGCCTTCGCGCTGAAGCTGGAACTTGGGCTGATCGACGCTGCGGGAAACGTCGGCCGCGAGGACGAGCAGCAGGTCGACTTGCTCGGCGGCGCGCAGCGGAGTCCAGACGAACAGGGAGATCAGCAGAACGACGCCGAAGCGAACCGCACGGAGCATGCCCGTCCCTCCAGGAGTGGCACCGCGATGCCCTCGCGACAGGCTAGCCCGATTCCCGCGCGCGCTGCGCACCTTTACACGACCTATGTTGATAAGCCGCGGATTGCGGCGGTAACGGGGCCGGGCCGGTCAGCAAATCTTGAACGCCGCGTCTTCTTGCGACGATCAGGCCGCGTCCTATTCGGCGAGCACCCGCGTCGCCGGGAAGGTGATCTCCACCAGCGTACCGGCATTGGTCGCGCTCTTGATCGCGAAGGTGGCGCGGTTCGCTTCGGCCAGCGCCTTGGTGAGCGGCAGGCCGAGGCCGGTGCCGCCGGAGCCCCAGCGCGTCGAGGTCGAAAGCTGGCGGAACGGCTCCAGCGCGGTCTCGATCTCCTTCTCGGACATGCCGATGCCCGTGTCGCGCACGCGCAGCACGGCTTCGCCGCGCTCGGTCAGCGCGGTCGAGACGATCACCTGGCCGCCTGCGCCCGTGAACTTGATCGAGTTGGAGAGCAGGTTGAGCACGATCTGGCGCACGGAGCGCGCATCGATCACCACCGGCGGCAGCGTCGGCGACAGCGAGGTGCGGATGATGATGCGCTCGCGGTTCGCCTGCGGCTGCATCAGCGCCACGCACTGCTGCACCAGCTCGTTGAGGTTCACGCTGGCGAACACGAGGTCGAGCTTGCCGGCCTCGATCTTGGAGAGGTCGAGCAGGTCGTTGATCAGCGAGACCAGGTGCTGGCCCGAGGTGTGGATATCGCCGAGATACTGGCGGTAGCGCTCGTTGCCGACATTGCCGAAGCGCTCCTCCATCATCACCTCGGAGAAGCCGATGATGGCGTTGAGCGGTGTGCGGATCTCGTGACTGATCTTGGCGAGGAAATCCGACTTCGCCGACGAGGCGCGCTCGGCCTCGCGCTTGGCGTTGAGCAGATCCTCCTCGGCGCGCTTCCACTGCGTGATGTCGCGGAACACGGCGCAGAACTTCTCGGTGGAGTCGCCGACGCGCCCCATGGTCATGAACAGCGGGATCAATCCGCCCTGCTGCACGCGGCCAATCACCTCGCGCCCGTCGTTGAGCACGCTGGCGACGCCGTTGCGCGTCAGCCCCTCGAGATAGTCGCGCGCGCTGCGCTCGCTCTCGGGCGCGAACAGCATGGTGAACGGCTTGCGCACGATCTCATGGTATTCGTAGCCGAACAGCGCCTCGGCGCTACGGTTGATCGAGAGCACGCTGCCGGCGCGATCGATCACGATGATGCCGTCGGTCGCCGTGTCGAGGATCGAGCGCAGCTCGCGCGCCTCACGCTCGGCGTCGTTGCGTGCGAGCTCGACGGTCTTGAAGCGGTCCTCCGCGGCCGTGCGGACCAGCACCAGCATCAGCGCCATCGCGCCGGCCCACGGCACCGTTGCCATGCGGCCTTCGACCGTGATGGCGTCGCCGCCGCGCGTCGCCAGCGCGAAGGTCTTGCCGGTGCCGTTCAGCTTGTCGAGCGCGCCGCTGCCGTCGGCGACCAGGCGGTCGAGGCCGCCCGCCGCGATCACGTCCTTGAGCTCCGCATAGCCGGTCCATTCCAGGAACGTGCGGTTGGCGTAGAGCAGCTGGCCGTCGCGATGCACCAGCATGCCGACCGGTATCCGCTCGAGGATCAGCCGCGCCTCGGCATCTGCTCCGGCGCTTGCGGCCTCGGCGAGTCCGGGCACGGGCGCAAACGCGCTCGGCACCGGCCGCATGCGCCGCTCCGGCGTCGCGGCGGCGGCAGGCACAGGCTCCTCATCAGATGGCGCGGCCTCGGTCTCGACGCTCCACTCGGCGGTTTCGGGCTCCTGCGGCTCTTGCTGGTCCTGCGCCTCGGCTTCGGTCTCCTCGACCTCAGGCTCTCTCGCCGCAGGTTCAGCGGAGGCCTGCTGCGCCGCCTCCTCCTCGGTGCGCGCGCCGAGCGCTTCGGCGATCTGCTTGAACGCAGTCTGCTCGACGGCCGTGAGCGTCGGCCGCCGATCGGCTGCCGGCGCTGCGCCGCGGAACGGCACGACGTTCTGCACCGACGGCACGACCGTCAGCACGGGCCGCGGCTCGGGCGCGCCCGGCTCCTCGGGCTCACGCGCGGTTTCGGGCGTGCTCTCTTGCGGAGCGGCTGCTTCGGGCTCTCGCGAAACTTCAGTGATCGGCTCCGGCTCGCTACGCGGCGGCTCAGGCTGCGGCTCCGCCAGCGCTGCGCCGCTGCGCGCCGCGATCACATCGGCGAAGCGCGCGATGTCGCGGCACACGCCGAAGCCGCGATAGCCGAGGAACGTGCGGCTGCGGTCGAAGGCGGGGAGGCCCGAGAGCTCCACCTGCGCGCGCTCGTCGCTGCCGTCCACGGGCCACGCGACCGCGATCCCGCTCCAGGTGTCGCGCGACGCGATCGCGCGCGCGACGCGCTGATCCGGATCGAGCGCCAGCGCATCGGCGATCTCCGGCCAGCTGCGGCCGAGCACCTCGACGGTGCGCGGACCCATGACTTCGGCGAACTCGTCCGTTGCGAGCGTGAAGCGCCCGTCGGCATCGATCTGCCACACGAAGCGCAGCGGGCTGCGCCGCTCCAGCGCCGGAATGGCGGGACGCACTTCGCGCGGCGCTTCGGCGGCGGCAGGAGACGGCTCTGCGGGCGCGGCGGGCGGTGTCTCGGCGACTGGCTCCGCGTCGGCGACTTCCGAGGTTTCGACCGTATGGGTGCTCGCCTCCGGCGCGACAGCTTCGACCGGCTCGGCGGTCTGCTCGGCTTGTTTCGTCTCGTCGGTCGCGGGTTCGGAAGCCTCTACGCCCGGTGCACTCGTCTCAGGTGCGGCGGCTTCGACCTGCTCGGCTTCAAGTTCGGGCTGCTCCGTCTCGGCGACGGGTTCGGCTTGCGGCACTTCGGCCATCTCGCGCGGCTGATCATCCGTCGCAGCGGCCGTTTCGGGCGCTTGCGCCTCCGCGCTCTGGGTCGCCTCCGCAACGGATACCTCCGGCGCCGGCTCCGGCTCGATCTGCGCTTCCTCTTGCGCCTCGGTGTTCTGGTTCGGCGCGATGCTCGCGCTCTCGACCTCCGCGATCGGAACGGGCTCCGGCTCGGGCGCGAGGCTGACGCTCTCCGTGTCCCCGGGCTCCGCATCCACATCGGACTCGGCCGGAGCCGGATCGCTCACCGCGACAGGCGCGGGCTCCTGCGCGACGACCGGCGCCGCGAAGACGGCCAGCAGCACGGTCGCGGTGCCGCTTCCGAGCCGATGCAGCGACACGGCGCCGAGCCGCGAGGACCCGCTCGCCTGTCCGCCCTCGAGTGCCTGCGCAGCGAGCCCGCCGATCTCCAGCGTTGCGATCGGCCCGCTGACGTGCGGGCGCATCGCCTCGCTCGCATTCATCAGCGTGCCGTCCGCCGCATAGACCGCGATCGGCGCGTCCATCTGGCCGAACATCCGCTGCACGCGTTCGGCGACCGGCAGCGTGGGCTTCACGGCCTCGGTTGCGACGACGAGCACCGCGTGCCCGCCTTCGGCGAGCGAGACCCGCGAGCAACTGCACATCAGCGCGCCACCGATGCCGCTACCGACGCCGCGCAGGCGGTCGAGCCGCGGCGCGCCCGTGGTCGGCAGCGAGC
>JAEYAU010000081.1 GCA_023404705.1 Pseudomonadota bacterium
GGTGCAGCCGGCGTCACCGAAACCTTCGCGGCCGGACCCGCCGCGGAGGCTGCGGTCGAGCTCGCCAAGCTCGCGCTGCGCCTGCCGGCGCTGATCGTCGCCGATGATGTCGGGCCGGGCGTGAGTCTGCACGAGCCGCCGCTCGTCACCGTCATGGCGGATGCGGTGGCGGGATTTCGCGAGGCCGTGACCCAATCCATCACCATGGCGGGCGAAGCGAAGGTGCCATTACAGGGCGGCGTCTCCACGCGCTTTGTCGTCTTCCGCGACGCCATCGGCGGCGGCTCCACGGCCGTGGTCGTCGGCGAGCCCGACTTCTCGCAGCCGGTGCCGGTGCGGCTGCACTCGTCGTGTCTCACGGGTGACGTGTTCGGCTCGAGCCGCTGCGACTGCGGCGACCAGCTCAGGCTCGCGATCGCGCGCCTGCAGGAAGCCGGCGGCGGGGTTATCCTCTATCTCGACCAGGAAGGCCGCGGCGTCGGGCTCGTCAACAAGATGCGCGCCTATGCGCTGCAGGACGAGGGCCTCGATACGGTCGACGCCAACACCACGCTCGGCTTCGACGATGACGAGCGCGACTACGGCACGGCGGTGCGCATGCTGCGCATGCTCGGCTGCACGCGCGTGCTTCTGCTCACCAACAATCCTGCCAAGCTGGACAGCCTGGCCGATGCCGGCATCGAGGTCGCGGGGCGGATGCCGGTGCACACGCCGATCAATGTGCACAATCGCCGCTATCTCACGGCCAAGGCGATGCGCGCGGGGCACCAGCTCGACCATCTGATGGCCGCACTCGCGGATGCGGGGGGCAATCAGGCGCCCTGACGACAGCGCATGCGGTCATGCGCCGGGAAGAGGTGGGGGAAGCCATGTCCGAGGTGCTCACGGCTCCGGTCCAAGCCGGGCCGGCCTATACGGGTGTCGCGCGCAGCCTGCATTGGGTGACCGCCGCCATGGTGCTGACCATCATTCCGGTCGGCCTGATCATGGCCAACATCGAGCAGAGCCCGCTGAAGGACACGCTCTATCACGTGCACCGCTCGCTCGGCATCATCCTGATCCCGGTCGTCTTCTATCGCCTGTACTATCGCGGCACGCACCGGCCGCGTCCGCTGCCCGCCGACATTCCCGAGCTGCAGCGCTTCGTCGCCAACTCGGTGCATCACCTGCTCTACCTGCTGCTCGTCGTCCAGCCGATCATCGGCTGGGTCGCGACCTCGGCCTATCGTGCGCCGATCCTGTTCTTCGGCACCTTCGAGGTCCCGCCGATCTGGCCCGAGAATCGCGCGCTCTCCGAGCAGCTCTTCACGGTCCACCGCATCATCGGCATCGTCATGGCGGCGCTCCTCGTGGCGCATATCGGCGGAGCGATTTACCACCACTTCATCCGTAGGGATCGCGTCCTGCTGCGCATGGTCACGGGCGATTGAAGGGATCCAGGCGCTGATCGCTCAAATTGTCAGAAAACCCCGCATCGTTTTGGGCTGCCGCGTGCACCATTGCGTAGCCATGTGCGGCGCAACATCGCGAGGATGTGAGTAGTTTTACGCTTCCTATAGGTCTCGCGCTTACCACGTCCCCTAGCACGGGCGTGCGCGCGGGTGGCGCGTCGTTCGAAGGATGCGCGCATGTCGCTCGACGTGAACACGCTGTTTCGTCTCACCGTCAATGTCGAGGCGATGCTCGGCCTGCTGCTGTTGCTGGCCTGGATTCAGAATAGCCGGATACATGCCGTCGCCTGGTGGGCGGTCGCGCATCTCATGCGCTCGGCCTCGATCATTCTCTACGGCAACTACGGCACGCTGCCGGACCTGATCTCGATCGATCTCGCCAACGCGATCCTGTTCTCGTCTTTCGGCGTCACCTGGATGGGCGCCCGCGTGTTCAACGGCCGCAACGCCTTGCCGGGCTCGCTGCTCGCCGGCGCCGTGCTCTGGATGCTCGCCTGCCAGCTTCCCGCCTTCGCGACCGCTTGGGATGTGCGCGCGCTGCTCAGCGCCGCCATCGTGGCCGCCTATACCTGGGCCACGGCCTTCGAGTTCTGGCGCGGCCGCGATGTACCGTTGATCTCGCGCTGGCCCGCGATCCTGCTGTTCTTCCTGCACGGCTCGCTGTTTCTGCTGCGCAGCCCGCTGAGCGCCGCCTGGTCGGACGTGCCCGCCGAGGCCGCGCTGTCGAGCGCCTGGGTGACGGTGCTCAGCCTCGAAGCGCTGCTGATGACGATCGCGACCGCTTTCCTGCTGCTCGCCATCGCCAAGGAGCGCACCGAGCTGCCGCACAAGACCGCCGCGATGACCGATCCGCTCACCGGCTTGCTCAACCGGCGCGCCTTCATGGAGCAGAGCGAAACGTTGCGCCGGCGCCAGGTCGCGAGCGACCGCCCGATCGCGGTGCTGCTGATGGACCTCGATCATTTCAAGTCGATCAATGACCGCTTCGGCCACCACGTCGGCGATCAGGTGCTGCGCACCTTCGCGCGCACCGCGCGCGCCAACCTGCGCATGTCCGATCTCGTCGGCCGCATCGGCGGCGAGGAGTTCATCGTTCTGCTCGCGGATGCCGAGCGCAACAACGCCTTCGTGGTCGCGGACCGCATCCGCACTGCCTTCATGGCCGAGGCCGCCGAGGTCGACGGATTGCCCGTCCACGCGACGCTGAGCGCCGGCGTCACCGTGATTCTCGATCCCGATCAGACCGTCGCGATGCTGCTCGAGGAAGCCGACCGCGCCCTCTACCGCGCCAAGGCGCGCGGAAGGAATCGCGTCGAGGTGAGCGCGGTGGAGCTGCCGACGGAGCAGACCGAGGTGGCGGCTCCGAGCGAGTCGGAGCCGCGCGCGGCGTGAGCATCTGTAGCCCGGATGAGCGCAGCGAAATCCGGGATGCGACATCCCGCATGTCGCTGCGCTCATGCGGGCTACGACCCGGCCGGGCTGAACCTTGCCACCAAGTGATGCCGATCCCCCGGATAGGTCAGCACGACTTGCGTCAGCGGCTGCCCGGCTTGCCACGTGCGGCGCTTCACCACAAGGCACGCGGCGCCAGTCGAGATGCCGAGCGCCTTCGCGGTGACGCTGTCCGCATTGGCGGCCGAGATGTGGTGCTCGGCCTCGGTCCAGGGGATTTGCGCGAGCATCCAACTGCCCGGCGGCTTCGCGGCAAAATCCGCATCGCGCGCGGCCGGCACGGCCGCGAGATTGATCAGCCGGTCCTCGTGCACCAGCGGCTGCCCGGCCGCGTAGTGCAGGCATTCGAGCCGCAGCACGGGCGCGCCGATCTCCACCTCGAGGCGCGCCGCCTCGCTCTTGCTGGCGCGGCGCGCCGTGCGCGAGATCACGGCGAAGCGATACTCCTTGCCGGCGCGTCGCACGTCCGCCTCGATGTCGTGGATCTCGAGCACGGTCTCTTGCGCGGCCGGCGTCGCGACGAAGCTGCCCGACCGGCGCTTGCGCACGATCAGCCCCGCGCTCGCGAGCGCCGTCAGCGCGCGGTTCACGGTCATGCGCGAGCAGTGATACTGCGCGGTGAGCTCCTGCTCGGACGGCACACGATGACCCGGCGGCCACTCGCCCGAGAGGATCGCGCGCTCGAGCGCGCGCTGGATCTCGGCGTAGCGGGGCAGCACCTCGTTCATGCCGCCTCCAGCAGGCGCGTGATCGTGCGGCGATAGCGTGCCGCGATCATCTCGTGGCGCAGGTGCCGGCCTTCGACCACCACGCTCTCGCCGCCAATAAGCACGGACTTCACCAGACGCTGGCCCGCGACGAACACGAACGCATCGAGCCAGAGATCGCCGCGCCGCCCCGCGAGATCCGGATGGGCCGCGTCGAGCACCACGAAGTCGGCGCGCTGCCCCGGCGCGATCGCGCCGATCGGCCGACCTGAGGCCTGCGCGCCGCCCGCGAGCGCACCGTCGACGAGGCGCCGGCCGACCGACTCCTGTGCCGCGAGCACATTGCGCGCCCGATGCGCGAGCCGCTGGCTGTATTCGAGTTGCCGCAGCTCCTCGGCCGCGCCGATCGAGATGTTCGAGTCGGTGCCGACGCCGAAGCGCCCGTTCGCCGCGAGATAGCGCGCGCCCGCGAAGGTGCCGTCGCCGAGCGACGCCTCCGTGAGCGGACAGAGCCCCGCAACGGCGCCCGAGGCGGCAAGCCGGTCCGTCTCGTCCTCGCTCATATGCGTTGCATGGATCAAGCACCAGCGCGCATCGACCGACATGCTGTCGAGCAGCCACGCGACCGGCCGCGCGCCGAGCGCCGCGACGCACTCTTCGACCTCTCGCGTCTGCTCGGCCGCATGAATGTGGATCGGCCCCTCCGGATGCGCATCCACCACGGCGCGCAGGCTCTCGGGCGTGACGGCGCGGAGCGAGTGCGGCGCGATGCCGGTGCGTGCGTCCGGAAGCTGCGCCGTCAGTGCGCGGCAGCGTTCCACCAGTCTGCCGAAGCGCTCCGGATCGTTGAGGAAGCGCCGCTGCCCCGCAGTCGCGGCCGCGCCGCCGAAGCCGCCCTGCGCATAGAAGCTCGGCAGCAGTGTCAGGCCGATCTTCGTCTCGGCTGCGGCGGCCGCAATGCGTGTCGCCATCTCGCCGAGGTCGGCATAGGGCATGCCGTCCACGTCATGATGCAGGTAGTGGAATTCGGCGACCGAAGTGAAGCCGGTTTCCAGCATCTGCATATAGGCGAAGGAAGCGATGGCCTCGACATCGTCGGGCGAGAGCTTGCCCAGGAAGCCATACATCACCTCGCGCCAGGTCCAGAAGCTGTCCTGGTTGGCGCCGCGCCGCTCGGCAAGCCCCGCCATGCCGCGCTGGAAGGCGTGGCAGTGCAAATTCGGCAGGCCGGGCAGGGCGATGCCCGCAATGTGCTCCGCGCCGGCCCGCGCGTCACCCGTCTCCACGGCCGCAATCCGCCCGTCCTCCACCGTGACGCGGACGTTCTCGGCCCAGCCCCCGGGCAGCAGCAGGTGGTCGAAGAACAGATGCCGCGGCACCGGCGTTTTCCCTCCAAACTCCTGCTCGACAATAGGCGCGCCCGGCCATTATGTATAGACAATTGGAGGCCCGGCTCTCATGCGGTTCGACACCCTCTGGCGCGACGCGCGGCTCGTGACCCTGGCCGGGCCTGGCCTGGGCGTGGTCGAGAAGGGCGCGGTGGGCGCGGTGGACGGCCGCATCGCTTTCGCGGGCCCCGAGAGCGAGCTGCCGACCGGCACCGATGCGGCCCGCGAGATCCGTCTCGGCGGCCGCTGGATCACGCCCGGCCTGATCGACTGCCATACGCATCTCGTCCATGCGGGCGACCGCGCGCACGAGTTCGAGCTGCGCCTCGCCGGCGCGTCCTACGAGGAGATCGCGCGCGCCGGCGGTGGCATCGTCTCGACCGTGAAGGCGACGCGGGAGGCCGGCGAGGACGAGCTGGTGCGACAGAGCCTGCCGCGTCTCGACCGGCTCATCGCCGAAGGCGTCACCACGGTTGAGATCAAGTCCGGTTACGGCCTCGACGCCGAGACCGAAGGGCGCATGCTGCGCGCGGCGCGCCGGCTCGCACACGAGCGCGACGTGCATATCGTCACGAGCTTCCTCGGCGCGCACGCGATGCCGCCCGAGGCCACCGACAAGGACCGCTACATCGACGACGTCTGCCGCATGATCCCGGGGCTCGCGGGCCTCGCCGATGCGGTCGACGCCTTCTGCGAGGGCATCGCCTTCTCGCCCGCGCAGACCGCGCGGGTCTTTGCGGCCGCCAGGGCTGCCGGCCTGCCCGTGAAGCTGCATGCGGACCAGCTTTCAAACCTGCACGGCGCCAAGCTCGCGGCCGAGCACGGCGCGCTCTCAGCCGACCATCTCGAATACACGGACGAGGAGGGCGCCGCCGCCATGGCGCGCGCCGGCACGGTCGCGGTCCTGCTGCCCGGCGCCTTCTATGTGCTGCGCGAGAAACAGGTCCCGCCGGTCGAAGCCTTCCGCAAGCATCGTGTGCCGATGGCGCTGGCGACCGATTCCAATCCCGGCACCTCACCGATCACTTCGCTGCTGATCACGCTGAACATGGCCGCGACCTTGTTTCGTCTCACGGTGGACGAGGCGATCGCCGGCGTCACGCGCGAGGCCGCGCGTGCTCTCGGCCTGCAGGAGGAGATCGGCACCCTTCAAGCCGGCAAGGCCTGCGACCTCGCGATCTGGGACATCGAGCGCCCGGCCGAGCTCGTCTATCGCATCGGCTTCAACCCGCTGCATGCGCGCGTGCGGAGAGGCAAGTGAACGTCAATCAAGTAAGCGCCAATCAAATCACGCTCACACCCGGTCGCGTCACGCTCGGCGATTGGCGCGCCATTGCGGACGGCGCCGCCGTGCGGCTCGATCCGGCGGCGCTGCCGGCCGTCGCCGCGAGCGCCGAGGCGGTGGCCGAGATCGTCGCGCAGGGCGAGCCGGTCTACGGCATCAATACGGGCTTCGGCAAGCTCGCCAGCGTGCGCATCGCGGCCGAAGATCTCGCCACGCTCCAGCGCAACATCGTGCTCTCCCACGCGGCCGGCGTCGGCACGCCCATGGGCCGCGCCAATGCCCGGCTGATGATGGCGCTCAAGCTCGCGAGCCTCGCGCGCGGCGCTTCCGGCATCCGCCCCGCGACGCTCGCCATGCTCGAAGCCATGCTCGCGCGCGACGTCATTCCGGTCGTGCCGAGCCAGGGGTCGGTCGCGGCCTCAGGCGATCTCGCGCCGCTCGCGCATATGACGGCCGCCATGCTCGGCGTCGGCGAAGCCTTCTTGGGCGACGAGCGCATGCCGGCCGAGGCCGCGCTCGCGCGCGCCGAGCTGCCGCCCGTGGTGCTCGCGCCGAAAGAAGGGCTCGCGCTGCTCAACGGCACGCAATTCTCGACCGCCGAAGCCTTAATGGCGCTGTTCGCGATCGAGCGCGTGTTCCACGCCGCGCTGGTCACCGGCGCGCTCTCGACCGATGCGGCGCGCGGGTCCGACACGCCGTTCGACGACCGCATTCATGTGCTGCGCGGCCATCGCGGTCAGAGCGAGGTCGCGGCTGCGCTGCGTGCTCTCATGAGCGGCAGCGCCATCCGCGCCTCCCATCGCGTCATCGACGACCGCGTGCAGGATCCCTATTGCCTGCGCTGCCAGCCCCAGGTGATGGGCGCCGCGCTCGACCTGCTGCGCTCGGCCGCGATCACCCTCACGACCGAGGCGAACGGCGTCTCCGACAATCCGCTGATCTTCGCCGACACGCGTGAGGCGCTCTCGGGCGGCAACTTCCACGCCGAGCCCGTCGCCTTCGCGGCCGACATCCTCGCGCTCGCGGTCTGCGAGATTGGCTCGCTCGCCGAGCGGCGCATCGCCATGCTGGTCGATCCGGCGCTCTCGGGCCTGCCCGCATTCCTGACGCCGAAGCCCGGCCTCAACTCCGGCTTCATGCTCGCGCAGGTCACGGCCGCCGCCCTGGTCGCCGAGAACAAGCAGCGCGCCACGCCCGCGAGCATCGATTCGATCCCGACCTCCGCCAACCAGGAGGACCACGTCTCCATGGCGGCGCATGGCGCGCGGCGCCTCACGCCCATGGCCGAGAACGCGACGCAGATCATCGGCAGTCGAGCTGCTCGCCGCCGCCCAGGGCTGCGACTTCCATGCGCCGCTCGCCTCCAGCCCGCCGCTCGAACGCGTGCGCGAGCTCTTGCGCGAGACCGTCACGCATCTGCAGGACGACCGCTATCTCGCGCCAGACATCATGACAGCCGCCGATCTGGTGCGCTCGCGCGCCCTGGTCGAGGCGGCCGGTTCGGAACTGCTTCCCGTTTTCTAGGAGTTTCCCATGGCCACTCGTCTCGACAACACGCGCACGATCCGCGCGCCGCACGGTTCGGAGCTTTCGGCGAAGAGCTGGCTCACCGAGGCGCCGCTGCGCATGCTGATGAACAACCTCGATCCCGAGGTGGCCGAGCGTCCGCACGAGCTCGTCGTCTATGGCGGCATCGGCCGCGCCGCGCGCGACTGGGAGAGCTTCGACCGCATCGCATCGTCGCTGCGCAAGCTGGAGGCCGACGAGACCCTGCTGGTGCAGTCCGGCAAGCCCGTCGGCGTCTTTCGCACCCACGCGGACGCGCCGCGCGTGCTGATCGCCAACTCCAACCTCGTGCCGCACTGGGGCACGTGGGATCACTTCCACGAGCTCGATCGCAAGGGCCTGATGATGTACGGCCAGATGACGGCCGGGTCGTGGATCTATATCGGCAGCCAGGGCATCGTGCAGGGCACCTACGAGACCTTCGTCGAGGTCGGCCGCCGCCACTACAACGGCGATCTCTCGGGCAAATGGATCCTGACGGCGGGCCTCGGCGGCATGGGCGGCGCGCAGCCGCTCGCCGCCACAATGGCGGGGGCCTCGCTGCTCGCGATCGAGTGCCAGCCGAGCCGCATCGAGATGCGGCTGCGCACCGGCTATCTCGACGCGCAGGCGAGCAGCATCGACGAGGCGCTCACCATGATCGAGCGCTCCTGCCGCGAGAAGAAGCCGCTCTCGGTCGGCGTGCTCGGCAATGCGGCCGAGATTTTGCCCGAGCTGGTGCGCCGCGGCGTGCGCCCGGACGTGCTCACGGACCAGACCTCCGCGCATGATCCCGTGAACGGCTATCTGCCGGCCGGCTGGACGCTCGCCGAATGGGAGGAGCGCCGGCAACGCGATCCGCAAGGCGTGGCGCGCGCCGCGAAGGAATCCATGGCCGTGCACGTGCGCGCCATGCTGGATCTCTGGCATGCCGGCGTGCCGACCCTCGACTACGGCAACAACATTCGCCAGATGGCGAAGGAGATGGGCGTCGCGAACGCCTTCGAGTTTCCGGGCTTCGTGCCGGCCTATATCCGCCCGCTGTTCTGCCGCGGTGTCGGTCCGTTCCGCTGGGCCGCGCTCTCGGGCGATCCGGAGGACATCTATCGCACCGACCAGCGCGTGAAGGAGCTGATGCCGAACGACAGGCATCTGCACAACTGGCTCGACATGGCGCGCGCGCGCATCAAGTTCCAGGGCCTGCCCGCGCGCATCTGCTGGGTCGGTCTCGGCGACCGCCACCGTCTCGGCCTCGCCTTCAACGAGATGGTCGCCAAGGGCGAGCTGAAGGCGCCGATCGTGATCGGCCGCGATCATCTCGACTCAGGCTCGGTCGCGAGCCCCAATCGCGAGACCGAGGCCATGCGCGACGGCTCCGACGCCGTGTCCGACTGGCCGCTGCTCAACGCGCTGCTCAACTGCGCCTCGGGTGCCACCTGGGTCTCGCTCCATCACGGCGGCGGCGTCGGCATCGGTTACTCGCAGCACGCCGGCATGGTGATCGTCGCCGACGGCACGCCGGAGGCGGCGCGCCGTCTCGAGCGCGTGCTCTGGAACGATCCCGCCAGCGGCGTCATGCGCCACGCCGACGCTGGCTACGAGGAGGCTATCGACTGGGCGCGGAAGCAGAAGCTGAACCTGCCGTCGCTCTCTTCGTAGCCAGGCCAGCGCACGACGTAACGCACTCCTCCGCGACAGGGAGGTGTGCGCTACGCGCGCCGTGCCCCTCGTGGTGGGAACGTGACCGAGGAGCGCAGTTGGTGCGGCTGGCAGCCCCTAGCGATGAAGCGCGAGCGCAACGGCGTCCAGCAGCTGGTCCGGGCCGGCCGGCTTGAGGAGATACGCAATGCAGCCGAGCTCGAGCGCCTGGTTGTGCAGGCGCGGATCGTTCGAGGCCGTCAGGAAGATGATCGGGAAGCCGAAGTTCAGTTTCGCGAGCCGCTGCGCCAGCTCGATGCCGGACATTCCGCCCATCTGCATGTCGATGATGAGACACGCGGCTTCCGACTTCGCGGCCTGTGCGAGGAACGCCTCCGCCGAGCCATAGTGCTCCGTGCGGTAGGCCGCGGAAATCAGAAGCGAAGCCACGGCCTCGCGCATCATCTCGTCGTCATCGATCAGCGCGACGACCGGAAAAGCGCGCATTGATGGTCCCCAATCCCGTTTCCTGAACGCCGCGTAGATACGTGCCGCAGGGCAAGACGACTTGCGGGATCACGCCAATGAGATGTCGAAACCGGTCACGCGCCGGGCACGCTATGCCAGGCGCGATCCTGCATCGGTGCCGTGCCATACGGCTTCTGCGATGAAATCCAGCAGCCAGTGCGTCTCCAGCGGCTTGCGCACGAAGGCGGACCAGCCCAGATCCACGACGTGGCGCCGCAGTTTTTCGTCATCACCCGTGGTGAGAAAGATGATCGGCAAGGAGAAACCGCGCGCCGCGAGGCGGCGGCTCAGCTCTGCCGCAAAGGCACCGCCGAACGTGATGTCGACGACCAGGCAAGCGGCTTTCGACCGCGCCGCATGCACCAGGAATTCTTCGACGGATTCGTAGACCTCGGTCCGGTAACCGTCCGTTGCAATAAGCGTGATCAGCGCGTCGCGGACGCTGGCGTCGTTGTCGATGATGGCGATGACCGGAGTCGCGTCCATCGAAAGGTCTCCCGGAATGCATTCGCGTTCCGGTAGATAAGTGTCGCGCCGACGCGAGAACTTGCGAGTAAGCGCCAGAAACGTGCTGGAAACGGTCACGTCGGCAGGTTGATGCCGCAACGGACTTGCGACCGGATCTCGCGCGGCGGCCGGCCTGTCCAGGACTTGTAAGCGTGGCTGAAGGCGCTCGCCCCGCGATAGCCGAGCAGCCACGCGATCTGCGTCATGTCGATGTCGGGCTCGCGCAGATACTCCGTGGCGAGTCTCTGGCGCAGCTCCTGCAGGACTTCGACGAAGCTTACGCCGCTCTCGCTGAGGCGACGCGCGAGCGTGCGGCTGCTGACGGCAAGCAGCCGCGCCACGTTCTCCATCGTGGCCTCGCCGTGCGGCAACAGTGGCACGATGGCGTTCTCCACCTTCAGCCGCCATCCGCCCGGCTTGGCGCGGCGAGTCGCCAGGATATCGTCGCAATAGCGCAGCAGCATTTCGTTGAGATAGGGATCCGCATGCGTCAACGTCGCGGCCGCGATCGCGCCTGGAAGGACGACCTGGTCTCGGGGCGCACCGAACTCGACCGGGCATCCGAAAAAAGTTGTCAGGTCTGGTGCCAGTTTCGCCCGCCGGTGCATCAGCCGAATGCGCAACGGCAGAAGGTGCCGGCCCGTCACGTACCGGCACAGCCGCACCAGGATCGCAACGAAGAACTCGATCTGATGGCGGTCGCTGCTGCGCGCCACGCCCAGATATGCGAACGAGAGCGTGAAGTCTTTTCCGGTTCGGACGTCGATCCGGACGCCTTCGTTGTTGATGCTGCTATAACGGGCGACCCGCTGCAGCGCCGTCCGCAGGTCCGGCGAAGAAGCGATAACATAATAGACGAGCCCGATCTCGCGCAGGTCGACGCCCTGCGCGAGTCGCATGCCGAGGAAATCATCGTCGAGGCGGCGCGCGGCTTCGTCGAGAAACTTGATCTGGCTTCGCACCGGGATGCGCGTGTCGCGCCGACGCAGCTGCGACTGTGTGAGGCCCGCCGCCGCGAGCAGCGGATCCACCTTGATCCCCGCCTGCTGCACACGCTGATAAGCGGCGCGCGCGGCCCCACCGGCCGCCGTCGGCAGCGAGGCCAGGGACTCGGTGCGATCCGCCCCGCGGTGTCTGACGGCGTGCGCTCTCAATGAAACGCCCTCCGCCGCAAGGCTTTCAATGCGGCGGGCGACCGTCAAGGCAACGAAAGGGTGACGGAACGAGGTTTTGGTATAGGGGGCTCAGTGCCCTTCGGCCGCGAGCACCGCCTCGACGCGGATCTCCTCGGTGAGCCGCGCCTTCAGGGCCGAGAATTCGGGGCTGGTCTTGATCGTGTAATGGCGGGGGTGCGGGAGGTCGACCCGGATGTCGGCCTTGATGCGGCCCGGGCGCGCGCTCATCACGACCACGCGCGAGGCGAGGAAGATCGCCTCCTCGATGTCGTGGGTGACGAACAGCACGGTCTTGGCCTCGCGCTCCCAGATGCCCAGTAAGAGCTCCTGCATCAGCGCGCGGGTCTGGTTGTCGAGCGCGCCGAACGGCTCGTCGAGCAGCAGGATCGCGGGATCATTGGCGAGCGCGCGGGCGATGGCGGTGCGCTGCTGCATGCCGCCGGAGAGCTGCTTCGGATAGTGCTCCGCGAAGCTCGTGAGCCCGATGCGCTCGAGCCAGACGCTCACCACCTCGCGGCGCTTGTCGGCCGGCACGCCCTTCTCGCGCAGCCCGAAGGCGATGTTCTCGGCGACCGTGAGCCAGGGAAACAGCGTGTAGGACTGGAACACCATGCCGCGGTCCGGCCCCGGCCCGGTCACGGGCTTGCCGTCCAGCAGGATGCGGCCGGTGGTCGGCGTGTCGAGGCCGGCGACCAGGCGCAGCAGCGTGGACTTGCCGCAGCCCGAGGGGCCGAGGATGGTGACGAAGTCGTTGTCGCCTACCGTCAGGTTGGTCGGCTCCAGCGCCCGCGTCGGCGCGCCGCCGCGCACACCCGGAAAGACGCGCGAGACGGTCTCGATCGAGAGCTTGCTCACGCGAGGCTCCAGGGAAACAGCACGCGGTTCGCGGCCTTGAACAGGAAGTCCGAGATCAGGCCGATCACGCCGATGACGATGATGCCGAAGATCATCTGGCCCGTGGCGAGCAGCGCCTGGCTGTCGATGATCATATGACCGATGCCGGAGGACGAGCCGATCAGCTCGGCGACGATCACATAGGTCCAGGCCCAGCCGAGCACGAGGCGCAGGATCTCGGCGATGCCGGGCGCCGCTGATGGAATGAGGACCCGCGCGAGCACGCCGCGGTCGCGCGCGCCGAGCGTGAGCGCGGCCTCGACCAGGTCGCGCCGCGTGCTGCCGACCGTCACGGCGACCATCAGGATGACCTGGAACACCGAGCCGATGAAGATGACCAGCAGCTTCTGCGTCTCGCCGATGCCGGCCCAGAGGATCAGCAGCGGGATGAAGGCCGAGGCCGGCAGGTAGCGCGCGAAGGAGACGAACGGCTCGAAGAAGGCTTCGATCGGCTTGTAGGCCCCCATCAGGATGCCGAGCGGCACTGCCACCAGTGCAGCCAGCACGAAGCCGCCCAGCACGCGCCAGATCGTGACGCCGATGTCGAACAGGAAGCCGTGCCGCGAGATCAGCTCCCAGCCGTCCTTCAGCATCGTGACCGGATCGGCCAGGAAGGTCGGCGACACGAAGCCGCCCAGCGTCGCCAGCGCCCAGGCCGCGAAGAACAGCACGAAGAACGAGATGCCGAGAACCAGCTTGGCGCCGTTCGAGATGGGGGAGAGGGGCTTCATGCGATTTGCGCGGTGTAAATGGAAGCAGCGCCGCACACTCTGCGCGCTCCCTCCCCCCTTGTGGGGGAGGGCTGGGGAGGGGGGTAGCCGCGGAGAACGGAGTCGATGACGGGGCGAGACCGAGCCGCGGGCGACTTTCTCTTGATTGAGGGTAGCCAGGAGTGTCGGCGGGGCCGGCGTATGCCGCGGACCCCTCTCCCTGTCCCTCCCCCGCAAGGGGGGAGGGAACGCTGTGGCACGGACTTTCGCATCGCTGCCGCCTCAGTCCGCGTCAGATATCGTTAGCCTCACTCCACGAAGCGCGTGTCAGCGAGCTTCGAGAGGTCCGGGATCTGCTTGATCACGCCGATCTCGAGCAGCAGGTCCGCAGCCTCCTTCGAGAAGGTCTTGAACTCGCCCGTGAAGAAGGTCTTGTTCTGCGCCTTGTCCTGCCAGCGCAGATACTTCGCGGAATTGCCGAACTGCTCGGCGGTCTGCTTCACGTCGGCGCCCATGATCTCGAAGGCCTTCGACTGGTCGGCCTTGATCATCTCGAGCGCGTCGAAATAGCTCTTGGTGAGCGCCTTCACGGCCGCCTCGTTCTCGGCGATGAACTTCGGCGTGCAGCCGAACGTGTCCATCACCATCGGATAGTCGAGCGTGGTCGCGATGATCTTGCCGGCCTCGGGCTTGGCGCGCACGGCCGAGAGATAGGGCTCGTAGGTCATGGCCGCGTCGTTCTGGCCCGCGATGAAGGCCTGCGCGGCCGGGCCCGGCTCCATGTTGACGACGCTGACGTCCTTCACGGAGAGCCCGTTCTTCTTCAGGAACCAGGCGAGCGTGAAGTAGGGCGCGGTGCCGGGCGCCGAGGCCGCGACCGTCTTTCCCTTCAGGTCCTTGATCGCGCCGGTCGTGTTGCGCACCACCATGCCGTCCGCCCCGTAGGACTTGTCGAGCTGGAACAGCTGCGTGGTCGCGACGCCGTTCGCGTTCCACACGATCCAGGTCTCGACCGTCGTGGCGGCGCACTGCACGTCGCCCGAGGCGATCGCCAAGTGCCGGCTCGCCTGCGGGATCTTCTTGATCGTCACGTCGAGGCCGTTCTTGGCGAAGATGCCGGCCTCCTTGGCGAGCGTGAGCGGCGCGAAGCCGGTCCAGCCCGAGATGCCGATCGAAACCTTGGTCTGCGCCACCGCGGGCGTCGCCAGAAGCGCCGCGCCCAGGGCGGCCACCATGGAAATCCGCTTCATGTCCCTCTCCTTAGGAAAGCCAGTGCCTGACATGATCCAGCACGGGGAAAATTACGAGTCAATTGTATAGACAAAAACGGGGCTGGGCAGCCCTTTGCCACCATCCCGGGCTCGCACTCTCTGCCCCTGCGGAATGGCTGGGCGTGTGGCGCGAGCTTCCAAACGTCACGCAACCCACGGGGTTCTGCGACCTTTTCGCACTGTACAGGCCCTGAACCGCCGACCATCTAGCGGCCGGTCTCGAAGGCGTGGGTCGGAGCTGTTTGCCGCCGCGGATGTCCTTTGTGCGGCCACAGCACTCATCCGGCAGGCGGTCGTCACGACCCCTCACTGCCATCGCGGGAGGATCCGCATGACCCAAGTCGACGAGAAGCTCGAAGCAATCCTGGACCAGGTGCTCCGCCGCAATGCGGGCGAGGCGGAGTTTCACCAGGCCGTGCGCGAGGTCCTGGAATCCCTGGGGCGCGTGATCGCGAAGCACCCGGATTATGCCAACGACGCGCTGATCGAGCGCATCTGCGAGCCCGAGCGGCAGATCATCTTTCGCATTCCCTGGGTCGATGACCGCGGTGCCGTGCAGATCAATCGCGGCTTTCGCGTGCAGTTCAATTCCGCGCTCGGGCCCTACAAGGGCGGCATCCGCTTCCACCCGTCCGTCAATCTCGGCGTGATCAAGTTTCTCGGCTTCGAGCAGACCTTCAAGAACGCGCTGACGGGCCTGCCGATCGGCGGCGGCAAGGGCGGATCGGACTTCAACCCGCGCGGCCGCTCCGACGGCGAGATCATGCGCTTCTGCCAGTCCTTCATGACCGAGCTGCACCGCCATCTCGGCGAATACACCGACGTGCCGGCGGGCGACATCGGCGTCGGCGGCCGCGAGATCGGATACATGTTCGGGCAGTACAAGCGCCTGACCAACCGTTACGAGGCAGGCGTTCTCACAGGCAAGGGGCTCGCCTATGGCGGCTCGCGCGCGCGCACGGAGGCGACCGGCTATGGCGCGGTCTACTTCGTCGAGCGCATGCTTGGGACCAAAGACACGGATCTCGCCGGCAAACGCGCGGTGGTGTCGGGCGCCGGCAATGTCGCGATCTACACCATGGAGAAGATCAGGGCCTTTGGCGGAACGGTGGTCGCCTGCTCGGACTCCAACGGCTACGTGATGGACGAGAACGGGATCGACCTCGATCTCGTCAAGGAGATCAAGGAGGTGCGGCGCGAGCGCATCTCCGAATATGCGCGGCTGAAGGGCACCGGCGCCCACTACATCGAGAACGGATCGGTCTGGGACGTCCCTTGCGACATCGCGATGCCGTCGGCGACGCAGAACGAGCTCACCGGCAAGGATGCGCGCACGCTGGTGAAGAACGGCGTCGTCGCGGTCGGCGAGGGCGCCAACATGCCCTGTACGCCCGAGGCCGTGAAGGTCTTCCAGGACGCGGGCGTCCTGTTCGCCCCCGGCAAGGCCGCCAATGCGGGCGGCGTCGCCACCTCGGCGCTGGAGATGCAGCAGAATGCTTCGCGTGACAGCTGGACCTTCGAGCAGACCGAGGAGCGGCTGGCGCAGATCATGCACAATATCCACGACACCTGCGCCGAGACCGCCGAGGAATACGGCGCCAAGGGCGACTATGTGCTCGGCGCGAATATCGCGGGCTTCGTGCGCGTCGCGGAGGCCATGCGCGCGCTCGGCGTCATCTGAGACCCTTATTTTTCTGGTTTCCAGAATTTATTTCGCTTGCGCTTTTCCGAAAGCGCAGGCATGCTCTGCCCCACTCCTGCTCGTGAGGGGCGTCTCCGGACCCGCCGCGACGGAGCAGGAGGCCGCCGCATCGGCTCCGGCCTGATCAGACGGAGCATGGGGCCGTGGTGGAGCGCCTAGAGGCGCAGGGGTCCCCGGCTCTAATAGGGACCCCGGGCGGCGCCGGCAATAATAGCGCAGCCCCGGCCGGAGAAAGCCCGGCCACGTCCCGGCTCACAACCGGGACACAAGCCCGCTCGGCACAAGCGGGCTGGCGCCTCTCGGCGCTCCATCCCCCACGGGGGACAAACTGCCGCAAACCTCCGGGCGCAAAGCGCCGCGGAGATGAAGATGCTTTCTTCGTAGGGTGTGCTCGTGCGGCCGATGAGTCCGCAATGTGCTCAGAGGTCGATCCGCACGAGCGCACGCGGTGCTGAAGTCGCCGCCCGCGTGCGCTCGGCGCGATCGGACTCAGCGCATTGTCGGAACGCCTCGGCGCGCCGAGCACACCCTACGGCGCGCCTCACACCGGCCGATCGCCCTTGGTCACGGTCAGCGTGCGGTTGTCCACGCCCGGCAGCATGCGCGCGGGGTCGCGCGTCACCACCACGTCGAGGATCGTCGGGCTCGACGTGTTGGCGAGGCCTTCGCGCAGCGCGTCGGCGAGCTTGTCGGGATCTTCCACGCGGATGCCCTTGCAACCCATCGCGCGAGCGATCGCGGCGTAATCCATCTCGACAAGGTCCGAAGACTGGTAGTTGCCGGTGCCGAACATCGAATGCTGCAGCGCCTTCACGTAGCCCGAGGCCGCGTTGTTGAACACGCAGAGCACGAAGGGCGTGCCGATGCGGCGCGCGGTCTCGAGCTCGCCGAGCGTCATGTTGAAGCCGCCATCGCCCGTGAGGCCGACGACGCGCCGCTTCGGCGCCGCGAGCTGCGCGCCCATGCTGCCGGGCAAGCCATAGCCGATCGACGCGAAGCCGCGGTCGGCGACGAAATGCCGGCCCGCGCGCTTGGTGTCGAACAGGAGCCCGCCCCAATGCGCCGCGAAGCCGCCGTCCGCGACCAGGATCGCGTCCTCGGGCATGATCGCGTTCAGCTCGCCCATCAGCCGGCCGACATTGATCGGCTTCTCGCGCGAGCCGAGCCGGTCCGATGCGCCCTTAAGCCACTCGGCCATCCGCTTCGGCACCTCGGCGCAGTAGTGCGCCGGCACTGCGCCCCCCGCCCGGCCCGCGGCCCCCCCCCCCCCC
>JAEYAU010000103.1 GCA_023404705.1 Pseudomonadota bacterium
AGCCGGCACCGGCCGAGCCCACGCAGGCCGAGGCGGAGCCGAGCCAGCCGCGTCGCACCGGCTGGTGGCGCCGGCGCTGAGCCGGCGCTGCGGCGGGCGATGCGCTTCTTCACGCGCGCCTTCGATGTCTGCGAGGACGACGAAGCCGAGCGCATCCTGCGCGACTATCGGGCCCATTACGTGCGCATCGCCGGCCGGCTTCCGGCCGGCTGCACCGTGCTGGACGCCCTCTCGCTGCATGACGCGGTCGTGACGGGGATCCGCGCCGAGCGCGATTGGGCCATCTCGTGTGTGGCGGGCGACCTCCACCGCGGCTATTACGCTCTCGACATGCGCTACGTCCTGCCGGGCCGCCCGATGCCGGTGCCGCCGGGGCTGGTGGGCGACGAGATTTTGCGCGACGAGTTCGATCTTGCGGGCGGGCATTTCGTCCATCGCATGAGGTTCGCGCAGGGCACCGAGATCGAGATCGCCTTTGCGGATCTCATCGTGCGCTGCGACCGCGTCGCCGATCGTGACGGCACGCCGATGGAAGTGTGAGGAGACCTTAGATGAAGAGCGCATGGGTGGACCGCGACGCCGAGGCCATGATCGCGCGCTATGCGCAGAGCAACGTGTCGCGCGACCTTGCGCTGCGCGTCTACACCACGCGGCTGCTCGGGCAGGATCCGAAGCTGGTGCTGCACGGCGGCGGCAACACCTCGGTGAAGACGCGCGTCACCGACCTCAACGGCGACGAGGTCGATGTGCTGTGCGTGAAGGGCTCGGGCTGGGACATGGGCACGATCGAGCCCGCCGGCCTGCCCGCCGTGCGCATCGCGCCGCTCAAGAAGCTGCGCGCGCGCGATTCACTCACGGATGAGGAGATGGTGCGCGTGCAGCGCGCCAACCTGATCGATCCGATGGCGCCGAACCCCTCGGTCGAGACGCTGCTGCACGCCTTCGTGCCGCACAAATTCGTCGACCACACGCATTCCTCCGCGGTGCTGAGCCTCATCGACCAGCCGAACGGCGACGCGCTCGCGCGCGAGGTCTATGACGGCCGCATGGGCTATGTGCCCTATCTGATGCCGGGTTTTGGGCTCGCCAAGAAGTCGGCCGAGGTGTTCGATGCGGACCCCAAGGTCGAAGGCCTGATCCTGCACAAGCACGGCATCTTCACCTTCGGCGCGGACGCACGCGAAGCCTATGAGCGCATGATCGAGATGGTGACGCGCGCCGAGGAGCGGCTCGCCCGCAACCGCAAAGCCGTGTTCGTCACCGCGCAGTTGCCGCAGCGCGTCGCCGCATTGGCCGACGTCGCGCCGATCGTGCGCGGCGCCTGCAGCTTGAAGGACGCGAAGGTCGAAGGCGCCTGGCGCCGCTTCATCCTGGACTTCCGCGCCTCGCCCGCGATCCTGAACTTCGTCAACGGCGCCGAGCTCGCGCGCTACAGCCAGCAGGGCGTGATCACGCCCGACCACACCATCCGCATCAAGAACTGGCCGCTCGTCGTCGCCCCGCCCGCCGACGACAAGCTCGGCGACTTCAAGCAGGCCGCGGCGCGCGCCGTCGAAGCGTTCGCCGAGCGTTACGCCGCCTATTTCGCGCGCAACAATACGCGCTGCGGAGGCATCAAGAAGATCCTCGACCCGATGCCGCGGCTCGTCATGGTGCCCGGCCTCGGCCTGTTCGGCCTCGGACGCTCCAAGAAGGACGCCCGCGTCGCCGCGGACCTCGCCGAGGCCATGGTCGAAACCATCACGGATGCGGAGGCGATCGGCCGCTTCGACGCGCTGCCCGAGGAGGATCTGTTCGACTGCGAATACTGGTCGCTCGAGCAGGCCAAGCTCGGCGGCGCGGCCGAGAAGCCGCTCGCGGGCCAGATCGCGGTCGTGACCGGGGCCGGCGGCGCCATCGGCGCGGCCACCGCGAAAGCTTTCGCGGCGGCAGGCGCGGAAGTCGCGCTGCTCGATGTGGATGAGGCGGCCGCGCAAGCGAAAGCCAAGGCGATCGGCGGCGCTGCGCTCGCGGTTCAGTGCGATGTCACCGATGCGGCGTCCGTGCGCGCTGCCTTCGCTAAGGTGGTCGAAGCCTTTGGCGGTTTCGACATCGTAATCTCCAACGCGGGCGCCGCCTGGCAGGGCCGCATCGGCGAGGTCGACGAGGAGATTCTGCGCAAGAGCTTCGAGCTGAACTTCTACGGCCACCAGCGCGTCGCGCAGGCCGCCGTGAAGGTCATGCTCGCGCAAGGCACCGGCGGCTGCCTGCTGTTCAACGTCTCCAAGCAGGCCGTGAACCCGGGCCCGAACTTCGGCCCGTACGGCTTGCCGAAGGCCGCGACCCTGTTCCTCGTGCGCCAATACGCGCTCGACTACGGCGCCGACGGCATCCGCGCCAATGCGGTGAATGCCGACCGCATCCGCTCCGGCCTGCTCACCGACGAGATGATCGCCAGCCGCTCCAAGGCGCGCGGCCTCGACGAGAAGGGCTACATGAGCGGCAACCTGCTCGCCCGCGAGGTCACGGCCGAGGACGTCGCGCAGGCCTTCGTCGCGCAGGCGCTGGCGCTGAAAACCACCGCGGATGTGACCACGGTGGATGGCGGGAATATCGCGGCGGCGATGCGGTAGGTCAGCGAGCTCATGTTCGTAGGGCGCAATAGCGAAGCGTATTGCGCCGGCTGACTCGCCGTCGGCGCAATACGCCGCTACCGCGGATATTGCGCCCAACACGCCCGCCTCACGACGCGCTCGCGTAGCGCTTCCCCGCAGTCCCCCTGAACTGCACGTCGTCGATGTTCGCCATGCGGGCGCGGCCCTTCGCCAGCGCGATGTGGAAGTCGCCTTTCGAGACGCCGCCGGTTTCGCCGATGATCTGCCAGGTCTCGCCGCCGTCACGGCTCTCGAACACCTGGCCGTCGGTGTCGGCGGCGTAGACCGCGTAGCCGCCGTCCCACGCTTCCAAGGTCATGGCGCCGAACACGGCGCGCTGGCCGTCCGGCAGGCCGCCGAGCAGGCGCTGCCAGGTGCGACCGCCGTCGCGGCTGCGGGCGATGCGGCCGCGCGCACGGCCCGCCTTGTACCACTGCGGCGGAATGCCGATGGCGCCGGCGACGAACAGCAGGTCCGGATCGTCGGGATGCATCACGAGGGGATCCGGATACTCGACCTCGGACGCGCCGCGCCGCCAAGACTTGCCGCTGTCGTGGCTCTCGACGAGGCCGAAGCCGGTCGCGACGATCATGCGGTCGGGGCGCGCCGGATGGCTGAGCACGCGATGGATGTCGCACTCGCTCGAGTCCGGATCGACCGGCAGCTCGACGAAGCTCTCGCCGCCGTCACGCGAAGCCGCGAGCGCGCCGACCTCGATGCCGACCAGCAGCATGTCGCCATGCGCCGCGATCTCCTTCACGTGGCCGAGATGCGGCGGCGGCGGGAAGTACCATTTTGGCGCGCTCGAGAGCGCGCGTAGGCTCGGCAGCTCGCGCCACTGCGCGCCGCCGTCGTCGCTCACGAAGAGATGCGCCGGCATGGTGCCGGCATAGAGCCGCTCCTTGCCGCCGATGCGCAGCGCCTTCGCGACCCAGACGTCGAACTGCGTGAGGCCGTTGTTGATCCAGCGCCAAGTGCGGCCCTCGTCCTCGCTGCGCGCGAGCCCCATCTGGTGCACGCCCGCGATCAGCGCGCCGCCTTCGAGCCGCGTCAGCGCGCTGACGAAGCAGCCCGGCAGCGCCCGATGCGCGAGCCTCCACTCGCCCTCCTGGCGCGCCAGAATGAAGACGCCATCGGCGGTGCCGACGATCAGCGTGTCGGCGGCGCGGGTTGCGCGTTGCACGTTGTCGCCTCCGGGCGACAGCAGGACCGCATCAGACATTACAAACCCTCCTCCCGATGCGTTCAGCATTCAACCGCGCTTCAGCCAGCTTCCGATGCGTTCCATGGCTTCCCGCATGTCTGCGGCAGAGCGGGCGTAGCTGAATCGAATGTAGTGGCGGCCATCGATCGGATCGAAGTCGATGCCGGGCGTCGCGGCGACGCCCGCCTCCTCGAGCATGCGCTTGGCGAAGTCGAGGCTGTCGTCCGTGAAGGGCGCGACATTGGCGTAGAGATAGAAGGCGCCGTCGACGGGCAGGAACGAGGTGATGCCCGCGCGCGGCAGGCCTTCGACCAGGATCTTGCGGTTGTCCTCGTAGCCGTGCTTCACGGCTTCCATCTCGGCGCGGCCGTCGAAGGCCGCGGTCGCGGCATATTGCGCGAGCGTCGGCACCGAGATCGCGAGGTTCTGCTGCAGGCGCTCGACAGGACGCACCAGCGGCTCGGGGACGACCATCCAGCCGACGCGCCAGCCCGTCATGCAGAAGTATTTGGAGAACGAGTTGATGATCATCGCGCGATCGGAGATGCGCGCGGCGGTCTCGGCCGGGAACGCATAGTCGAGGCCGTGATAGATCTCGTCGGAGATGAAGCGGATGCCCTCGCTCTCGGCCGCCTGGATCAATTCGCGCAGCGCCTCGGGGCGCATCATGGTGCCGGTCGGATTGGCGGGGCTCGCGACCAGCACGCCGGCGAGCGGCGTCTTGCGATGTGCGGCGAGCAGCGCATCGACCGTGAGACCCCAGCGCGTGTCGGCCGAGAGCTCGATGAGCACCGGCTCGCAACCGAGCGCCGTGAGGATGTGGCGATAGGGCGGATAGCCCGGACACGCGATGCCGACCCGGTCGCCCGGCTGGAACATCGCAAGGAAGGCGAGAATGAAGCCGGCGGACGAGCCGGTGACCACGACGATGCGCGCCGGATCGAGGTCGAGCCCGTGCTGCTCGCGATAGTGCTGCGCGATGCGCGCCCGCAGCGCCGGAATGCCGAGGGCCTCGGTGTACCCGATGTCGCCCCTGTCGAGCGCGGCGCGGGCGGCCGCGATGGCGGTCGCAGGCGCGGGTGCGGCAGGCTGTCCCACCTCCATGTGGATCACGCGGCCGCCCTGCGCTTCGATGCGCGCGGCCGCAGCCATGACATCCATGACAATGAAGGGCGGTACGTCGCTGCGGGCGGACGGCGTGATCAGGCGTCGCGCGATATCCAGCATCTTACGATCTCACCTACAGCTTGGCGCATGTCCTTGTCGGCGAACCGGTCTCCACTTCGCCGGGACATGCGCTCGCCTCTCTGTTGCCGCATTCGGCCGCTTTGCCTCGCTCCACGGGCGGATTTGCGCGCATTGACCCTCCAGACTCGGGTCCCTAGGTTGCGGCGCAGGGGATCGCACTCCGAATGACATTTGCGATCAGGTCTACAGCCAAGTTCGGCCGATTGGAATCGGATTTCGTGATCGAAGACGGCATGGGCAGGGGCGCAAACTCAGCGCGATATAAGCAGGCGGCCGGCCGCGGCCGGCGCTGGAGCATCCGCGCGCTCGCGACTGTCGCGGCGCTCGCGACCGCGCTGCCGATGCCCGCAAGAGCGCAGGGCCTCCCGGTCATCCGCGATGCCGAGATCGAGCAGCTCTTGCGCGACTACACGGCGCCCATTCTGCGCGCCGCAGGTCTGAGCAAGCAGAACATCCGCGTCATCATCATCAACGATCGCAGCTTCAACGCTTTCGTGGTCGACGGGCAGCGCATCTTCGTCAATGTCGGCGCGCTGCTCGAGTCGAAGACGCCGAACCAGATCATCGGCGTGCTCGCGCACGAGACCGGCCATATCGCGGGCGGCCACCTGGCACGGCTGCGCGACGAGCTCGCCAATGCGCAGACCGCGGCGATCATCGCCATGTTGCTCGGCGCCGGCGCCATGATCGCGGGCGCGAAGGGCAACAATGTCGGCGGCAATGCCGCGGCAGCCGCGATCACGGCGCCGCAAGAGATGATCCGCCGCTCGCTGCTCTCCTATCAGCGTGCGCAGGAAGAGTCGGCGGACCGCGCCGGCGTCAAGTTCCTCACCGCCACCGGCCAGTCGCCGAAAGGCATGTACGAGACCTTCCAGCGTTTCGCGAACCAGATCCTGGTCTCGGCGCAGCGCGCCGATCCGTATCTGCAGTCGCATCCGATGCCGAGCGAGCGCGTCGCCGCGCTGGAGACGCTCGTGAAGACCAGCCCCAATTGGGAGAAGCACGATCCGCCCGAGCTGCAGCTGCGTCACGACATGATGCGCGCCAAGCTCGCGGGCTTCCTCGAACGGCCCGACACGATCGCGCGCCGCTATCCGGCGAGCGATACGAGTCTGCCGGCGCGTTATGCGCGCGCGATCTCGGCCTATCGTCACACGGACTTGCGCGCCGCCATCAGCCAGATCGACGGTCTGATCCAGACGCAGCCGGGCAACGCCTATTTCCACGAGCTCAAGGGCCAGGCGCTGCTCGAGAACGGCAAGGCCAGCGAAGCCGTGGGTCCGCTGCGCCGCGCGTCACAGCTGGCGCCGAACGCGCCGCTGATCCGCATCCTGCTGGCTCAGGCGTTGATCGCGAGCAGCGACAAGCAGGCGGCCGACGAGGCGATCGGCCTGCTGCTGACGTCGATGCAGAAGGAGCCGGACGTGCCCGAGGGCTACGGCCAGCTCGCCATCGCGTATGGCAAGAAGGGCGAGTTCGCGCAGGCGGACCTCGCCTCGGCCCAGGCCGCGCTGTCGCGCGGCGACGTCAAGACCGCGCGAGAGCTCGCGGCGCGCGCCAAGACGAGGTTCCCAACCGGCTCGCCCGGCTGGGTCAGGGCCGACGACATCACGGTCATGAAGCTGCCCAAAGGCCCGCGCCGGCCGTGATCCGTGTTCCGGCCCGCAAGGTCACGATGAATTCAGCACCCCGCATGGGGGAACGCAGGTAGATTGCCCCGCATTGTCGGACGAGCATCGTCCGGAGCCAGGAGATACCGATGACGCCGTTCGTCCGCCTGCCCGCCCTCGCCTTGACCGCGCTGCTGTTCGCGGCGCCCGCGCAGGCGCAGAGCTTCTCCGACGCGCAGCGCGGCGAGATCGAGAAGATCATCAAGGATTACCTCATCCGCCACCCGGAGGTGCTGCAGGAGGCGATCGCCGAGCTCGAGAAGCGCCAGGCCGCGGTCGAGGCCGAGAAGGGCCGCAAGGCCGTGAAGGAATACAGCCAGGCGATCTTCAACTCGCCGCGCCAGGTCACCCTCGGCAATCCGCAGGGCGATGTCACCTTCGTCGAGTTCTTCGATTACAACTGCGGCTACTGCAAGCGCGCGCTCAGCGACATGCAGGAGCTCATGAAGGGCGATCCGAAGCTCAAGGTCGTGCTCAAGGAATTCCCGGTGCTCGGCAAGGGCTCCGAGGAAGCCGCGCAGGTCGCAGTCGCGGTGCGCATGCAGGATCCGAGCGGCAAGAAGTATCTCGCCTTCCACGAGAAGCTGCTGCTGGGCCGCGGCCAGGCCGACAAGGCGCGCGCCCTCGCCGCCGCGAAGGAAGCCGGCCTCGACATGGCGCGCATCGAGCAGGACCTCAAGAGCGACGAGATCCGCGCCACCATCGCGGAAAGCATGAAGCTCGCCGAAGCGCTCGGCCTCAACGGCACGCCGAGCTATGTCATCGGCGACGACGTGGTGGTTGGCGCCGTTGGCGCCCGCGCGCTGAAGGAGAAGATCGACGCGGCCAGGAAGTGACGGCGGCGCCGAAGCATCTCAACCGACATCCCGGCCGAGCCGTGCGAAGCACGCGCGAGAGCCGGGGATCCATAGCCCCTGTGGTCGTGATGCGGACAGACCGGGGTTATGGATCCCGGATCGCCGCTACGCGGCGTCCGGGATGACGACGGAGTATGCGGATTCACTTCGCCACATAACTCTTGTGCACGAAGCGGCCGTCGGCGCGCAGCGTTTCGGAGAACACGGCCTTCGGCGCCTCGCGCACTTGCATGCGCAGCGCCGCCGCGAGCGGCTTCTCGCGCGGTGCAGCCTCGCGGCTCGCATCGAGGAACGCGAGCACAGCGTCGGTCGAGGGAAGCTCCTCGGCCGCGCTCTTCTTCTCGGCGATCGCTTCGGTCGCGGCGGCCTCGAGCTGCTTCGCCCACATCTTCCGGAACAGGCCGTTTGAGGGATAGATCTCGGCGCTCGAGAGCTTGCCGTTGATCGCGAGCACATAGCCGAGCACGTCATCGCCGCGCTCGCCCGCTCCATTGAGCGCCGCGACGTGGGCGGCCACCGCCTGCTTGAGCTTGTCGTTCTCGAGGGCGAGCTGCAGGCTCGACGGCGAGGCCGCGGCGGCGACCGGGCTCGAGAGCGTGCCCGCGAGCTTCTTCTGCATGTCGGCGACGCTGCTCCAGATCCGGCCCTGCGCATCGACCGGACGCGCTTCGGCGCGCTGCGTCCGCCGCGCGGACTCGCGGTGGACCGGATGCTCCGGGACGGCAGCGAGGCTGGTCGCGGCCGATTGCGCCTGCGCCGGCGCCACCTCCTTCATGGCGAGCTTCGCCTCGCGCGAGGGCACGGCTGCGGTCGAGCTCGCGAAGGTCTTCACATCCTCCTTGCCGCGCGCGGTCCAGCGGCCCTGCTCGACGCAGTAGGACGCGATCGGCACGCGGCCCGAGCGCGGCGGGATGATCAGGCTCACGGTGAGCACGCGGTCCTGCTGGCCGCCCTTCACGATGTCGCCGGACTGCACGAACACTTCCTGGTCGCCGAGATTCTCGATGGCGAGCTCGCTCACCTGGCCGGTCTCGTGCACCCGGACCAGGCTCTGGCTCAGTGCTTCTTGCAGCGCAAGCGGCACGGGGCCGCTCGCGCCCTGGCCGTGAACGAAATAGATCGCGAGGTTCTCGTGCACGGCAGGGCCCGAGATCCGGTAACCGTCGGTTGCGGCGGATGCGGCCGGCGCGAGCGCAAGGGCCGCGACGGCTGCGAAAGTTTGGACGAGCGAGATTGCGCGCATGGCATGAGGCCCCTCCCCGGGCCGCGGATCAAAACCACCAGGTAACGCTAGGTACGGTGTGGGGCGCGCTCACGGGGGCGCGGGGGCGGATTTCCGGCGCGATCTTGGCGGACGATTCGTGTGGACGGCGCAGGGGTTGCGGGGCCGGAAACCCTGACGGAACCGGAACCTAGGCTTCCCCTTTCGGGCCGGGGTCCCTATAAAGCAGGCCATCTTTCAGCCCGGCGGCGGCCCTAATGCGCGGCCGTAGACACGCACGCCGCTAAGGATCTCATGGCAAACACGATCTACGTCATCAACGGTCCCAACCTGAATTCACTCGGCACGCGAGAGCCCGAAAAGTACGGCTCATCGACGATTGCCGACGTCGAGAAGCTCTGCCGCGACACCGCGGCCCGCTTCGGCCTCGCGGTGGAGTTCCGGCAGTCGAACCATGAAGGCGTGATCGTCGATGCTTTCCACGAGGCCAAGGCCAAGGGCGCGGTCGGCGTCGTGATCAACCCGGCCGGCTACACCACCACCTCGATCGCCATTCTCGACGCGATCTATGCGGTCGGCCTGCCCACGGTGGAGTGCCACATCACCAATATCCACGCGCGCGAGGAATTCCGGCACAACTCCTACATCTCGAAGGCGGCGCGCGCGGTGCTCTGCGGCTTCGGCGTGCAGGGCTATGCGCTGGCGATCACCGGGCTCGCCGCCATGGTGGGCGCGCAGGCGAAGAGCTGAAGCCATGGCGAGCAAACCGATGGCCGAAGAGAAGAAGACCGAGGACCTGATCCGCGAGCTGGCGACCCTGCTCAACGATACGGGGCTGACCGAGATCGAGATCGAGCGCGAAGGCCTGCGCGTGCGCGTCGCGCGCGCGCCGGCGACGCAGGTCGCGATGGTGGGAGGATCGGCGCCGGCGGCTGCGGTGGCACCCGTGGTGACGGCCGCACCGGTGGCGGTGGTCGCGGTCGATCCCGCCAAGCATCCGGGCAGCGTGCCCTCGCCGATGGTCGGCACCGCCTATCGGGCGTCGGAGCCGGGCGCCAAGCCCTTCGTCGAGGTGGGCGCGACCGTGAAGGCCGGCGACACGCTGCTGATCATCGAAGCCATGAAGACGATGAACCAGATTCCGGCGCCGCGCGGCGGAATCGTGACGCAGATCCTGTTCGAGGACGGCCAGCCGGTCGAGTTCGGCGAGCCGCTGATGATCATCGAGTGATCGCCCGCGAGATTGTCGGATCAGGGATTCAAGAATGTTCGAAAAGGTCCTGATCGCGAACCGCGGCGAAATCGCGTTGCGGGTGCTGCGCGCCTGCAAGGAGCTCGGCGTCGCGACCGTCGCGGTGCACTCGACCGCCGATGCCGACGCCATGCATGTGCGGCTCGCCGACGAGAGCGTCTGCATCGGCCCGCCGCCCGCGCGCGAGAGCTATCTCAACATCCCCTCGCTGCTCGCGGCCTGCGAGATCACGGGCGCCGACGCGGTGCATCCGGGCTACGGCTTTCTCTCCGAGAACGCCCGCTTCGCCGAGATCCTGATCGACCACGGCATCCAGTTCATCGGCCCGCGCCCCGAGCACATCCGCATCATGGGCGACAAGATCGAGGCGAAGCGCACCGCCAAGAAGCTTGGGATCCCGGTGGTGCCGGGCTCGGACGGGGGCGTCTCCTCGGAGAGCGAAGCGCTGAAGCTCGCGCGCGACATCGGCTTCCCGGTGCTGATCAAGGCGGCGGCCGGCGGCGGCGGGCGCGGCATGAAGGTGGCGCGCTCGGAAGGCGACCTCGCGATGGCGCTTTCGACCGCACGCTCCGAGGCGAAGGCAGCCTTCGGCGACGACGCGGTCTATATCGAGAAGTATCTCACCAAGCCGCGCCACATCGAGATCCAGGTGCTGGGCGACGGCAAGGGCCACGCCATCCATCTCGGCGAGCGCGATTGCTCGCTGCAGCGGCGCCACCAGAAGGTCTGGGAGGAAGGCCCCTCGCCCGCGCTCAATGCCGGGGCGCGCGACAAGATCGGCGAGACGGTCGCCAAGGCGATGCGCGACCTCGGCTATCTCGGCGTCGGCACCGTGGAGTTTCTCTACGAGGACGGCGAGTTCTACTTCATCGAGATGAACACGCGCATCCAGGTCGAGCATCCGGTCACCGAGAGCATCACGGATATCGACCTGATCCTCGAGCAGATCCGCGTCGCAAGCGGCAGCGATCTGAGCATCGAGCAGAAGGACGTGACGTTCACGGGCCACGCCATCGAGTGCCGCATCAATGCCGAGAATCCGGTCTCGTTCCGGCCCTCGCCCGGCAAGATCGTGCACTACCATCCGCCCGGCGGCCTCGGCGTGCGCATCGATTCCGCGGTCTATCAGGGCTACACGATCCCGCCGCACTACGACTCGCTGCTCGGGAAGCTGATCGTGCACGGCAAGACCCGCACCGAGTGCCTGATGCGGCTGCGCCGCGCGCTCGACGAGTTCGTGGTCGACGGCATCGAGACCACGCTCCCCCTCTTCCGCGCCCTGGTGCGCGACCAGGACATCATCGACGGCCAGTATCACATCCACTGGCTCGAGCAGTTCCTGGCCGGCGGCGGCATGGAGCGGTAAGGGCGCGACGTCCGTCTGGCCGGAAAGGCCCGGCGCGCTTATATTTCGGCACCATGGCCAGCCGCGAATCCGCGCTCGTCGAGATCACGCCCGAGGTCCTGCTCAAGGCCTATGCGTGCGGGATCTTCCCCATGGCCGAAAGCGCCGATGACCCGGCGCTCTACTGGATCGAGCCGGAACGGCGCGGAATCATCCCGCTCGAGGGCTTCCATGTGCCGGCGCGGCTCGCGCGCACGGTGCGCGCGGACACGTTCAGCGTCGTCTGCAACCGCGACTTCGAGGGCGTGATCGACGGCTGCGCGGCGCCCAAGCCCGGACGCACGCGGACCTGGATCAACAGCCGCATCCGCGCGCTCTATCGCGGCCTCTACGACCTCGGCCACTGCCACACCGTGGAGGTCTACGAGGGCGAGCGGCTGGTCGGTGGGCTCTATGGCGTCAGCCTCGGCCGCGCCTTCTTCGGCGAGAGCATGTTCCACGACGCGCGCGACGCCTCGAAGGTGGCGCTGGTGCACCTGGTGGCCCGCTTGCGGGCGGGCGGCTATCGCCTGCTCGACACGCAGTTCGTGACCGATCACCTCAAGATCTTCGGCGCGCTGGAAGTGCCGCGGCGGCAGTATCACCGCCTGCTCGAGGCCGCGCTGGTGGGCGAAGGGAATTTCCTCGCGCTGGCGCCGCAGACGCCGCTCGCCGGCGACGACGCGCTCAAGCTAGCGACGGAGCCGCCGGCGCTCACCACCTGATGTAGGGTGTGCACGGCGGCCCCTGCCTTTGCGATGTGCTCAGCCGATTGGTCCGCCGTGCGCACGCGTGCGCTCGGCGCGATCGAACGCCGTGCTGAAGGCAATGCCCGGGCGCGCCGAGCACACCCTACAGTCATCGTCAGCGGAAGAAAGGATTGCGCTCCGGCGGCACCTGGGCGGGCGGCGGCGGCAGGGTCTGGCGCGGGCGCTGCTGCTGTTGCGGGCGCTGCGGGCGCGGCGCGGGCGGCGTGGGCTGTGCCTGCGGCGTGCCTTCGGCGGTGACCTGTGGCGGCTGGCCGCCTTTGCAGTCCTTCAGCCACACGTCGTAGATCGGGTGCTCGACCGCGTGCAGTCCCGGGCTCGCGGCGAACATCCAGCCCGTATAGATGCGGCGCACCTCGCCCTGCAGCGTGATCTCGTCGACCTCGAGGAAGGCGTCGGTGTTCGGCGTCTCGGTCGCACTGCGCGTGTAGCAGGCGCGCGGCGTCACCTGGAGCGCACCGAACTGCACGGTCTCGTCGATCGCGACGTCGAAGGTCGTGATGCGGCCCGTGATCTTGTCGAGGCCCGAGAAGATCGCGGTCGGGTTCTCGATCTTGGTCGCGGGCGGCGGCGTGATCACTTCGTCGCCGGGCTGCGGCGCCGTGTTGGCGGGCTGCGGCGTGCCGCGCGGCTGGCGTTGGCCCGGCG
>JAEYAU010000077.1 GCA_023404705.1 Pseudomonadota bacterium
CTGTTCGACTCCGAAGGCGCCGCCGCGACCGCGGCGCGCGCCTTGCACGCCGCTCGGCCGGCCTGGTGGGTGCGCGAGACGGTTCTCGGCGGCGTCAGACCGAACGGCTGATGCAGAAGTCCACCGCTTCGATCAGCGAGTCCTTCAAGGCCGAATCCGGGAACAGCGCCAGCGCATCGCGCGCGATCGCACCGTAGTGGCGCGCGCGCTCGATCGTGTCCTCGAGCGCGTGGTGCTTGGTCATCAGGCCGATCGCCTTGTCGAGATCGCCCTCGGTCGCCTCGCCCTGCTCGAGCGTGCGGCGCCAGAAACCGCGCTCCTGCTCGGAGCCGCGGCGGAACGAGAGCACCACGGGCAGCGTGATCTTGCCCTCGCGGAAATCGTCGCCGACGTTCTTGCCGAGCTTCGCCGAGGTGCCGCCATAGTCGAGCGCGTCGTCCACCAGCTGGAACGCGATGCCGAGATTCATGCCGAAGGACCGGCACGCGGACTGCTCGTCCTTCGGCCGCGTCGCGATTGCAGGCCCGACCTCGCAGGCCGCCGCGAACAGCTCCGCGGTCTTGGCGCGCACCACCGCGAGATATTCGTCCTCGGTGGTCGCCGTGTTCTTCGCGGCCGCGAGCTGCATCACCTCGCCCTCGGCGATCACGACCGCGGCCGTCGAGAGGATCTCCAGCGCGCGCAGCGAGCCGACCTCGACCATCATCTTGAACGCCTGGCCGAGCAGGAAGTCGCCCACCAGCACGCTCGCCTCGTTGCCCCAGAGCATGCGCGCCGCGAGCTTGCCGCGCCGCATCTCGCTCTCGTCCACCACGTCGTCGTGCAGCAAGGTCGCGGTGTGCATGAACTCGACGGCCGCCGCGAGCTTGACGTGTCCGTCGCCCCCGTAGCCGACGAGCCGCGCCATCGCCAGCGTGAGCATCGGCCGCAGCCGCTTGCCACCCGAATTGATGAGATGGTTCGCGACCTCCGGGATCATGGTCACGTCCGATCCGGTACGCGACAGGATGGTCGCGTTGACCCGCTGCATGTCGGCGGCCGCGAAACCGACCAGGCGGTCGATCGATGCCGTGGGATGGCTCTCGAACGGGACGATGACGGCCAACGTGTCTCTCCGTGCTGCGGGGGCGCCGTCCGCACCGCCCCGCCGGGCGGCCCGCCCGGACGGCGCGGGGCGAGAGGTTCATGAGCCGATTGCACCGCCAAGTGCAAGCAACTCTTAACGGACGACCGAGCATAGAAACGCTATGGTGGTGCGGCAAGTGTGAGTCTGCCGCAGCGACATTCTGCGCCCTGAGGTCGAATCGACGATGCTGGAAGCGAATCCGACGACGCAGGCCAGTGCCGCAGAGATGGCGCGCGAGCATCGGATCGCGGTGCTGATCCCCTGCTACAACGAGCAGACCACCATCGGCGACGTGGTCGCGGGCTTCCGCGCCGCCCTCCCGGACGCCGACATCTTCGTCTACGACAACAACTCGACCGACGGCACCCTGGAGGCTGCACGCGCAGCTGGTGCGCTGGTGCGCGGCGAGATGCACCAGGGCAAGGGCCACGTGGTGCGCCGCATGTTCGCCGACGTCGAGGCCGACATCTATGTGCTGGTCGATGGCGACGCGACCTATGACGCCGCGAGCGCGCCGCGCATGGTGGACTGCCTGCTCGATCAGAACCTCGACATGGTCGTGGCCGTGCGCGTCGATCGCGAGCAGGCGGCCTATCGCTCCGGACACCGTCTCGGCAATCGCATGCTCACGGGCTTCGTCGCCCATATCTTCGGCCGCTCCCTCGGCGACATGCTGTCCGGCTATCGCGTGTTCTCGCGGCGCTTCGTCAAGTCGTTCCCGGTGCTGTCGGGCGGCTTCGAGATCGAGACCGAGCTTACCGTGCACGCGCTCGAGCTGGAGCTGCCGGTCGCCGAGCTGCAGACACCATACTATGCGCGCCCCGAAGGGTCGGCCTCGAAGCTCAACACCTACGGCGATGGCTTCCGTATCCTGCGCACCGTGCTGCGCATGTATCGCTCGGAACGGCCGCTGCCGCTGTTCAGCGGCATCGGCGTCGCGCTCGCGATCATCTCGGTCGGGCTCGCAATCCCGATCTTCGTGACTTATCTCGAGCAGGGGCTGGTGCCGCGGCTGCCCACCGCCTTGCTCTCGACCGGCCTGATGCTGCTCGCCTTCCTTTCTTTCGTGTGCGGCCTGATCCTCGACACCGTGACGCGCGGGCGGCGCGAGACCAAGCGTCTTGCTTACCTGATGCAGCGCTCTCCCGGCGCCGGTCGAGCCTAGGAGCCGCATGTGCGCGAGATCGTGCGGACCAACGATGCCGTCCTGGTGACCGCAGTCGAAGCCCTGCTGAAGGGCGCTGGCATCGAGCCCTTCATTCTCGATCAGAATATGAGCGTGCTGGAAGGCTCGCTCGGTGTCCTGCCCCGCCGCGTGCTCGTCGCGGACGAGCATGAGAAGCGCGCCCGCCAGCTGCTGGTCGATGCCGGTCTCGCCCACGAGCTGCGTCCCGATGGTCGCAAGTGACTTCACCGAGGATGCCGTCCTCGGCGGCCGCCTCGTTCTCAAGCAGCCGCGCCGCGGCCATCGCGTCGGCCATGATGCGATCCTGCTCGCCGCCGCCACGGCCGCGCAGCCCGGCGAGCACGCGGTCGAGCTC
>JAEYAU010000240.1 GCA_023404705.1 Pseudomonadota bacterium
CCCTTCCTGTCCGCCTTCCATCCGACCGCCGACGACAATTTCTGGCAGTACGTCACCCTGACCGAGCTCGACTCGCCCTGGGAGCTGACCACGCGGCTCACTCGCATCGCGGAGGACCAGGGGCGCGTCGGCATGTATCCCGCCATGCCGCTGGTGCTGCTGGGAACCATGCTGCCGGAATTCGCCTGGGGCCGGTTGCTGGTCGTCCTCTGTTTCGGCCTGACGTTGCTTTGCTTCTGCCACCTCTTCGCCCGGCGCTTCCGGCTGCCGCTGACGCGCGCCGCGCTGCTGCTGACGGTTTGCACCCTGCCGATGGCGGCGCATCACCTGCCGCCCAATGCCTATCCGCTGATGCTCACCCTGCCGCTTCTGGCGCTGCTGGCGATCCATCTCCGGCTGGCCCGCGTCGCGCAGCTCTCCGCACCGGCCGCCCTGGCCGCCGGGCTGGGCCTCTTCGCCGCGACCATGCTGCTGGAATACGCACTGTTGGAAGGGCTGGGGCTGGCCCTGCTGGCGCTGATCGCGTCCCGGGCGCGCCGGAGCCGGGAGATGTGGATACAGGGGGCAGCGCTGCTGGCCTCGGCGGCCGTCCATTTCGGCTACCGCATGGTCTTCCCGAGCCACTATCCGGGCACGATCGCGGAGGCCCTGCCACTGGCTGACATCCTCCGCCTGCAATTCCTGCATACCGTCAACGGCACCGTCTTTCCGCACCTCACCATACCCTTCCCGGCGCCGGAGGATATCGCCCCCGCCATCCTGCTGCTTGCCATGGAGGCCTGGCTGGCGGCGCGGCTGCTGCCGGCCCTGACCGCGCGGCTGGACACCGGGCTGGCCGTACGGGTCCTGCTCGCCTGCCTCGCCTGGGCCTGGCTCAACACGCTGGCCCATGCCTTCACCCAGAAGTACCAGTCATGGTGCCGGAACGGCGACTGCACCTATGTCGACTCCCGCCTTTCCGCGCTGAGCCTGGGCATCGCCGCGGCCATCGGCCTCGCCCTGCTGCTCCGCGGCGCGGCGCGGCACGGCTCCGTCCGGGCCCGGCGGGCGGTGCTGACCTGCGCGCTGGGGCTGGGCCTGCTCGGCAGTGCCACCTTCCTGCACAACCGCGCCTCCGCCCGGCTCATGGCGGAAAAGGAGGGCGCCTTCGACCTCCTCCGCGAGAGCGCCTGCCAGGTGCCGGACCGGATGGGGCACGATCCGCTGGTGCTGCAGGCGCTGTCGCGCACCGTCCTCTGGCCGACCGATCCCGGTGGCGCCAGCAGCAGCACCTATCTCACGACCTACCGGGACGCGCTGCCCCGGCTGGGTCTCGCCTGCCAGCCCCTGTCCTTCCGGCCCACGCCGCGGCGGGCCGAGTTCCTCGGCTGGTCCCCCCGCGAGCGCGGAGGGCGCTGGTCCCTGGCCGGGTCTGCGGTGCTGCGCCTGCCGGTCAGGCCGGACACGCGCGGCGCGATCCTGACGCTCTCTGCCTATGTCCCGCCCGGCGGTGCGCCGCAGCGCGTGACCATCCGCGATGCCGGGGGCCGGGCCTGCCGGATGTCCCTGGAGTTCACCAGGGCGCAGCGTGTCTTCCTGCCCTGGCGCGATGCGGCCCCCGGCTCGATGGTGACGCTGCTGCTGGAAACCCCGGATGCCACCAGCCCCCGGCAGGCCGGGGCAAGCGAGGACAGCCGTGTGCTGGGGGTCTTCCTGTCCGGCGTGAAGCCTGTCCCCGCCGCGCCGGAAGGTGGCAAGGGCGGGAATGGCACGGACGCGGCCCTCGACCTGGGCCGCTGCATGGACGGAGGCTGACCGGCTTCGCGGCGGCAAGGCGGGCCGGTGCCACATGGCCCCGGCCCCATGCTCCGGATGATAAGGCGGCCGGTTCAGCCCGCCGCCTTCAGCCCTTCGCGCAGCTTGTTCTCCTGCTCCGCCGTCAGGTTGGTGCGCAGCACCGTCCCGCCGAACTCGGACATGGCAGGCAGGACCTTGTCCGCCGTCACCTTGCGTACCAGCACGCAAAGCGCCGCGCCCCCGGGCGGCAGCGCCTGGGTGGCGTCCTTCAGGAAGTTGTCTTCGATGCCGACATCGGTGAAGTAGCCGCTCAGCGCCCCCGCCCCGGCGCCGACGGCGGTGCCCAGCAGCGGGTTCAGGAAGAGCAGGCCGATCAGCGTGCCCCAGAGCGCGCCGGAGGCCGTGCCTGCCAGGGTGGTGTTCACCAGCTGGTTCAGCTTCACGTTCCCGTCCGGCTGGCGGACGGCGACCACGGCGTCCCCGATCTCGACCAGGTACTCCTTCTGCAGGCTCAGCAGCTTCTGACGCGCGGCCTCGGCCGTCTGCTCGTCCGGATAGGCGATGATCACCAGATCCGCCATGTCCTTGCTCCTCCATCTCCGATGGGCGATCCCGCGCCGGAGGCTCCGGCAGGGCTCCGGCCATAGAAGGCGACAGGAGCCCGGGCGTTGCAATCCCGGTCGCGCCGGCACCCCGATCACGATGGGAGGGCGGACAGGCCAAGGGCGGAACCCATGGGTCCCGCCCCTTCCCTTATCCGCCATGCCGCAGGGGCCGCCCGTGGCGGCCGGGGATCACTCCGCCGCGACGGGCGGGGCATAGACGGCGGCGCGGCGCATGCCGTTGGCCACCACGGCGATCAGGCCGATCACCACGACCAGGGCGACGTAATGCGCCGGCCCCATCGCGTTGAAACCCGCCAGCGTGCCCACCGCCATCGGCGTCAGCCCACCCACCACCGCATAGCCCACGTTGTAGGAGACGGACACGCCGGTGAAGCGCACCTCCCCGGGAAAGGCCCGCACCATCACATAGGGCACCACGTTGATGATCCCCACCGTGGCCCCGGCCACCGCGTAGAGCGGCACCAGGTTGTCCGGGTTCGCCGCCGTGCCGACATAGAGGGCATAGGTCGCGGCGATCAGCAGCACCGTGCCCACCAGCGTCACCATGACGGTGTTGAAACGGTCCAGCAGCACGCCCACCAGCACGGCGCAGATCGTCAGGGTCAGCGTCGCGAGGCTGCTGCCGATCAGCGTCGTGGTCGCGGGGATGCCGTGCAGGCGCTGCATCAGCGAGGGCGTCAGAAGGATCACCACCACGATGGCCGCGGTCAGCATCCAGGTCACCGCCATGGAGACCGCCACCGAGGCGCCATGGCCGCGCAGCACCTGCTTCAGCGGCATCTCCCGCACCACCGCCTTGCGGGCGCGCATCGCCTCGAAGACCGGCGTCTCGTGCAGCCAGCGGCGCAGGTACATGGCGATCAGGCCGAAGATCCCGCCCACCACGAAGGGCAGGCGCCAGGCCCAGTCCAGGATCTCGGCCTGGGTGTAGGCAAGGTTGATCGCCGTGGCCATCAGCGAGCCCAGCAGGATGCCGCCGGTCAGCCCCCCGGTCAGCAGCCCGCAGGCCAGGCCCACGCGGTTGGCCGGGACGTGTTCCGCCACGAAGACCCAGGCGCCCGGCGCCTCGCCCCCGATCGCGGCGCCCTGGAAGACGCGCATCACCAGCAGCAGCACGGGCGCGGCATAGCCGATCGAGGCATAGGTCGGCATCAGGCCGATCAGCAGCGTCGGCACCGCCATCATCAGGATGGACAGCGTGAACATGCGCTTGCGGCCGGTCTTGTCGCCGAAATGGGCCATGATGATCCCGCCCAGCGGGCGCGCCAGATAGCCGGCGGCGAAGATGCCGTAGGTCTGCAGGTCCCCCAGCCATTTCGGCATGTCGGCCGGAAAGAACAGGTTGCTGATCGTGACCGCGAAGAAGACGTAGATGATGAAGTCGTAGAACTCGAGAGCGCCGCCGAGCGAGGCAAGGGCGAGGGTCTTGGCGTCCTGGCGTGTCAGGCTTCGGTCTATTGCGTTCTCGGTCATCACACGGGTCCATGGATCGGGCGCCCGCACCCGGCGACGGAAGACGTTTCCTTTCGCGGGCGCGGCAAGCCACGCAATATTGCATCGCGGCAGACATGCCACCAATGCCGCTCCCTCCACTCGGCCCTGTCCCCAGGGCGGGGCTCGCCTTGAGGCGGGGCAGCAGCGGCGCTGATGCCGGGGATCAGGATTATGCGCTGGACCGGCGTTGCCGCCCGGCGCAGAAGGCGGTCGCCATGCCACTCGATCCCGCCCTGCTCGCCGCCTACCTGCTGGCCTGTCTGGTCCTGGTGCTGACCCCGGGGCCGGACATGATGTTCGTGCTGGGCCAGACACTGTCCGGCGGGCCGCAGCGCGGCTGGGCGGCGGTGCTGGGCATCGTCTGCGGCGCCTTCTGCCATATCGTCGCCGCCGCGCTGGGTGTGGCGGCCATCCTGGCGGCGGAGCCCATGCTCTTCGCCCTGCTGCGCCTCGCCGGCGCTGCCTATCTGGTCTGGCTCGGCCTCGGGGCGCTGCGGGCCGCCTGGCGCGGCGAGGCCGGCATCGCTCCCGCCACCCCCTCCACCGGAACCCCGCCCCACCTCCAGGGCACACGCCTCCAGGGGCAGGGCCGCATCGTGCTCCAGGGCATGCTGACCAACCTGCTCAACCCCAAGGTCGCGCTGTTCTTTCTGGCCTTCCTGCCGCAGTTCGTGGCACCCGGCCTCGCCCCGGCCTGGCTCCAGATGCTGCTGCTCGGCCCGCTCCTGCCCCTTCTGGCAGTGCCGCTCTTCGCCGTGCTGATCGCCGGTGCCGGCCGGGCCGTCAGCCGCCTGAACCGCTCCGCCCGCGCCACGCGCTGGCTGAACGGCCTCGCCGGCACGATCTTCCTGGGCCTGGGCCTGCGCCTGCTGCTCGATCGGCGGTAGGGCGGCGCGCGGCTCCTCAGCCAGGCACCGGGGAGGCGGAACGCCGCCTGCCCCTGTCGGACCCTACATCTCCGCCGGACTGAACCGCCCGTGCCGTTCCACCATCCCGGCACTGGCCTCGTTCAGCCCGACCACCTCCACGCGCAGCCCGTGGCGGCGCATCTTGTTCACCACGCCCTCCAGCGCGCCGACGGCGGTGATGTCCCACAGGTGCGCCCCGGTCAGGTCGATCACCACCTGCCGCGCCACCGCGTCGCGCAGGTCGAAGGCATCGGCGAACATCTCGGCGGAGGCGAAGAAGACCTGTCCCTTCACCCGGTAGGTCCGGGTCCGGCCGGCCTCGTCATAGGCTTTCTCCACCTGCATCAGCCGCATGACTTTGAAGGCGAAGAAGACGCCGCTCAGCAGCACGCCGACGAAGACGCCCATCGCCAGGTTGTGCGTCACCACCACCACCGCGACGGTGGCCAGCATCACCAGGCTGGACAGGCGCGGATGCGCCGCGAGGTCGCGCAGCGAGGACCAGGAGAAGGTGCTGACCGAGACCATGATCATGATGGCCACCAACGCCGCCACCGGCACCTGCGCCACCCAGGGCCGCAGCAGCACCATCAGCACCAGAAGGAAGGCCCCCGCCACGAAGGTGGAAAGCCGCCCCCGCCCGCCATAGCGCAGGTTGCCCACGGTCTGCCCGATCATGCCGCAGCCGGCGATGCCGCCGAAGGCGCCCACGGCGATGTTGGCGATGCCGAGCCCGGTGCATTCGGCGCGCTTGGAGCTGTTGGTCTCCGTCCAGTCATCCACCACGCCGGCGGTCATCATGGATTCCAGCAGCCCGACCATCGCCATGGCCAGCGCATAGGGGAAGACGATCCGCAGCGTCTCCAGGTTCAGCGGCACCTGCGGCCAGACCAGGGACGGCAGCGAGTCCGGCAGGCGCCCCAGATCCGCCACGGTGCGCAGCGGCATGTCCAGGCCCATGGAGATGACGGTGAGCACCAGGATGCAGATCAGCGGCGAGGGGATCGCCTCGGTCACGCGCGGCACGAGGTAGATGATCGCCAGCCCCAGCGCGATCATCGCATAGGTGTGCCAGGTCACGTCCATCATCTGCGGCAACTGCGCCGAGAAGATCAGGATGGCCAGCGCGTTCACGAAGCCCGTCCGCACCGAGCGCGAGACGAAGCGCATCAGCACGTCGAGCTTGAGCAGGCCGAAGACCACCTGGATCGCCCCGCAGAGCAGCGTGGCCGCCAGCAGGTATTGCAGCCCGTGCGAGGAGACCAGCGCGGCCGCCACCAGCGCGACGGAGCCGGCGGCCCCCGAGATCATGGCCGGCCGGCCGCCGGTGAAGGCGATCACGATGCCGATCACGAAGGAGGCGAAGAGCCCCACCTCCGGATCGACCCCGGCGACGAAGGAGAAGGCGATCACCTCGGGGATCAGGGCGAAGGTGCCGACCATGCCGGCCAGGATTTCGCGGTGGAGGCTGCCGCCGGTCCATTCGGCCCGGTAGCGCGCGAGGTCGAAGCTCATCGAGGAAAACTCATCAGGGGAAACGGTCCCGGTTTTCTGGGCCGTGCCGCGAAGCGGGATGCGGAGGACGGCCGCGAACCATCCGCGCCCGGGAATCCATGCCCCGGAAGCCTAGGTTCCGGGAGCCGGATGGCCCGCCACCCTCCAACCGTCGCTCGCAACAGGCGAACATGGGCCGCCGCATCTGCTGCGGCGGTTCGAGACATGCCGGCGTTGCGGGCGCGGACTACATGGGGCTGGTGATCCCTGTGGCATACCGACTGGCACGAGCATGAAGCGTGCCGGGGCCGGAGGCCCGATTTTGCGGCGCGGCAGGGGTAGACCCTGCCCCCCGCCCGCGCCCCCCGCCCCCCCCCGGGGGGTGGCGCGCGCACCGAACATTCCGCCGAGCAGTCCCGTGAGAGCGAAGGTGCGGATGCCGGCCGCGCGCGCCCCCGCCGCCTCCTCACGCGTGCGCCAGCCGCGCTCGAGCCCGATCAGCAGCCCGATGCCGAGCGCCAGCGCGAAGCGGATGAATTGTTCGTCAAGATGCATGTCATGCCACCGGTCGCGGAGACCATGGCGGTTCTAGCACGTCGTGACTTTGATGGAGATCAGGCCGCGAGGTCGAGCACGGAGGCGAGCGAGTATGCGACCGGCGCCGCCACTGCACCGAGCAGCAGCCCGTGCAGCATCTGCACGGCACCGACGCGGCGGTTGCCCGCAATGCGTTCGTTGAGCCAGGTGCCGACACGTCCGCCGACCTCGGCGAGGTCCGCGCGCGTGGCCCAGGTCTGGACCGGCGTCTCGGGCGCGAGCGCGAGCGCGCGCGGCGGGACGTTGCGGCCCACCGCCGAGAGCGCGTAATGCGCGATGGCCTTCACGAACAGATCGTCGAAGCGGCCCTCGTCCTCGCGGTCGCGGGCGGCATCGTGGATCTCGAACAGGACTTCGGCTTCTTCCTGCGTGACCGGCACGCCGGCCTCGCCGCCCGCCGCAATCAGGATGCGCTGGCAAAGCGCGGCGTCCTGCGCATCGATGGTGCGGGAGAAATGGATGCGGCCCTTCGTGGTCGGACCTTCGCCGGTCACCACGCCGCGGCGGACTTCGCGCAGCGCGAGCACGGCGAGCGAGGGCGCAACGACGGACGAGGTCGCGATCGCCGCGATGACCTCGTGATAGCCAGCCTGGCCATTGTGATCCGTCATGACACCTGCCCCGTCTTTTGCACGATCTATGGTCCGCTGGACTTAACGAGGCCTGAAGATTGTCGGGTTCGGCCCCGGGAACTTCTGCTTGAGCGAACAGATCGTTACGTCCTGTTCCTTAGTCTGATCTCCTATCCCACAGGTTCGATAGGGCGTCTGTGACGGGCATCACGTACGGCCCCGGCCCAAAAAAGGCCCGAAAAGCCGCGCGAAAAAATTTGCCAAGCGCGGGAGCCGAACCACACGATCCTTCTCTCGAAATTGCGCGCAGTGGATAAAGGTTTCGCACGCGCAACTGGCCGGAACGCCTTGCAACGTCTATATAAATGGCATCCCAGCGCATCGAATGCGTGGACCTGAGGGCTGCGCGAGACCGCGCATAGCGAGGAGAACTGCAATGGCTCTGCAGATTGGCGATACGGCTCCGGATTTCGAGGCCGAGACCACCGAAGGCAAGATCCGGTTCCACGATTGGATCGGCGACAAGTGGGCGGTGCTGTTCTCGCACCCGAAGGACTTCACCCCGGTCTGCACCACCGAGCTCGGCTACATGGCGAAGCTCAAGCCCGAGTTCGACAAGCGCAACACCAAGATCATCGGCCTCTCGGTCGACCCGGTCGAGAACCACGCCAAATGGGCGATCGACATCAAGGAGACGCAAGGCCACGCGCCGAACTATCCGATGATCGGCGACACCGATCTCGCGATCTCCAAAGCCTGGGGCATGCTGCCCGCGAGCCTCTCGGGCGATGCCTCGAAGCGCACGGCCGCGGACAACCAGACGGTTCGCAACGTCTTCGTCATCGGACCGGACAAGAAGATCAAGCTGATCCTGGTCTATCCAATGACCACCGGCCGCAACTTCGACGAGGTGTTGCGCGTGCTCGATTCGCTGCAGCTCACCGCCAAGCACAAGGTGGCGACGCCGGTGAACTGGAAGCAGGGCGAGGACGTGATCATCGCGGGCTCGGTCTCCGACGAGGACGCGAAGAAGCAGTATCCGCAGGGCTGGAAGTCGCCGCGGCCCTACATCCGCATCGTCCAGCAGCCGCAGGGCTGATCTGGATCGCACGCATAATCCGCCTATATGAGCGGGGCGCGGCATCATCCGCGCCCCGTTTCGTTTTGCGAGGCTCCCGTGACCGATCTCGGCTTCACCCATCGCTTCGTGCCCGCGACCGCGGAACGAGCGCCGCTTCTGCTGCTGCACGGGACCGGCGGCGACGAGGAGGATCTGCTGCCGCTCGGCCACGAGATCGCGCCGGGCGCCGCCCTGCTCTCGCCGCGCGGCAAGGTGCTCGAGAACGGGATGCCGCGCTTCTTCCGCCGCCGCGGCGAAGGCGTGTTCGACGTCGAGGACATGAAGGCGCGCACCGACGAACTCGCCGTCTTCATCTCGGCGGCGCAGACCGCCTACCGGATCGGCAAGCCCATCGCGGTCGGCTTCTCGAACGGCGCCAACATCGCGTGGTCGCTGCTGCTGCGGCACCCGGATGTCCTGGCCGGCGCCGTGCTGATGCGCGCCATGATGCCGTTCCGGCCGGACGTGCTCGGCACCCTCGAGCAGGTTCCGGTGCTGCTGCTGTCGGGCAGTGCCGATCCCATGAGCCCGGCCCCGCAGCGCGAGGAGCTTGCCGCGACCCTCCGGAGCGCCGGCGCCGCGGTCACCCAAGAGGTCGTCCCGGCCGGGCATGGCCTGACCCAGCAGGACCTCGCTCTCGCGGCGCGCTGGCTGGAAAATCAGCGTTAACGGAATGCCAATCGACCCCTGACTAATTTTTGCCCTGCTGCCGCGGCACACAGGCGGCTCGACGGGGATATTGGGGTTCCATGCGGCGTCTCGCGCTCGTTTTCCTCTTGCTGACCGCGACACCGGCGGCAGCCGATTACCGCATCACGCGGGACTTCGGCGGCCTCGTGGAGCAGTACAAGGCGAAGTACAAGCAGCTGCGCGACAAGGGCGAGCGCATCGTCATCGACGGCATCTGCAATTCCGCCTGCACGCTGTTCCTCGGCATCATCCCGCTCGAGCGCGTCTGCGTGACGCCGCGCGCCAGCATCGGCTTCCACGAGGCCTATATCGACAAGAGCTGGACCTTCGGCATCCGCGTCGCGAGTGCGTCCGGCACCGCCGATCTCCTCACCTACTACCCGCCGCCCGTGAAGGACTGGATCCGCAAGAAGGGCGGGCTCACGCCGCAAATGAAGAAGCTCAAGAACGGCGTCGAGCTCTGGGACATCCTCAATCCGTGTCCGGACGAGTTTTGATCTCTTTAGTCTTTGCCGCGAGCGATCACCTTGATCCGTCACCCTGAGGTGCGAGGCGCGCAGCGCCGAGCCTCGAAGGGCGACAGCCGCTGAGCCGCAGCATACTCGTTGCACCTCCCGGGCCGTTCATCCTTCGAGGCCCGGCTACGCCGGGCACCTCAGGATGACGGATTAGGAGGCAGCGCCGATCACCCCGGCTCGCCGATCGCGATCGGTCGCACGGGCGAGCCCGAGGCGCCCTGCGCGCGCAGCGGCAGGATGATGGTGCAGGAGAGCCAGACCTTGTCGCGCGCGATGGCGCCGAGATTGGCATTCTGGATCTGGTGAATGCCGGCCTGCGTCAGATTGTGGTGATGGATCGCGAAAGGCAGCCCGGGCGGCGTGCCGGCCGGCGGCGCGGCCTTTCCCTGCAGGAAGCCTTCGGCCACCGGATCCGTGAATGGATTGTCGAGCGCGACCAGCACGACCTGCTTCTGCTCGATCAGCTTCGCGGCGTCATACGAGAGGCCCGGGCCCATCGTGTAATAGGTCTTCTCCGTGTCCGGATCCTTCCAGCCGTCGCCCCAGCCCGTATAGATGTAGAGCACGTCGCCCGGCATCAGCCCGCGGCTGCCGAGTCCTTGCGCCTTCAACATTGCGTCGATGTCGGCCGCGGTGACGAGCTGGCCCGCCTGCATCGCCTTGCCGCCGCCGAGATGCGCCTTCGCATCGAGCAGCACGGCCGTGGTGACGATCGGCGGCACCTTCTCGATGCCGAGCTTCTGCAGCGGCGAGTCCGCCGTCGGCTTGATGTCGCGCTGGGTATAGCCGCTGTAATAGCTCGCCTCATTCGCGGGAAACTCGCCCTTCCCGTCCCACGGCTTCGGCAACACAGCGAAATGCCCCAGCGCATCCATTTGCGTGCCCTGCGCGCCCGGCTCACCGCTCACGGTTTCTTCGCCGTTGAAGGCATGCTGCGTACCCGGAATACCGACCGTGGGCCGATACTTGTCGCGCAGCGGCGTGCCGAACGGCGACTGCGGCATGGTGTTCGAGCGCAGGAACGAGAGCTCATAGGACTTCGCCTTCGGGTTCGCGAGATGCGGCGCGCAGCGCTGCCACGTTGCGGTCCCGAGCGTGTTCGCCATGCCCAGCTCGTCGCCGGCCGGCCAGCGGCTCTGCGCCGTGGCTGTGGATGAAACAAGCAGAGACGCGAGCATGCTCGCGCCGAACAGTGTCCGAAGCCTCATGACATCCTCCCGGCGAGAAGCCGTCATTCCGCGCCTCTGCGGCGAACGCGTCAAGCCTTCCCTTGGCGCTCATCGGCACTAGGATCGCGGCGGGGCGCCGGCAACTTCTCGATGCCGCAGGCGTTTAGAGTCTATGCGGGCCCCTTGATGGGCGGGGACCAAGGTCCGCCCCGAACGGGCCCGTTGATCCGAATCAATGAAGCGCGGTGCCGCGCGGGCACAGTCCGCTTATTCCACCAGGAGGGCGTGTCATGAAAGCGAGCGACGTGATGGTCCGGTCCGTGATCACGGTCGGCCCCGATGTCAGCGTGCAGGCGATCGCGAGCACGCTGCTCGAGAAGCGCATCAGTGCGGTGCCTGTGGTCGACGCGAGCGGCCGGCTCATCGGCATCGTCTCCGAGGGCGACCTCTTCCGCCGTGCGGAAGCCGGCACGGATCGCCGCCGCTCCTGGTGGCTTGAGGCCTTGACCTCGGCGCAATTCCTCGCCGCCGAGTTCGGCAAGGCGCACGGCCAGAAGGCGAGCGACGTCATGACTCGCGACGTCATCACGGCCAAGCCGGACACACCGCTGCGCGAGATCGCGGACATGCTCGAGAGGCACGGCATCAAGCGCGTGCCGATCGTCGAGGGCGACCGGCTCGTCGGTCTCGTCAGCCGCGCCAACCTGCTGCAGGCGCTCGCCGCGCGCGGCCAGTTCGCGCCCGGGGCCGAGACAGGCGACGAGGCTCTGCGTCAGGAGATCGAGGCTCGCCTGAACGCGCAGCCGTGGGGCAACCGCACCATCAATGTGCTGGTGAATTCCGGCGTGGTCGATCTCTGGGGTCTCGTCGACAATGCCGAGGAGAAAAAGGCGGTTCGCGTGCTCGCCGAGGGCGTTCCGGGCGTGCGCTCCGTCAACGACAACCTGCGCATCGATCGGATCATCGCGTGGACGTAACGGCGGCCGCCTCGCAGGGATGAGGCCGGCCTCAGGTGCGCAGGCGCCGCGCCAGCAGCCACGCGACCGCGGCCGGCACGCCGAAGATCGGCACGAAGGCCGCGATCTCGTTGATGATCGGGATGCCGGCGCGCACGACGCCGATGATCCCGTTGACGGCCGCGGCCGCGAGCCACAGCCAGATGAACAGCCGCGCCGCATCTCCCATGTGCCGCCCCTGCCCGATCAGGAACGCGCCCATCACCAACAGCGCCAGCAGGATCAGTCCTGCCGCGACCAGCATCACGATGTGCATCGGCGCCCCCAAACCGCTCGGCAGATTACGTCGAACGTCCTAGCATCCTGTCATCGGCCGGTGATGAATCCTCGGCACATCGATAACGGATTCCGGATGGGAACGAAACGGAAGGAGCTCATGAGATCCATGCTCAAGCTGAGCCTCGCGATTGCGTTGGCACTGCCGATCGGCATCGCGCGGGCGGCCGACGTGCAGGTCGGACCGCGCCCCTTCTGGCTGGTCGAGCAGATGCGCGAGAGCCCGCTCAAAGCAAAGCTCAAGCAGTGCACCGGCCCGTTCCGCAAGACCGAGTTCTCGATCGGCCATCGCGGCGCCGCGCTGCAGTTTCCCGAGCACACCAAGGAGTCCTACGAGGCGGCCGCCGTCATGGGCGCCGGCATCATCGAGTGCGACGTGACCTTCACCAAGGACCGCCAGCTCGTCTGCCGGCACGCGCAATGCGACCTGCACACGACGACCAACATTCTCGCGATCCCGGATCTCGCCGCGAAGTGCACGCAGCCCTTCACGCCGGCCGACCCCGCCACCGGAAAGAAGGCGACCGCGAAGTGCTGCGCGAGCGATCTCACCCTGGCCGAATTCCGCCGCCTGCGCGGCAAGATGGACGCGGCCGACACGAACGCGACCACGGCCGAAGCCTATATGAACGGCACCGCACGCTGGCGCACCGATCTCTATGCGACGTCGGGCACGCTGATGACCCATGCCGAGAGCATCGCCCTGATCAAGCGGCTCGGCGCCAAGTTCACGCCCGAGCTGAAGGCCCCCGAGGTGAAGATGCCGTTCGAGGGCGACTACACGCAGGAGAGATACGCCCAGCAGATGATCGACGAGTACAAGGCCGCAGGCATCGCGCCGCCCGAGGTGTTCGCCCAATCGTTCAGCCTCGATGACGTGCTCTACTGGCTCAAGGCCGAGCCCGCCTTCGGCGCGCAGGCGGTGTTTCTCGACGGCCGCTACGAGAACAAGGGCTTCGACCACACCAAGCCCGAGACTTGGAAGCCCGACATGAAGGAGCTCGCCCAGAAGGGCGTGAAGATCCTGGCGCCGCCGACCTTCATGCTGCTCGCCCTCGACGCCGAGAAGCGCATCGTGCCGTCCGACTACGCCAAGGCCGCGAAATCCGCCGGCCTCGACCTGATCACCTGGACTCTCGAGCGCGACGGCCCCCTCGCGCGCGGCGGCGGCTTCTATCACCAGAGCATCAAGGGAGCCGTCTACGGCGACGGCGTCACCTTCGAGATGCTCGACGTCCTCGCCCGCGAGGTCGGCGTGCGCGGCGTCTTCTCCGACTGGCCCGCGACGACGAGCTTCTATGCGAGCTGCATGGGGATGAAGTGACGCAATTAAAGCGTAGAACTTCTCGTTGCGCCGCTTAACCGGCGCGGCGCCCCTTCAACATGCCGGCAATACCGAGGTCCTCGTCAAGGTCGGGCCAATGGATACCCATCGGCATGATCTCATAGTTCGCGCGCTCGGCTGCCGAGGCGCGTTGGAGGCGGGGATACCAGTCGAGCGGCGTCACGATCTTACGTCCGTCCGCGAGTGTGACTGCAAGCTCACCAGCCGTGAACTCGACGGACACGGGCCGCAAGTCGCCGACATCAATTTCCAAAGTGCTCATTCCAGGCATCCAACAGAGTTTCGCGACGAGGCTTCAGATATCGAATGATATCCGTAAGCTCGTGCCCCGCAAAGCCAGCGCTTGTGGCCACCGAAAGATCGTGAATCCAGAATTTCGCCTCACGATCAGCGGCACGCACGTGAATATGGGCCGGTTCGCCGCCTTCATTCGAGTAAAAGAAGGCGCGATATGGACCCCATCGTAGGACCGTCGGCAAGTCTACACCGGCAGATTGTCGTGCTTCCTTCGCGGCGCTTCGACATGCTTGTCGCGCAGCATGGCGAGCGCGCGGGCGATGCGCTTGCGGGTCGTGCGCGGCATGATGACCTCGTCGATATAGCCGCGCTCGGCGGCGACGAAGGGCGAGAGGAAGCGATCCTCGTATTCCTTGGTGCGTTCGGCGATCTTCTCGGGATCCTTCAGGTCGGCGCGGAAGATGATCTCGACCGCGCCCTTGGCGCCCATCACGGCGATCTGCGCGGTCGGCCAGGCATAGTTCACGTCGCCGCCGATGTGCTTCGAGGCCATCACGTCATAGGCGCCGCCGAAGGCCTTGCGCGTGATCACGGTGACGAGCGGCACCGTGCACTGGCTGTAGGCGAACAGCAGCTTCGCGCCGTGCTTGATCAGGCCGCCATATTCCTGCGCGGTGCCCGGCAGGAAGCCCGGCACGTCGACGAAGGTGACGATCGGGATGTTGAAGGCGTTGCAGAAGCGCACGAAGCGCGCGGCCTTGCGGCTCGCATCGCTATCGAGCACGCCCGCGAGCACCATCGGCTGGTTCGCGACAAAGCCGACCGAGCGCCCCGCAATGCGCCCGAAGCCCGTGACGATGTTCTTCGCGTAGACGTTCTGCACCTCGAAGAAATCCGCCTCGTCCACGACCTTCAGGATCAGCTCCTTGATGTCGTAGGGCTTGTTCGGATTGTCCGGGATCAGCGTGTCGAGCGAAGGCTCTTCGCGCTCGATGTCGTCGAAGCTCGGCCACTCCGGCACATTCGCTTCGTTGTTCGCGGGCAGGAAGTCGATGAAACGGCGCATCTGCAGCAGGCAGTCGACGTCGTTCTCGAACGAGCCGTCGCTCACGCCGGACTTTGTGGTGTGCACGCTGGCGCCGCCCAGCTCCTCGGCCGTTACCACCTCGTTGGTGACGGTCTTCACCACGTCCGGGCCGGTCACGAACATGTAGCTCGTGTCGCGCACCATGAAGATGAAGTCGGTCATCGCGGGCGAATAGACGTCGCCGCCCGCGCACGGCCCCATGATCACGCTGATCTGCGGGATCACGCCGCTCGCCAGCACGTTGCGCTTGAACACCTCGCCATAGCCGCCGAGCGAGGCGACGCCCTCCTGGATGCGCGCGCCGCCGGCGTCGAACAGTCCGACGATCGGCGCGCGTGCGCGCAGAGCCATGTCCTGGATCTTGACGATCTTCTGCGCATGCGTCTCCGAGAGTGAGCCGCCAAACACCGTGAAGTCCTTGGCAAAGACGAAGACGGTACGGCCGTTCACGGTGCCCCAGCCCGTGACCACGCCGTCGCTCGGGATCTTGGCCTGCTTCTCCATGCCGAAGTCGACGCAGCGATGCTCGACGAACATGTCGAACTCCTCGAAGGAGTCCTTGTCCATCAGCAGCTCGACGCGCTCCCGCGCCGTCAGCTTGCCGCGGGCATGCTGCGCCTCGATGCGCTTCACGCCGCCGCCCAGCCGCGCGTTCTCGCGCCGCACGTCCAGCTTCTCGAGAATGTCTTTCATGCCAATCCCCTGATCTGGGGTCGACTTAGCATGGGCCTGCGCCGTAAGAAACTCCGTGCCGCCGTCCCGGCGAGCCGTATCGCCGGACTGGAGGCCACACGTGACCCCGGACATCTGCATCATTGGCGCCGGATCATCGGGCATCGCGGCCGCCAAGGCGCTGAAGGAGCGCAGCCTCGCCTTCGACTGCTTCGAGAAGGGCTCCGATATCGGCGGCATGTGGCGCTACCAGAACGACAGCGGCCTCTCCTCGGCCTACAAGAGCCTCCACATCGACACCAGCCGCAAGAACCTCGGCTACTCGGACTTTCCGATTCCCGACGACAAGCCGGACTTCCTTTCCCACGCGGATTTCCTGGCGCACCTCGAAGCCTATGCGGACCGTTCCGGCATCCGCCCGCTCGTCACCTTCCGCGCCGAGGTGACGCGGGTCGAGCCGCAGGACGACGGAACCTGGCAGGTCTCGCTCTCGTCGGGAGAGACGCGCCGCTATCGCCACGTGGTGGTGGCGAACGGACATCTGTGGGATCCGCGCTGGCCCTCCTTCCCGGGGCGCTTCGACGGCGAGGTCATCCACTCGCACCATTACCGAACGGCTGCGCCGTTCGAGGGCAAGCGCGTCCTCGTCGTCGGCATCGGCAATTCCGCGGTCGACATCGCGGTCGATCTCTGCCGCCGGGCCGAGAGCGTCACGCTGTCGACGCGGCGCAGCGCGTGGGTCATGCCGAAATACCTGATGGGCATCCCGATCGATCGCTGGTCCGCCTTCCTGATGCGCCGGCTGCGCCTGCCGACCCGCATCGTGCGGATGATCATGGCGCGGCTGATCCGGCTCGGCGTCGGCAACCAGGAGCGCTTCGGCCTGAAGCGGCCCGAACATCCGATGTGGCGCGAGCACGCAACGCTCAGCCAGGAGCTGCTTCCCTATGTCGGGCACGGCTGGATCACCATCCGGCCTAACATCCGCGAGCTGCAGGGCGATCACGTCCTCTTCGAGGACGGCACGCGCCTGCCCATGGATGCGATCATCTATGCGACCGGCTACCGCACGAGCTTTCCGTTCCTGCGCAAGGAGGTGTTCGCGGTCGAGGACAACGAGCCCGTCGCGCTCTACCGCCGCATCGTCGCGCCGGATCGGCCCGGCCTCTACATGATCGGCCTCGTCCAGCCGATCGGCGCCACCATCCCGCTCGTCGAGGTCCAGGCGAAGTGGCTCGCGGGCGTGCTCTCCGGAAAGCTGCAGCTGCCGGGCCGAGAGGAGATGCATGACGAGATCGCGCGGCATCGGCGCGAGGTCGAGCGCACCTATGTCGGCTCGGCACGCTACACGCTCGAGGTGGATTCGCGATCCTATGCGCGCGAGCTCAACTGGGCGCTGGCGAGCGGACGGGCGTAATCGACGTCCGCGCTACGCCAGCGCCTCCTCGAGCAGCTCCAGTGCCCGCGTCGCGAAGAAGTACATGTTCTTCTCGCGGTCGGCCATGCCGGTGAGCAGCGTGGTGGTGAGCTCGCGCGGACCGATCACGGCCATGCAGCTGTGGCCGGGCGGATCGCCGTAGCGGTTGCCGGTGGGGCCGGTGGCGCCCGTCTCGGCGAGGCCCCAGGTGGCGCCGTGGCTCTCGCGGATGCGCCGCGCCGCCAGCGCCGCATAGGCTTCGGTCGCGGCGCGCATGCCTTGCATGTCGGCGTCCGTGATGCCGAGCAGCGCGGTGCGCGCCGTCATGGTGTAGACCACCGCGCCGCCGAGGAAATAGGCCGACGCCCCCGGCAGCGCGAGCAGGCTCGCCGAGATCAGCCCGCCCGTGGAGGACTCGGCGATCGCGATCTTCTCGCCCCGTTCGGTCAGGCGGGCCGCGATGCGGCGGGCAATGGGCAACAGCTGGTCCATGACGCGGCTCACCTCGTGCGATGATTCACGGGCAAATCGTGACCGGAATCACAGCCCGTATCAACAAGGCAAAGCATGGTGCCGCAAGGCCACGCAATCCGCGTGGCGTGCAGGAGGACATCGTGACGAACGCGGTCGACACCAGGCTCGATGAGCTCACGGACGACGAGATCGGGCAAGTGACGGGCGGCGCGAAGAAGACCACCAAGGCCGACACGGCGCGCAAGTTCGAGGAGCTCGTTCGCGAGAACACCGTGACGGACGCCGAGTACTGGAAGGTCGGTTGAACGTCACGCCGGCGCGGGCGTAGACACCGTTTCACGCGCGGGCGGACGTGCTATGGAGATGCGCCCCTGATCATCCGGGATGCGCACCATGATCTCCACCAAGCCGTTCGCGACCAAGAAATTCGCCGAGATCAAAGGCCGCCGCATGGCGTATATCGACGAGGGCAGCGGCGACCCGATCGTCTTCCAACACGGTAACCCCACGTCGTCCTATCTCTGGCGCAACGTGATGCCGCATCTCGCCGGCCTCGGCCGGCTGATCGCCTGCGATCTGATCGGCATGGGCGACTCCGACAAGCTCGAAGCCTCTGGGCCCGACCGCTACTCCTATCGCGAGCAGCGCGACTATCTCTTTGCGCTCTGGGAGCACCTCGGCATAAACCGCAACGTCGTCTTCGTGCTGCACGACTGGGGCTCCGCGCTCGGCTTCGACTGGGCGAACCAGAATCGCGACAAGGTGCAGGGCATCGCTTACATGGAGGCGCTCGTCGCGCCCGGCACCTGGGACGATTGGCCCGCATCCGCGCGCGGCGTGTTCCAGGGTTTTCGCTCGCCCGCCGGCGAGGAGATGGTGCTGACGAAGAACGTGTTCGTCGAGCGCGTGCTGCCCTTCGCGATCCTGCGCCGGCTCGACGATGCCGAGATGGCCGAATACCGCAGGCCCTTCACGGACCCCGGCGAGGGGCGCCGCCCCACCCTCTCCTGGCCGCGCCAGATCCCGCTGGAAGGCGAGCCCGCCGATGTCGTGAAGGTCGTCGAGGACTACGGTGCCTGGCTCAAGAGCTCCGACGTGCCGAAGCTCTTCATCAATGCGGATCCGGGCTCGATCCTCACGGGCCGCCTGCGCGAGATCTGCCGCGCCTGGCCGAACCAGACCGAGGTCACCGTCAAGGGCAGCCACTTCATTCAGGAGGACAGCCCCGACGAGATCGGCGAGGCGATCGCCGCGTTTGTGCGCAGGCTGCGCGGTTGAACGATCGCGCACCGAACTGGCTCGCGGGACTCCGCATCTACTTCGCGGCCAGCCTCATGCTGCATCTCACTTTGGAGACCCTGCAACTGCCGCTGTAGACAATCTGGCGCACCGGCAGACCGCAGGAGATCATCTTCGCCGTGATCCACTGCACCCTGGGTGACGGACTGATCGCAATCGCCACACTCGCGCTGAGCCTGTTGATTGCCGGGACGGTGGCATGGCCTCGGCAGCGGCTGTTGCGCGTCGGAGCCGTCGCGCTCGCGCTCGGCCTCGCCTACACGGCCTATAGCGAATACCTGAACGTATATGTCCGGCAGAGCTGGGCTTACACGGACGCCATGCCGACCGTGCAGGTGTTCGGGATCCGGCTCGGAGTCACACCGCTGCTGCAGTGGATTGCGGTTCCGGCCGCGGCCCTATGGATCCTTGCACGACGGCTCAGGGCCGGCGCTGCGTGATGGTCACATCATCTTGATGCGGTCACCCAGGGCTGCGCTGCCGAATCCGTAGTTCTCCGCTTGCATCCGGCCAGCCCGCGCCACCAGCCGTCCTTGATTTTGCGCAATGCTGGTGCCAGTTAGTAGATCCATCCTCACCCCGATGACTCGGGCCATGGCGCTGAAACGGAGCATAGCGGCACTGATCTGGGCGGCGATCCTCGCCGTTGCGGTTCAGCTCGTGCCCGGCACGGCGCTGGCCCATGGCAGCCACACGCCTGTCGCGGTAGCCCATGCGGCAAGCGCCGGTCATGACGCACACAGGCCGGCTGTTGCCAGGACGCATGCACCCGCCCAGGCCGTCGTCAGCGCGGCCGCGCATGAGCACGCCCCGGCGCCGACGAAGCCCGGCAACTGCACGGGCGGTTGCTGCAGCAACGGCACGAGTTGCTGCGGCGGCCTCCTGTCGGTCGATACGACATCCATGCTGCGCGATGTTCCAATGCCGGAACGGGTGTTCTCCCACACCGCCCCGCCGTCGGGCCTCGCCCCCGACGAGTTGATCAGACCCCCGAGAATTCTCGCCTGACCGAGGCGCGCGCGCCCCCCCCGCCCAACCCGGCCCCGGG
>JAEYAU010000113.1 GCA_023404705.1 Pseudomonadota bacterium
CGCGAGCTCGGCGCGCTGACGCGCCGCGCCGCCATGTTGGCCGAGAGCCGCATGCAGGAGTCCGGGGAGGGCGCGCCGCCGTGTCCTTACGCGCTCGCGGTGCTCGGCTCGGCCGGCCGCGGCGAGAGCCTGCTGGCGCTCGATCAGGACAACGCGCTGGTGTTCGCCGCGGGCGAGCCGGACGGCCCGGAGGATCGCTGGTTCGCCATGCTCGCCGGTCACGTCGCCGACATCCTGCACGAGGTCGGCGTGCCCTACTGCAAGGGCGGCGTGATGGCGAAGAACCCGCAATGGCGCGGCTCGCTCGCGACCTGGCGCGCGCGCATCGCCGAATGGATCGGCCGCACGAGCCCGGAGGATCTGCTTTCGGTCGACATCTTCTTCGATCTGCGCGGCGTGCACGGGGACGCCGCGCTCGCGACCACGCTCTGGCACGACGCCTTTGCGGAGGCGCGCGGGCAATCCGCCTTCGCCAAGCTGCTCGCCGACTCGGCAGGGGCGGTGCGGCCCGGCCTCGGCCTGTTCGGCAACTTCAAGACCGAGCAGGGCCGCATCGACCTGAAGATGACCGGCCTCTTCGGTATCGTCACGGCCGCGCGCGTGCTCGCGATCCGCCATCATGTGCTCGCGCGCGCCACACCAGCGCGCCTCGCCGGCTTGCGGGCCCTCGGCCTCGGCGCGGAGCGTGATCTCGAGGCTCTCGACGAGGCGCAGACCGTGTTCCTCGATCTGATCCTTGCCCAGCAGCTCGCCGACATCGAGGCCGGCCGCCCCGCCACCAACACGGTCGCGGTGAAGCGTCTCGGCACGCGCGACCGCGACCGCCTGCGCGACGCGCTCGAGGCCGTGAAGCACGTGGATGCGCTGACGCGGGATTTGCTGTTCAAGGGCTAGCGCCCGAGCCGCGCGACCGCCTCAGACCACGAAGTTCCCCAGCAACAGTACGACGGCCCAGCTCGCCAGTGCCGCAACCGCAATCGCTGTCCGTTGCAGGTTGCTGAGCTTGCGTTCAGTCGCTTCGTACCAGATGACCGAGCTCACGCAGGCCGCGCCGAAGATCAGCACCATCAGCCACTTCATGGTGAGCCCCCCACTCGCGACGCCTCAGGCGGGCGCCGTACCCTTGCCGCGGACGCGCCAGAGCTGAAAGCCCGGTCCTTCGAGAGCCTCCTCGATGTCGGCGCGCGAGAAGTTGTGCGGAGCCGGCCTGTCGGCCGCGATCACCCCCGTCGCGGTCCAGGGACCGAATTTGTCGGGCAGCCGGCTTCCTCGCAGATCGCCCGCAAAGGCACGGAGCTCTGCACGCGACTCGGACTTGAAGATATAGATGCGCATCGACGTCCCCAGCTGCTGAACGTGTCGGTGTGTTTTGTGGCGCTATCGCATTGTGGCGCGGGGCGCGGCGGGTCGTCGGGCGACCACCTTCTTCTTCGGCGCCGCGACGAGACCTTCACGCACCGCCTGCTTGCGCGCCGCCTTGCGCATGCGGCGGACGGCTTCTGCCTTCTCGCGCGTCGTGCGTTCCGACGGCTTCTCGTAGAAGCGCCTCCGCTTCATCTCCTTGAAGACGCCTTCGCGCTGCATCTTCTTCTTCAGCACCTTGAGCGCCATGTCGACATTGTTGTCGCGGACGAAAACCTGCACGAATTGCTTCCTCTCACGTGACGATCGCGCGCGATCCGGAGGAACGCGCGGCACGCACGACGTCATTTGGCTTCCGTTGCGCACCTGCTCGACCGCTGCATCGGATGAGCAGCGGTGCGGCGCGATCTTCGGACTCTCACCGAGCCAGGGCGCAAGTCAGATCCAGCTTGTCAGTGAAAGTGGCGCGACGCGTTCGAAAACTGCGTCATTCGCAAGGCGCGCCGATAGTGTGGGCCTGTATGCGCCTCGGCTCCGCATCTGGCAAGCATTCCTTCCGTTGCGGGCGTGCCTTGCAATAGCCGTGTTTGAAACCTACATTGAAATCATCGACTTTTGGCCGAACGATCGGGCCGTATCGCCTTCTGGCGCACGTTCAGACCCTCTTCCAAACATCGATAGACCCGGCTTCAGGTCGCGCTGGTGCGCGGCCTACGGCCACGTGCATCCATACGCAGAAGGATAGTTCGCATGACCAACGGCACCGTGAAGTTCTATAACAATCAGAAGGGCTTCGGTTTCATCCAGCCGGACAGCGGCGGCAAGGACGTCTTCGTCCACGCGACCGCTCTCGAGCGCGCCGGCCTCTCCACCCTCAGCGAGGGCCAGAAGGTCTCGTTCGACACCGAGGAAGATCGCCGCAGCGGCAAGATCGCGGTCAGCAGCATCCGCGCTGCGTGACATCGATAATTCGGTTGAGCCGAGTTTCAGAGCCGCTCCCCCCGGGGGGAAGCGGCTCTGCTTTTTTTTCGAAAACCATTGGAGCAGACATGACTCATCAATTCCGTGAGGGACAGACCGTGCGCCTTTCGCGCAGCCTCGCCTACCGCACGTCGGCAGCCGGCGAATACAAGATCGTCCGCCAGCTCCCCGAGAGCGGCGACGATCCGCAATACCGCATCAAGAGCCTGCGCGAGCCCCACGATCGCGTTGTCAACGAGAGCGATCTCGAGCGGATTCTCTGAGCTGGATGGGGTGCCGCGTGCAGGCGCGGCATCGCTTCTCTCGCCATTGGCGTCATGCCGGTCTTGCAAGGGCCGCCGAGCACGATTTCGATGGAAGCGCTAATCTCCCGGTGCGAGCCACGTGCACACGGGAGGACACCATGCTCAAGGAATTCCAGGCCTTCGCCATGCGCGGCAATGCCATCGATCTCGCGATCGGCGTGATCATCGGCGCGGCCTTCGGAAAGATCGTCGAGTCCTTGGTCGGCGACATCTTCATGCCGGTGATCGGCGCGGTCTCGGGCGGGCTCGACTTCTCCAATTACTTCGTGCCGCTCTCGTCCTCGGTCAACGCGAACGCGCTCGCCGACGCGAAGAAGCAGGGCGCGGTTCTCGCCTGGGGCAACTTCGTCACCATCGCGATCAACTTCATCATCGTCGCGCTCGCGCTGTTCGCGCTCGTGACGCTGATCCAGCGCTTGCGGACGCGCGAAGCCGAGAAGCCCACCACGCCTCCGGTGAACCGTCAGGAGGTGCTGCTGGAGGAGATAAGGGATCTGCTGAAGGCGAAGTGAGGCGGAGCAGCGCCACGCACTCGCCGTCATCCCGTCCGAGCGCAGCGAGAGCCGGGATCCATAACCCCTGTCGTCGTGATCCGGACAGAGCGGGGATATGGATCCCGGACAGCCGCTGCGCGGCTTCCGGGATGACGCTGAGTGTGCGTCGCCGCTCCTCGCTCACACTGCTGACGTCACGTGATATCCATGTTCCGTCAACATTCCGCCTTCACGTGCGTTGATCGGTGCAATCGCTTCTTTTGATGCCAGGACCCGGTCGGGTCCGCTATATCCAACCCACCCCGAGCCGCAGGAGCCCGCATGTCGGAACTGGCCCAGACGCCCCGAGTCGTCGATCTCGTCGCGCAGTTGCGGCGCGAGGCGCGCGAGGCGCCTGAGAGCGGGATCGTCGAGGTGTTCAACTATGGCCGCACGCGGCCCGGGCTGATTCCGTTATGGGCCGGCGAGGGCGACCTGCCGACGCCGTCCTTCATCAGCGAGGCCGCGACGCGCGCGCTCGCCGCGGGCGAGACCTTCTACACCTATCAGCGCGGCATCCCGCCGCTGCGCGAGGCGCTCGCGGCCTATCATCAGCGCCTCTATGGCCGGCCGTTCTCGCCCGAGGAGTTCTACGTCACGGGCTCGGGCATGCAGTCGATCCAGATCGTGCTCGCCATGGCGGCGGGCGCCGGCGACGAGGTGATCATCCCGACGCCGACCTGGCCGAACGCCGCCGCCGCCACCGGCATTGTGGGCGCCAAGCCCGTCGAGGTGCCGATGACGTTCGGCAACGACGGCTGGTCGCTCGACCTCGACCGCATCTCCGACGCGGTGACGCCGCGCACCCGCGCGCTCTTCATCGTCTCGCCCTCCAACCCGACCGGCTGGACGGCGAGCCGCGAGGATCTCATGGCGCTGCTGGCGCTCGCGCGCCGCAAGAATCTTTGGATCATCGCGGACGAGACCTATGCGCGCTACTGGTACGGCGAGGGGCCGCGCGCACCGTCCTTCTTCGACGTGATGGATCCGGAGGACCGCGTCCTCTTCGTCAACACCTTCTCGAAGAACTGGGCCATGACGGGCTGGCGCATGGGCTGGATCGTCGCGCATCCCTCGCTCGGCCAGGTAATCGAGAACCTCGTGCAGTATTCGACCTCGGGCGTCGCTCAGTTCATGCAGCGCGCCGGCGTGGTCGCGCTGGAGCGCGGCGAGAGCTTCGTCGACCATCTGGTGGCGCGCGCCCGCCGCGGCCGCGATGTCGTGTGCGACGCGCTCGCGGCGACCGGCCGCTGCCGCTTCGTGCCGCCCGAGGGCGCCTTCTATCTTTTCTTCCAGGTCGAGGGGGAGACCGACACCCGAAAACTCGCGCTCCGCCTCGTCGACGAGGCCAATGTCGGCCTCGCGCCCGGAACCGCGTTCGGGGCCGGCGGAGAGCCTTTTATCCGGTTGTGTTTCGCCCGCAACCACGAGCATTTGCAGACCGCGGTCGAGCGGCTTGCCAAAGTCTTGGGCCCTCGCGCCTGATCCGGTTTTACTGTACCGTCACGACATATCTTGAGGGATTGCAATTGGGGCGCGTGCGCCGCACTTTGCGTCTATTCTGTCTAGAAGGCGAATCGCCATAGACGCCTATATGCCGGATGCGACTGTCTCCGAAGCCCGTCTGTCGAGCGTGCTCGACACCGCGGTGGACGGCATCATCGTGATCGACGACCAGGCGCGCATCCTTGTCTTCAACAAGGCCTGCGAGCGGCTCTTCGGCTATGCGGCCGCCGACGTGATCGGCCGCAGCATGAACATGCTGCTCCCGGACGAGTTCGCCCGCGCTCACCACAGCGATCTGGCCACGTACATTTCGACAGGGGTCAAGCACGTCATTGGCGTCACCCGCGAGGCGCTGGCGCGCCACCGCGATGGCTCCGTGTTCCCGGTCGAAATCTCGGTCGGCGAGGCCGTGACCTCCGATGGCCGCCAGTTCATCGGCATTCTGCGCGACCTGCGCCCGCGCCGCGAGATGGAGCAGCGCCTCGCCCATCTGCAGAGCGACCTGGTGCAGCTCGCCCGCGTCTCCGCCATGGACGAGATGGGCGCGGCGGTCGCCCACGAGCTGAACCAGCCGCTCACCGCGCTGATGCTCTATTTGCAGGCCGTCATGCGCACCAGCGAGAAGCTCATCGGCCCGGGCGCCGTGCAGCCGCAGCTGCTCTCGATCCTCGAGAAGGCCGTGCACGAGGCCGAGCGCGCCGGCAATATCGTGCAGCGCATGCGCCAGTTCGTTGAGCGCCACGAGCCCGAGCGTCGGCTGGTGGATCTGCGTCCGCTGCTGGAGGACGCGATCGAGCTGGTCCAGATCGGAACCTGGCCGCGGCCGCACATCGCCCGCGATTTCGCGGACGACCTGCCGCCCGTGCTGGTCGATCCGGTCCAGATCCAGCAGATCCTGGTCAACCTGCTACGCAACGCCCTCGACGCGGTGCGGGACCACACCACGCCCGAGGTGCGGGTCGCGGCCCGAGGCGGGGCCGGCGAGGTGGAGGTCTCGGTGACCGACAATGGGGCGGGCATTCCGGCCGACCGATTGCCTACACTTTTCAAGGCATTCTCAACCACCAAGGCGGGCGGGCTCAGCCTTGGTCTCGCCATCTCGCGCACGATCGCGCAAACTCACGGGGGTGACCTGACCGTTGATCCGGGGGGAGACGGTCGAGGCGCCTGCCTGACGCTGCACCTGCCGCTGCCGACCCCCGATCAGGCCGCGGCCGGTGCAACATCTTCAGCCGAAGGGGCCAAAGGTTCGGCGCCGAAGATGTGACCGGAGACCTAGGGAGACTCGGGCGTAACTGCGAGGCAAGAGCAGAATGACTGATGCGACGACAACGAACGAAGTCTTCATCGTCGACGACGATCCGTCCGTCCGCGACGCCCTGTCCACGGTCCTATCGCTCGAGGGCTATCAGGTGACCGGCTTCGCCGAAGGCGCTTCCTTCCTCAGCAATGCCAAGGCCCGGACCCCGGCCTGCATCATCCTCGACGTGCACATGCCGGGGCGCTCCGGCCTCGACATCCTCAAGGAGCTGAACGCCCAGCACTATCCGGCCCCGATCTTCATCATCTCGGGCCAGGGCGACATTCCGATGGCCGTGGAGGCGATCAAGAACGGCGCCCTCGACTTCATGGAGAAGCCGTTCGACGCCGACACCGTGGTCACGCGCGTGCGCGAGGCGATCGAGGCCTGGGCGCGCCGTGCCTCCGACGGCCAGACCGCCGATCTGCTTTCCAAGCAGTTCCCGGGCCACGAGCTGCTCACCCCGCGCGAGCGCGAGGTGCTCGGCCAGATCGCATCGGGTGCGTCTAACAAGGAGGCCGGCCGCCATCTCGGCATCAGCCCCCGCACCATCGAGGTGCACCGCGCCCGCATCATGGAGAAGCTCGGCGCCAAGAACGCCGCCGACCTCGTCCGCATCGTGCTGAGCGAGAACCGGACGCAGTAGCCACGCCACCGCCGCGTCATCCTGAGGTGCGAGGCCGCGCACATCAGGGTGACGGGCAGGCGCGAGATCGCGGCGGCTTTATCCCAAACACGTCTGTTGAGTCGTGAGGCAGACTCTCGTCGGCCGCGGCGAGCGTTGCTGCGCAGCCGAACCCGTGTTGCACGGGATTCTACTTATATTGGCACTACGACGAAGCAGTATTACGCATTGCGGTTCCGGCCCCTCGGCCCGACATTCCCCGCGTAATTCCGTTTGGCGTAAAGGGCTTGTTGTCGTGACGATCCATGTCCTCGAGGACGATGCGGCAGTTAACGACTCCCTGGTCGTGTGGCTCAAGAACATGGGCCACGAGGCAGTGGCCTACCGCTCGCCCGAGCAGTTCTTCCAGCAAGGGCCGCCGTCCGCAGACGACATCGTCATCGTCGATCTCCTGCTCCCGCGCATTCCCGGCGTCTCGGTGATCAAGTGGCTGCAGCGTCTCAAGACGCCGCCGCGCATCATCGCGATCACGGGCCAGCCGCAGTCCGCGCTCGAGAGCACGCTGCGCGACGTGAAGATCCCGGTGCTGCTGCGCAAGCCGCTCACCGGCGAAGCCATTGCGGCTTGCCTCGGCCAGGGCAAACGCTAGCTCTCATCCTACGCGCGGTCCGGAATCTGCGGTGGTGCTCGCGGCCCTTCTCGCGTCACGCTGCGTAAGTAGCGCCCCCAAGTTCCAAGTTCCTCGGGTGGCACTACCCTCGGTTCTGTCGAAGTGATTCGACACCGACGATCGCTGTCTCCTCCCCAAGCGAATCCGTCGTCACTGGCGCCGCACGGTCTGCGGCGCTTTTTCTGTTGGAGCATCAGGCGCGCGCACTCTTGCGCCGGGCTACACCGCTCGCGAATGCCGCGCCTGGCTCGTCTTCAGGTAGCTGTCGAACGCCGCCGCGGCGAGCCGCACATAGGGCTTGCCGGCATCCGTCATGGTGATGCGGGGGCCCGCGATCTCGACGAAGCCTTCGTCCTGCAGCGGCGCGAGCGCGGCGAGCTCGTCGGCGAAATCACCCGTATCGGCCACGGCGTCGAGATCGACCGCGAAGTCGCACATCAGCCGCTCGATGATGCGGCCGCGCAGCAAATCCTCGTGCGAGAAGGCAAGACCCTTCACGGTCGCGAGCTGTCCGTCGGTGACCGCGCGGGCGTAGCCGCCGACATCGGCCGCGTTCTGCACGAAGCCCTGCGGCAGCCGGCCGATCGCGGACGCGCCGAAGCCGATCAGCGCGTCGGCCGCATCAGTGGTGTAGCCCTGGAAATTGCGATGCAGCTGCCCGCTGCGTGCCGCCCGGGCAAGGTCGTCGTCGGGCCGCGCGAAATGATCGAGCCCGATCGGCTGATAGCCGAGCTCCACGAATAGCGCGCGCGCGGCCTCCGCCTGCGCCAGCCGCGTCTCCGCGTCGGGCAGGTCGCCTTCGGCGATCAGCCGCTGGTTCGCCTTGAACCACGGCACATGCGCATAACCAAACAGCGCGAAGCGCTGCGGCTTGAGCGAGTCCGCGAGCGCGATCGAATGCCTGAGATCGGACACGCTCTGCTTCGGCAGTCCGTACATCAGGTCGATATTGACGTCCGCGATGCCGGCTGCGCGCAGCATCCCCATGCACTCGGCCACGACGCCGAAGGGTTGGATGCGGCCGATCGCCTTCTGCACATGAGGCGAGAACTCCTGCACGCCGAGGCTCGCGCGGTTCACGCCCATGCGGGCGAGCGCGTCGACCAGCGGCTGGTCGACCCGGCGGGGATCGAGCTCCATCGCGTGCTCCATGTCGGGCGCGAAGGAGAAGGCGCGGCGCAGGCGGTCCGTGATCTCGACGAGCCGTTCGGGCCCGAGCGTCGAGGGCGTGCCGCCGCCCCAATGCAGATGGATGACCTTGCGGCCGCCGGCGCGTTGCGCGACCAGCTCGATCTCGGCCGCGAGCACGTCCGCATAGGCGGCGACCGGCTCCGGCCGGCGTATCGCCTTGGTGTGGCAGCCGCAGTAGTGGCAGAGCTCGATGCAGAACGGCACGTGCAGATAGAGCGAGAGCGTGGCCTCGCGCGGCAGCGCAGCGAGCCAGCTTCCGTAGGTGCCGGCCGTGACCGCCCCCGTGAAGTGTGGCGCCGTCGGATAGGAGGTATAGCGCGGAACCGTCTGCTCCGCGAAACTGCATGAAGTCGGTGACATGCGGCCATTTGACGGAGCGGGTGCGCCGCTGCATTGATCGCGATCAACTTCCCGTACGCCCGGCCGTTGCCGGCGCGTGCCACACCCGTCATGTCGCCTCCGCCGCTTCAACTCGCCCGCCGCCTCGCCGAAACCCTGCTCCTCGCCGGAGCCGGCGGTGCCGCGCTCGGCCTCGCCGGCATGCCGGCCGGCTGGCTGTCGGGAGCCGTGGTCACGGTGTCGGTCGCCGCGTTGGCTGGGCGGCCCGTCTATATGCCGGCTCCCGTCGCCAGGGTGCTTTTCGTCGTGCTCGGCATCGCCCTCGGCGCCGCGGTCACGCCCGAGCGGCTCGCCAATATCGCGGCCTGGCCGCTGAGCCTCGTCGCATTGCTCGTCGCCATGATGGGGGTCACCTTCGCGACCCAGCAATACCTGCAGCGCGTGCACGGCTGGGACCCGCTCTCTGCGCTGCTCGCCTCGCTGCCGGGCGCGCTCTCGCAGGCGCTCGTGCTCGCGGTCGACGCCAAGGCCGACGTGCGCGCGATCGCGACCGTGCATTCGGTGCGCCTGCTCGTGCTCGCCGTGGTGCTGCCGGTCTGCCTGGCGGCCATCGGCGTGGTCGGTCCGCCGCCACCGCCGCGCGTGACACCGTCGCTGCTCGCCTCCATCGACGATCTCGCGATCCTCATCGCGGCTTCGGCGATCGCCGCGATCCTCGCCTATTACGTGCGCCTGCCGGGCGGTCTCATCGTCGGCGCCATGGTGGCTTCGGGCGTGCTGCACGGTCTCGGCGTGGTCGGCAACGTGTTTCCGCCGGCGGTCGCGACGGTCAGCTTCGTCGTGCTCGGCGCGCTGATCGGCACGCGCCTCGGCGGCATCGACATGCGCACGCTCGGGCGTCTCGCGGCCGCCGGTTTCGGTGCGCTCGCCGTCGGCTCCATCGTGGCCTGCGGCTCCGCCGCGCTGGTCGCGTTCGGTCTCGGCCTTCCCTTGGGTGACGCGATCGTCGCTTACGCGCCGGGCGGGCTCGAGACCATGGCGATCCTCGCCTTCGCGCTGCATCTCGATCCGGCTTACGTCGGCGTGCACCACCTCGCACGCTTCATGTTCGTCTCGCTGATGATGCCGATCGCGACCGCGCGCCTGCGTGGTCCCGCGGGAACCGCGAAGAGTCGCTGACTCCATTTCCTCGCGCTCTTGATCTTTCTCAATGCTGCACTGCCGTTCCGCACCGAGGGTGCCCAGCACAACGGGCGCGTGCCCGCGGAAAGGCTTCTTACATGGCTTACGTACAAGCACGCAGGGCGATGACGATCGGCGAGGGCGGACTCGCGGCCTTCTTCGTCTTCACGGCGTTCCTCACTTTGATCGCCGCCGCGAAGGCAGAGGACGCGCCATTCGCGTTCCACGCCTATATCAGCGCGGCCGCGAGCGTCGCGGCGGTGTTTGCCGTCCTCAACCGCTACTTTCACACGCCGGCGCTCCCCGCGCAGGAGATCGACGGCAAGCCGAACTATCAGCTCGGCCCGATCAAGTTCGCGACCGCGGCCTCCGTCTTCTGGGGCATCGCGGGCTTCACGGTCGGACTCATCATTGCACTGCAGCTCGCCTTTCCGGCACTCAACTTCGATCTGCCCTGGACCAATTTCGGCCGCATGCGGCCGCTGCACACCTCCGCCGTGATCTTCGCCTTCGGCGGCAACGTGCTGATCGCGACCTCGCTCTACGTGGTGCAGCGGACCTGCCGCACGCGCATCGCGGGCGACCTCGCGCCGTGGTTCGTCGTGCTCGGCTACAACTTCTTCATCCTGGTCGCCGGCACCGGCTATCTGCTCGGCGTCACCCAGTCGAAGGAATATGCCGAGCCCGAATGGTACGCCGACCTCTGGCTGACCATCGTCTGGGTCGTCTATCTGCTCGTCTTCATGGGCACGCTGATGAAGCGGAAGGAGCCGCACATCTTCGTCGCCAACTGGTTCTATCTCGCCTTCATCGTCACCATCGCGGTGCTGCATCTCGGCAACAACGCGACGCTGCCGGTCTCCTGGTTCAGCTCCAAGTCCTACATCGCCTGGGCCGGCGTCCAGGACGCCATGTTCCAGTGGTGGTACGGCCACAACGCGGTCGGCTTCTTCCTCACCGCCGGCTTCCTCGGCATCATGTACTACTTCATCCCGAAGCGCGCCGAGCGGCCGGTCTATTCCTATCGTCTGTCGATCATCCACTTCTGGTCGCTGATCTTCCTCTATATCTGGGCCGGCCCGCATCACCTGCACTACACGGCACTGCCGGATTGGGCGCAGACGCTCGGCATGACCTTCTCGGTGATGCTGTGGATGCCGTCGTGGGGCGGCATGATCAACGGCCTGATGACGCTCTCGGGCGCCTGGGACAAGCTGCGCACCGATCCGGTGCTGCGCATGATGGTGGTGTCGGTCGCCTTCTACGGCATGTCGACCTTCGAGGGTCCGCTGATGTCCGTGAAGGCCGTCAACTCGCTCTCGCACTACACTGACTGGACCATCGGCCACGTCCACTCCGGCGCGCTCGGCTGGGTCGCCTTCGTGTCGTTCGGCGCCGTCTATGCGCTGGTGCCGTGGCTCTGGAACCGCAAGCAGCTCTACAGCCTCAAGCTCGTCAACTGGCACTTCTGGATCGCGACCATCGGCATCGTCCTCTACATCTCGGCGATGTGGGTCTCGGGCATCCTGCAGGGCCTGATGTGGCGCGCCTACACCAGCCTCGGCTTCCTCGAATACTCCTTCATCGAGAGCGTCGAGGCGATGCATCCCTTCTACGTGATCCGGGCCGCCGGCGGTGCGCTGTTCGTCATCGGCGCGCTGATCATGGCATGGAATCTCTGGATGACCGTGCGCGGCGAGGCCGAAGAGGCGGCCCCGCGCGTGGCGCTCCAGCCCGCCGAGTAAGGAGCCACCATGTCGTTCTGGAATCGCCATCAGATCCTTGAGAAGAACTCGGTTCTCCTCATCATCGGCATCCTGCTGGTCATCGCGATCGGCGGCCTGGTCGAGATCGCGCCGCTCTTCTACCTGAAGAGCACGGTCGAGAAGGTCGACGGCATGCGGCCCTATACGCCGCTCGAGCTCGCGGGCCGCGCCATCTATGTGCGCGAGGGTTGCTACACCTGCCACTCGCAGATGGTGCGCACGCTCCGCGACGAGGTGGAGCGCTACGGCCACTACTCGCTCGCCGCTGAGAGCATGTATGACCATCCCTTCCAGTGGGGCTCGAAGCGCACCGGCCCGGATCTCGCCCGCGTCGGCGCCAAGTATTCGGACGAGTGGCACGTCGCGCATCTCAAGGATCCGCGCGCTGTCGTCCCGCAGTCGATCATGCCGGGCTATCCGTTCCTCGCGCAGACCGATCTCGACTATCGCGGCATCGTCCAGCACCTGAAGGCGAACCGCGCCGTCGGCGTGCCCTACACGGACGAGCAGGTCGAGAAAGCAGTCGCCGATCTCAAGGCGCAGGCGACGCCGGACGACGCCGGCCAGGCGGACCTGCAGGCGCGCTACCCGAAGTCGGTCGCGCGCGATTTCGACGGCAACCCCGCACGCATCACCGAGATGGACGCGCTCATCGCCTATCTGCAGATGCTCGGCACGCTGGTCGACTTCAAGCAATACGACGCCAAAGCCAATCTGCGCTGAGGAGAACAAGAAAAATGAAGGCCATCATCACGGTGCAGAGCTTCGCCTCCGAGCTCGTCACGAGCCTCTGGACGCCGCTGTTCGTCGCCATCTTCGTTGCAATCGTCACTTACGCGCTCTGGCCGCGCAACAAGCCGACCTTCGATGCCGCCGCGCGCATGCCGTTGAGAGAGGACTAAAGCCATGGCCGAGCACAAGGACGTCGATGCCATCTCGGGCACCGCCACGACCGGCCACGCCTGGGACGGCATCAAGGAGCTGAACACGCCGCTGCCGCGCTGGTGGCTGATCGTGTTCTACGCGAGCATCGTCTGGTCCGTCGGTTACTGGGTCGTCTATCCGGCCTGGCCTCTGGTCTCGAGCTACAGCACGGGCCTGTTCGGCTACTCGACCCGCCTCGACGTCGCGCAGGAGGTGGCCGCCTTGCAGCAGGCGCGCGGCGAAAAAGCCGCGGCGCTGGCCAACACCGCGCTTGCCGACATCGAGAAGGATCAGGGCCTGCTCGCTTTCGCGCGCGCTCAAGGGCGGGCCGCGTTCGGCGACAATTGCGCGCCCTGTCACGGCAGCGGCGCCACCGGTTCCAAGGGTTATCCGAATCTGAACGACGACGACTGGCTCTGGGGCGGCACCGTCGATGACATCCACCAGACCATCACGGTCGGCATCCGCTCGGGACACGCCAAGGCGCGCGAGAACCAGATGCCGGCCTTCGGCCGCGACGGCATGCTCAAGAAGGACGAGATCGTCACGGTCGCGAACTATGTGCGCTCGCTCTCCGGCCTGCCGGTGCGCCAGGGCACGGATCTCGCGGCGGGCCAGAAGCTCTTCGCCGACAACTGCGTGACCTGTCACGGCGACGACGCCAAGGGCAATCGCGAGCTCGGCGGCCCGAACCTGACGGACCGCATCTGGCTCCACGGTTCGGACGAGGCGAGCGTCATCGACGTGATCACCAATTCCCGCGGCGGCGTGATGCCGGCCTGGGACGGCCGCCTCGATCCCGCGACCATCAAGGCGCTGGCGGTCTACGTCCACACGCTCGGCGGCGGGAAGTAGAAGCCCGTACGGTGTGCACGACCGCGTTCGGCGCGCCGGCACACCGTACGCAGCGTCATTTGAGATCGATCAAGGCGGGCCGGATGCCCGAACCCTAGACAGGACCGAAAGCACCACCACATTCGGTCCCCCGCCGATGAACAAGATGACCAATCCGGCCGAGCTCGACTACGGCCCGCTCTACGAGGCCCGCAAGAAGGTCTATCCGCAGAGCGTCTCCGGCACCTTCCGCAACATCAAGTGGGCGCTGCTGGCGATCTGCCTCGGCATCTACTACTTCCTGCCGTTCGTGCGCTGGGATCGCGGCCCGCTCGCGCCGAGCCAGGCGGTGCTGATCGATTTCCCTAACCACCGCTTCTACTTCTTCTTCATCGAGATCTGGCCGCAGGAGGTCTACTACTTCACGGGCCTGCTGATCATCGCGGCCATGGCGCTGTTCCTGATGAACGCCATCGGCGGGCGAATCTGGTGCGGCTATCTCTGCCCGCAGACGGTCTGGACCGACCTGTTCTACGCGGTCGAGCGCCTGATCGAGGGCGACCGCCGCGAGCGCATGAAGAAGGACAAGACCGGCTTCTCGGCGCGCCGCGCGCTCGAGCTCACCGCCAAGCATTCGATCTGGCTCATGATTGCCTGGTGGACCGGCGGCGCCTGGGTGCTCTACTTCGCGGATGCGCCCACGCTGGTGAAGCAGCTCGCAACCGGCGACGCGCCGCTCGTCGCCTATGCGTGGATCGGCATTCTCACCTTCACGACCTACACGCTCGCCGGCTTCATGCGAGAGCAGGTCTGCGTCTATATGTGCCCCTGGCCGCGCATCCAGGCGGCGCTCACCGACGAGTGGGCGCTCAACGTCACCTATCGCTACGACCGCGGCGAGCCGCGCATGTCGACCAAGAAGGCGGAGGAGGCGCGCCGCAAGGACGAGCCCGCCGGCGACTGCATCGATTGCTACCAGTGCGTCGCGGTGTGCCCGACCGGCATCGATATCCGCAACGGCCCGCAGCTCGACTGCATCATGTGCGGCCTCTGCATCGACGCCTGCGACAATGTCATGGAGAAGATCGGCCGGCCGACGCGGCTGATCGCCTACGACAACGAGATCAACATCAAGCGCCGCATGGCGGGCCTGCCCGAAATCTATCGCCTGGTGCGCCCGCGCACCATCGCCTATGCGGCGATCATTGCTTTCGTCGGCGGCCTGATGCTCTACACGCTGCTCACGCGCTCGCTCGTCGACGTCAGCGTGCTGCACGACCGCAATCCGCTGTTCGTCACGTTGTCCGACGGCGGGGTGCGCAATGCCTACACGGTGCGCTTCATCAACAAGCGGCCGGAGGTGCGCGCCTTCTCGCTCGACGTCGACGGCCTGCCTTACCCGCTCGTCACGGTTGTCGGCACCGACTCGATCGCAGCCGGCGAGCCGCTGGTCGCGGTCGGGCCCGATCAGACGCGCGAGGTGCGCGTGCTCGTCACGGTGCCGGCCGGGCGGGCGCTCGAGAAGTCGACCAGCGTCACCTTCAAGGCGGTCGACATGGAAAGCCGCGAGACCGCCACGGCCCGCGACCACTTCCTCGCACCCTAGGAGCTCGCGATGTCCTCCGCACGCGTCATCACGGGCCGCAAGGTCCTCATCTGTATGATCGCCTTCTTCGGCGTCGTCTTCGCGGTCAACGGCGTGATGATCAAGGTCGCGCTCGACACCATGCCGGGCCTCGAGGTGGACAGTGCTTATAGCGCCTCGCTCTCCTTCAACCGCGAGGCACGCGCCGCCGAGGCACAGGCCGAGCGCGCTTGGCGCGTCGATGCGCATGTGGAGCGCGATGCCGGTGGCCAAGCCGTCCTGCGCGTCGAGGCGCGCGACCGCGCCGGCGTGCCGCTCACGGGCCTTGCCTTCTCGGCGCGGCTCGCGCGTCCGGCCGACAAGCGCTTCGACCGCCTCGTTGATCTGAACGAGCATGAGGCCGGAATTTATCGCGGCGCCATCGCCGACATCGCGGCCGGGCAATGGGACCTGCTGCTCGAAGCCGAGCGCGGGACCGTGCGCATGTTCAAGTCGCGCGACCGGGTCGTGCTGCAGTGACCACCATGGCCGAAACCCGCGATCTCACGCATTTCATCAAGCATCGCGACGACGGCGTCGCCCATATCGACCTTGCGGTCGAGGGCATCACCTGCGCGGCCTGCATGGTCGCAATCGAGGACGGTCTCGCAGCCGTCCCGGAAGTCACCCGCGCGCGCGTCAACCTCACCAGCCGCCGCGTCGCGGTCGAGTGGAAGGACGGCGCGCTCGATCCGGTCCGTGTCATCGACCGGCTCGCCGATCTCGGCTACCGCGCTTATCCGTTCGAGCCGGCGAGCGCCGAGGCCGAGGAGGAGAAGGAGTCGCGCTTCCTGCTGCGCTGCCTCGGCGTCGCCGCCTTCGCGATGATGAACGTAATGCTGCTCTCGGTGTCGGTCTGGTCCGGCAACGTCACCGACATCACGCCCGAGCAGCGCGACTTCTTCCACTGGCTCTCGGCGCTGATCGCGCTGCCGGCCGCCGCCTATGCGGGCCAGCCCTTCTTCCGCTCCGCGGTGCGCGCCGTGATGGCGAAGAGCCTCAACATGGACGTGCCGATCACCCTCGGCGTGCTGCTCGCGCTCGGCATGTCGGTGGTCGAGACGCTCAACCACGCGACGCATGCTTATTTCGACTCGGCCGTCATGCTGCTGACCTTCCTGCTCGCGGGCCGCTTCCTCGACCAGAACATGCGCCGGCGCACCCGCGCGGTCGCGGGCAATCTCGCCGCGCTCAAGGCCGAGACCGCGTCGAAATTCGTCACGCCCGAGGAGATCCGCGACGTGCCGATCGCCGCGATCCACGCGGGCGACCTAGTGCTGGTGCGTCCGGGCGAGCGCATCGCGGTGGACGGCGTCGTCGCCGAAGGCCGCTCCGAGATCGACCAGAGCCTGGTCACGGGTGAGACCGCGCATGTGACGGCCCGCAAGGGCACCCAGGTTTACGCGGGCACGCTGAATGTGTCCGGAACGCTGCGCGTCCGTGTCAGCGCCGCCGCCAAGGGCACGCTGCTCGACGAGGTCACGCGGCTGCTCGACAATGCCGTGCAGGCGCGCTCGCGTTATGTGCGCCTCGCTGACCGCGCCTCGCGACTCTATGCGCCGGTCGTGCATCTCACGGCCTTCACGACGGTGATCGGCTGGCTCGCCCTCGGCGCCAACTGGCATTTCGCCATCGTCACCGCGATCGCGGTGCTGATCATCACGTGCCCCTGCGCGCTGGCGTTGGCGATCCCCGCCGTGCAGGTGGTCGCCTCCGGCGCGCTGTTCCGCGCCAATGTGCTGCTCAATGCGGGCGATGCGATCGAGCGGCTGGCCGAGGTGGACACCATCGTCTTCGACAAGACCGGGACCCTGACGCTGCCCGAGCCCGCGCTCGCGAATGCGGCCGATGTTTCGCCCGAGACGCTTGCGCTTGCGGGCCGTCTGGCCCTCGCAAGCCGGCATCCGCTCGCCGCCGCCATTGCACGCGCGGCCGGCGCCAAGGAGCCGTTGCCGGATGCCGTCGAGGAGCCGGGGCAGGGCGTGCGCGCCGAGATCGATGGCGAGGAGATCCGCCTCGGTCGTCCGTCCTTCTGCGGCGCCGAGCGTGAAGCCGCGGCGCTGGCGGCGGCCGATCCCGAGGCCTCGGTCATCGCCTTCGCGTACGGCACGGCTCGTGTCGTCTTTGCGGTGCGCCAGCGGCTGCGGCCGGATGCGGTCGCCGTGGTGGCGCGCCTGAAGCAGCGCGGCTTGGCGGTGGAGATTCTTTCGGGCGACCGCGAGAGCGCCGTCGCGCCGGTCGCGCAGGCGCTCGGCGTCGATACGGCGCGCGCGGGCGTCACGCCCGCCGACAAGATCGCGCGCATCGAGGAGCTCAAGCGCGCAGGCCGCAAGGTGCTAATGGTCGGCGACGGCCTCAACGACGCACCCGCACTCGCGGCGGCCGATGTCTCGCTCTCGCCCGTCACGGCCGTGCATCTGACCCAGGCCGCCGCCGACGCGGTGTTCCTCGGCGATCGCCTCGCGCCCGTCGCCGACGCCTTGGCGTTGTCGCGCAAGGCGCGGCGCGTGATGCGCGAGAACCTGTGGCTCGCCGTGATCTACAACGCCATCGCGGTGCCGATCGCGATTGCGGGTCTCGTGACGCCGCTCATCGCCGCGCTCGCCATGTCGGGCTCCTCGGTGCTGGTCACCGTGAATGCGCTGCGCGCCAAACGTGTTGCGGAGGTGCCGTGATGGAAGTTCTCGTCTACCTCGTCCCGCTCGCCCTCGGCCTCGGCCTCCTTGGCCTCCTCGGCTTCATGTGGTCGCTCAAGTCGGGCCAATACGACGACCTCGACGGTGCCGCCTGGCGCGCGATCATGGACGATGATGCACAGGAGCGCCGCCCGTAGGGTGCGCGGCGGATCAAACGCATACGAAAAAGGCGGCCGATGAGGCCGCCTTTTCGCATCCCGTGATCGAGAAGCTCACTCCGCCGCCAGCGCCTGCTTGCTGAAGCTCAGCCCGAGCCGGTGCCATACGTCGACCAGCGCCTCGGCGAGGCGGTCGATCAGCACGTCGTCGTGGAACGGCGAGGGCGTGATGCGCAGCCGCTCCTGGCCGCGCGGCACGGTCGGATAGTTGATCGGCTGGATGTAGATGCCGTGGTCCTCGAGCAGCATGTCGCTGGCGGCCTTGCACTTCTCGGGATCGCCCACGAACACCGGCACGATATGCGTGTCGCTCGGCATCACGGGCAGCCGTGCCGCGTTGAGCACCGCCTTGAGGCGCGCGGCGCGCTCCTGGTGGCGCTCGCGCTCCCAGGTCGAGGTCTTCAGATGCCGGATCGCGGCGGTCGCGGCCGCGCACACCGACGGCGGCAGTGCGGTCGTGAAGATGAAGCCCGGCGCGTAGGAGCGCACCGCGTCGATCAGCGCCGCCTTGCCCGTGATGTAGCCGCCGAGGCAGCCGAACGCCTTGGCGAGTGTGCCCTCGATGACGTCGATGCGATGCGCGACGCCGTCGCGCTCCGTAACGCCGCCGCCGCGCCGGCCATACATGCCGACCGCGTGCACCTCGTCGCAATAGGTCATGGCGCCGTAGCGCTCCGCGAGGTCGCAGATCGCATGCAGCGGCGCGACGTCGCCGTCCATCGAATAGAGGCTCTCGAACACGATCAGCTTCGGCCGGTCGCCCGCGGCCCGAAGCAGCTCTTCGAGATGCGCCATATCGTTGTGGCGCCAGATCTGCTTCTCGCAGCCGGCCTGGCGCACGCCCTCGATCATGGAATTGTGGTTGAGCGCGTCCGACAGGATCAGGCAGTTCGGGATCAGCTTCGCGATGGTCGCGATGCCGGCCTGATTCGAGATGTAGCCCGAGGTGAAGACGAGAGCGGCTTCCTTGCCATGCAGGTCGGCGAGCTCCTGCTCCAGCTCGACCAGTGGATGATTGGTGCCCGCGATGTTGCGCGTGCCCCCTGCGCCGGTGCCCATGCGGGTTGCGGTCTCGACCATGGCGCCGATCACCTTGGGGTGCTGGCCCATGCCGAGATAATCATTGGAGCACCAGACCACGACGTCGCGGCGGCCCTGCGGCGTGTGCCAGACTGCGTGGGGGTAGCGGCCCGCGATGCGCTCGAGATCGGCGAAAACCCGGTAACGCCGCTCGTCCTTGAGGCGCGCCAAGGCGTCCGTGAAGTATGTGTCGTAGCTCATGAAATCAGTCTCCAGGGGCGTCCGGGCGCTCCATTTTTTAGAACCGTTCTGGAGCGCTTGTCGAGGTCATAATCCTTCAAATCTGGGCTTCGATTGTTGACAGGGATCAAGGTATCGGAGGAATAACGCGGGCCGTTTCGGCCCGCCGGAGAGCCGGAATCATGGCTGGGAACGAGCGGACCGCCGCCATGGCGGACTTCATGTGGCTCGCGCGGACGCGCAGGGAGACCTACCGGAACCTGCCGGCGGAGCTGGCTCCGCGCGACCTCGCCGAGGCTTATGCGGGTCAGGAGGCCTACTACCGCCTCGCCGAGGGAACCTACGGGCCCGTGGCGGGCGCCAAGATCGCCACCACCACCAAGGTCATGCAGGCCCTGATGGGCATCACGCATCCCTGCGCCGGGGCGATCTTCCAGCGCACCATCCACGCTTCGCCGGCGCGGCTCGCGACGGCCGATTTCGTCAACTTGCGGATCGAGAGCGAGATCGCGCTGCATCTCGGCGCCGATCTGCCGGCATCCGGCGCGCCCTGGACCCGCGCGCGCGTTGCCCCCGCGGTCACGGCCGCCATGCCCGCCTTCGAGCTGATCGAGGACCGCAACGCAAACTACAAGGAGACCAACGCCCATTCCTTGATCGTGGAGAACTGCTGGAACGGCGGCATCGTGATTGGCCGGCCGGTCGCGGGCTTTCCGAATCTGGTCGGCATCCGCGGCAGCCTCACGATCAACGGCGAGCACATCGGCAACGGCAGCGCCGAGGACCCGTTCGACACGCTGGCCTGGCTCGCCAATACGCTCGCCGAACGCGGCCGCGGCCTGAGCGCTGGCATGGTGGTGATCACCGGCAGCGTCATCCCGACCGTCTCGGTCGCGCCGGGAGATCGCGTGGTGTTCAGCGTCGAGGGACTGGGCGAGGTGGTCGCGGACGTGAGTTGATCAGCCCGCCGGCACGGGCTCTGCCGCGACCTCGAATTTGCCGAAGTCGAAATCCCGCCCCGGCGCGGCGTCGAACAGGGCGCGCGTGTAAGGGTGCTTCGGACTGCCGAACACCGCCGCGGTCGGGCCTTGCTCCACGACCTCGCCCTTGTTCATCACGGCGATGCGGTCGCAGATTTGCGCCGCGACGCGCAGGTCATGAGTGATGAACAGCACCGCGAGATTGAAGCGCCGGCGCACGTCGTCGATCAGCTCCAGCACCTGGGCCTGCACCGAAACATCCAGCGCGGAGACCGCCTCGTCGGCAATCAAGATCTCGGGCTCCATGGCGAGTGCGCGCGCGATGCAGATGCGCTGGCGCTGGCCCCCCGAGAACTGGTGGGGAAAGCGCGACAGCGCCTCCGGGTCGAGGCCGACCAGCCGCATCAGCTCGCGCGCACGGGCCTGCGCCTGCTCCGCGGGCATGCCGAAGTTCATCGGCCCTTCCACGATCGAGGCGCCCACCGTGCGCCGCGGATTGAGCGAGCGGTAGGGATCCTGGAACACGATCTGCACCCGCTTGCGGTGCGGCCGCAGCGCGCGCGTGCCGAGCTTCGCGACGTCGGTGCCTTCGACCAGGATCGCGCCTTCGGTCGGATCGATCAGCCGCGCGATGCAGCGCGCCACCGTGGACTTGCCGGAGCCGGACTCGCCGACGACGCCCAGCGTCTCGCCGCGCCGTACCGAGATGTCGACATCGGTCGCGGCCTTCACCTCGCGCCGCGCGCCGACGAATCCGCCCATCGCGTAGGTCTTGCCGAGGCTCCGGGTCTCCAGCACTACCGGCGTCTCGGTGACGGGCTGGCGCGCCGGCGGCGAAAGGCTCGGGACCGCGCGGATCAGCATCCGCGTGTAGTCGTGACGCGGCCGGCGCAGGATCTCCTCGGTCGAGCCCTGTTCGACCACCTGTCCGTGCTGCATCACGACGACGCGGTGCGCGATCTCGGCCACGACACCGAAGTCGTGCGTGATGAACAGCACGCCGGTGTTGCGCCGCTCGCGCAGCTCCTTGATGAGGCGAAGGATCTGCGCCTGCGTGGTCACGTCGAGCGCGGTGGTCGGCTCGTCGGCGATCAGCAGCACCGGATCGAGCACCAGCGCGGCCGCGATCATGATGCGCTGGCGCTGTCCGCCCGAGAGCTGGTGCGGATAGGCGTCGAGCATCTTCTCGGGCTCGGGCAGGCGCACCCCTTCCATGATCTCGATGACGCGCTTGCGCCGCTCGGCCTCGCCGAGATCGGTGTGGATCTCCAGCACCTCCTCGATCTGCGCGCCGACCTTCATCACCGGGTTGAGCGCGGTCATCGGCTCCTGGAAGATCATCGACATGCGGTCGCCGCGCATGCGGCGCAGCTCCGCGGGCGATTTCTTCAGGAGGTCCTCGCCCTCGAGCAGCACGCGTCCGGCGGTCGGCACGAGCTGATCGCCCGGCAGCAGACCCATGATCGCGTGTGCGGTCACCGACTTGCCGGAGCCGGACTCGCCGACGACGCAGACGATCTCGCCCGGATGCACCGTGAAGGAGACGTTCTCGACCGCGTTCGGGCGGTCGGCGAGAGCGGGTAAGCGAACCGTCAGCCCTTGTACATTCAGCACCGGGTCAGTCATGCGATATTCCTTTGCGCATGATCTGATCCGAAAAACCGGTGCCCACTTTTCGGGATCATGCGCTACACCCGCTTCGCCAGCTTGGGATCGAGCCGGTCGCGCAGGCCGTCGCCCAGCACGTTGACGGCGAGGATCATCAGCGCCAGCGCCACGCCCGGCAGCAGCACGATGCGCGGCGCGATCGGGAAGAACATGCGGCCCTCGGCCATCATGTTGCCCCAGCTCGGGATCTCGGGGGGCGTGCCGGCGCCGAGGAAGCTCAGGATGGCCTCGGTCAGCATCGCGAAGGCGCAGACGTAAGTCGCCTGCACGATCAGCGGCGGCACACAGTTCGGCAGCACGTGCCGGATCAGGATCTTGTGCAGCGGCGTGCCGACGGCGACGGCCGCTTCCACATAGGGTTCTTCGCGCACCGAGAGCACCACCGAGCGCACCAGCCGCACCACGCGCGGGATCGACGGGATCGTGATCGCCACGATCACGGTGCGCAGGCTGGCGCCCGAGAGCGAGACCAGCGCGATCGCCAGCAGGATGTCGGGGATCGCCATCAGCCCGTCCATCACGCGCATCACGATGGCGTCGAGCCAGCGGATGTAGCCCGAGACCAGACCGATCGCGAGACCGATCGCGACCGACAGCACCGCGACGCTCACGCCGACCGCGAGCGAGACGCGCGTGCCGTAGACCACGCGCGACCAGATATCGCGGCCGAATTGGTCCGTGCCGAACCAGTTCGCTTCGCTCGGTGCGCGCAGGCGCTGCATCGGATTGAGCGCGAGCGGGTCGACCGTTCCGAGGAAGGGCGCGAAGACCGCGGCGAGCACGATCAACACCACGATCAAGGCGCCGGCTGCGGCGAGCGGATAGCGCGCCACGAGATGGCGGCGCCCGCGCGTCACGGCGGCGCCGATGCCAAGGCCAGGCACCCTATCGGTCGCCGCCCTATCGGTGACCTCGGTCAATAGCGGATCCTCGGATCGAGCATCGCATAGAGGATGTCGATGATGAGATTGATGAAGATGTAGGTGAACGAGAGGGCGATGACCAAGCCCTGGATCACCGGATAGTCGCGCTTGAGCACGGCGTCGACCACGAGGCGCCCGACGCCCGGGATGTTGAACACCGACTCGGTGACGATGGCGTTGCCGATCAGGATCACCAGCGAGAGGCCGATCACGGTGACGATCGGCACCGCCGCGTTGCGCAGCGCGTGGCGGAACAGGACGCGCCGCTCGATCTGCCCCTTGGCGCGCGCCGTGCGGATGTAGTCCTCGCCCAGCACCTCGATCACGCTCGCCCGCGTGATGCGCGTGATCAGCGCGATGAAGATGGTCGAGATCGCGAAGGTCGGCAGCGCGATGTGGTGCAGGAAAGCCGGGAAGTCGACGAACGGGCTGCGATAGCCCTGGGTCGGAAAGATGCGCCAGGCGATCGAGAACTCGAAGATCAGCACATAGGCGAGCACGAACACCGGGAACGAGAAGGCCGCGACCGCGAACAGCATGACGAGCCGGTCGATCCAGGTGCCGGCCTTCCAGGCTGCCAGTACGCCGAGCGGAACCGCGACCACGACCGAGAACACGATCGAGGAAGCCGCCAGCATCAGCGTCGGCTCGATGCGCTGCGCGATCAGCGTGGTGACCGGCAGGTTGGAGAAGATCGACACGCCGAGGTCACCGCGCAGAATCTGTCCGAGCCACTCGACGAATTGCACGTAGATCGGCCGATCGAGGCCGAGCTGGGTGCGGATGCGCGCGATCTGCTCGGTGCTGGCGTAGTCGCCCGCGATCATCGCGGCCGGATCCGTTGGCGAGAGCCGCAGCATCAGGAACACGAAGATCGCGACCACCGCCATCACCGGGATGGTGGCCAGGATTCGCCGTGCGATGAAGGCCCACATGATCGGTACTGCTTACCAGAAGATTCGTGCTCCGCACACGCAGCCTCTGGTCCGTCACCCTGAGGCGCGAGGGCGCAGCCCGAGCCTCGAAGGGCGACGGCCCGAGCCTCGCCGCGTGCACGCTGCACCGTCCGGGCCGTTCATCCTTCGAGGCTCGGCTGCGGCGCAGCCGCGCGCCTCAGGATGACGGATGAAGCGGCGGCGCAAGCGGCGACCCTGACACAGCCACGGCCGCCCGCCGCGCAGATGACTACGTCACGTCCATGTTCCAGAAGAACTGGACCGGCGAGGGGATCATGCCCTTGACGTTCTCGCGGTAGCCGACCGGCACGAAGAAGGTGCCGAGATTGGCATGCGTGCCGATCTCGATGGCGCGCTTCTGCACCTCGGCCGCGACCGCCTTCTGCTCGTCGACGGAAGCCGCGGTGGCGAACTTGGAGCGCAGCTCTTCCATCTTGGAGTCGTTCGGCCAGCCCGGCCACGCCTTGTTCGGATCCGAGATCAGCGCCGCGCTGATCAGCGGGTTGAGCAGGTCGCCGCCGATCCACCAGGTCGGGAACATGTTCCAGCCACCCTGTTCGATCGGCTCCTTCTTGGCGCGACGCGAGGTGACGGAGGACCAATCCATCGCCTGGATATCGACATTCATTCCCATGTCGCGGCAGGCCTTGCCGACCACGAGCGAGAAGGCGTTGGAGATCGGGATGTCGGTCGGCTGCAGGATCACGACCTTCTCGCCGTTGTAGCCCGACTCCTTCAGCGTCTTCTTTGCGGCGTCGAGGCTGGTCGGCCGGACCATGTCCAGGCCCGCCTCGGAGGCGAGCGGCGAGCCGCAAGGGAAATAGGACTCGCAGACCTTGTAGTATTGCTCGTTGCCGACCGAGGCCGCGAGCACGTCCTGCTGCTTGATCGCCTGAATGATGGCGCGCCGGACCATGGCGTTATCGGTCGGCTTCGCGACGTGATTGAAGCGCATCATGCCCTGCGAGCCGAGCGGATCCAGCACGTCGAGCTTGATGCCCGGCGCCTTCGCGAGCACCGGCGCAAGATCGCCCGGCACCTGCTCGTAGTAGTCGACCTCGCCCGAGATCAGCGCGTTCATCGCCGTGGTCGAATCCGGGATGTAGAGCCACTCGACGCGATCTACCTTGGCGATCTTGCCGCCCGCGGCGCCCGAGACCGGCTCCTTGCGTGGCACATAGTTCGGGTTCTTGACGTAGACCACCTTCGAACCCGGCACCCACTCCTCCTTCTTGAACATGAAGGGGCCGGAGCCGATCGAGTCCGGGATCTGCTTGAACGGGTCGGTCTCGGCGAGCGCCTTCGGCATCATGAAGGGCACGTTGGAGGAGATCTTGCCGATCGCTTCCAGCACCAGGCCGAACGGGCGCGAGAGCTTGAGCTCGAAGGTCTTCTTGTCCTTCGCGGTGAGGCTCTCGACCGAGGCGAACAGCGACTGGCCCATGCCGTCGCGCTTGCCCCAGCGCTGCAGCGAGGCGACACAGTCCTCCGCGGTCACGGGCTGGCCCGTGTGCCAGGCGAGGCCGTCGCGCAACGTGAAGGTCCAGGTCTTCTTGTCGGCCGAAGTCTCCCAGCTCTCCACCATCTGCGGCTTCGGCTGCAGGCTCGCGTCGAGCGAGAACAGCGTGTCGAACACCATGTAGCCGTGGTTGCGGCTGATATAGGCGGTGGTCCAGATCGGATCGATGTTCTTCAGATCCGCATGCGGGATCACGCGCAGCACCTTGCCCTTCGCCTGGCCGAAACCGGGGCGGGCCAGGAACGGAGCGGCCAACGTGCCGCCGACGAAGGTACGACGGGAAAGTCTCATGGAAATCCCTCCGTTGGCGGTCCTACGTTTCTTGGATCCTGGGCCGCCGATGACACGCGATGCTGCGGCATTGCGGGAGCGTTGACAACTGGCAATGCGGTCGCGATTGCCTCGATTGGCGGCGCCGCCTGCCTGTCGCGTATTCAGGTGGTCGAAATTCCGTGCTGCAACGCACGATTCAACGCCGCCGTCGCGTGCTTGCGCGATGCCCGAATAGCCGCCACGCTGTGGCTCCTCATCGATAACAACCCTCGCGGAGTGACCGATGCGTTTTCTCGTTGCGATGATGAAGCACGAGACCAACACCTTCTCGCCCGTGCCGACCGATCTGCAGCGGTTCCGCGACTGGGGTCTGCACGAGGGCGAGGCGGTGGTGCGCGCCTATCGGGGCACCAACCATCCGCTCGCGGCCTTCCTCGATATCGCGGCCGAGGCGGGCGCCGAAGTGGTCACGCCGGTCGCGGCCGAAGCGATGCCGTCCGGCTATGTGCAGCGCGCGGCCTATGACTATCTCACGGGCCGCATCCTCGATGCGCTCGGCAAGGGCCGCTACGACGCCGCGCTGCTCGACCTGCACGGCGCCATGGTGGCGGAGCACGAGGCGGACGGCGAGGGTGCGCTGCTCGAGCGCATGCGGGCGATCGCGCCCGACCTGCCGATCGCGATCACCTTCGACATGCACGGCAACATGTCCGAGAAGATCGTGCGCAACGCGACCGTGATCAACGGCTACAAAGTCTACCCGCACACCGACATGTACGAGGTCGGCCTCAAGATCGGCCGCGTCATGTTGCGCACGCTCAAGGGCGAGCTTGATCCCGTGATGGTCTGGGGTAACGTGCCGCTGCTCGCGCAGACGCTGCGCATGGGCACGGCCGACGAGCCGATGAAGACCATGCAGGAGATGTGTCGCGTGGCCGAGCGCGATCCCGCGATCCTCGCCGCGAGCGTGTTCGGCGGCTTCCCGATGGCGGACATTCCGGACGCCGGGCTCTCGGCCATCGTGGTCGCGAACCGCGATCGCACCAAGGCCGAGGAGACGGTTGATCGGTTGCTCGACGCCGCCTGGGCGCGCAAGAACGACTTCGTCTATCAGCACGAGCCGCTGGAGCAGGCGGTCGCGCGGGCCAAGACGCTCACCGACGGACCGACCATCCTTCTCGATCATGCCGACAATGTCGGCTCGGGCGGCACCTCGGATTCCATGGTGGTGATCGCCGAGCTCCTGCGGCAGGGCCTCGAGGATGTGGCGGTCGGGGCCGTCTGGGATCCGGCAGCCGTGCAGCAGATGATGGCGGCCGGCGTCGGCGCCACCGTCACGCTCGACCTCGGCGGCAAGACTGACATGCCCTCGATCGGCGCGAAGGCGAAGCCGCTGCGGCTGACCGGCAAGGTGCGCCGGCTCTCCGACGGCGAATGGATCGTGCGCGGTCCGATGTATACGGGCTCGCGGGTCACGACAGGTCCGACCGCTCTGTTCGAGACCGGCGGCCTCTCGATCGTCGTCACTTCGTTCCATCACGAGCCATGGGACACCGGCATCTTCACGTCGATCGGCATCGACCCGCATCACTGCCGCTACTTGCTGCTCAAGTCGCGTATCCACTACCGCGCTGGTTTCGCGCCGCTCGCAAAGCACACCATCACGCTGGACGGGGAGGGCGTCACCACCTCGGACAACAATCTTCTGAAGTTCGAGCGCATCCGCCGGCCGATCTATCCGCTCGACGAGATGCAGAGCGCACCGCGCCCGAAGACGGCGTGAGACCCGGCCGGCGCGCGTCACATTATGATTCTGTGGGGCTGTGGCTTCGAGGTCGCAGCGGACTGGGGTCCCCCATCAAGATACCCGAACTCTCATTTTTGCCCGTGCAATCGCTTGCCGCGAGGCATGCGAGCGGTTGTGGATGCTATTCCCCACATCCTGTGCAGAGTCCCGGCGGCGTTAACCCCAAGTGTTTCAAGCACGAAACATTCCCGAAATACGCTTGAAACGAGTGCACTCTAAGCACCATGATGCATTGCGGCACTGGAATGTCGCGGCGGGTCAGTGGGGCCGCCAAGCGCATTCCCGGCGGGTGTCGGTGCTAAAAAAGCTGATCGACAGGGCGGGGGTTCAGGTTTGCGTAGGCTCGCCGGACGGCGCGACTTTGTTGTCGCCGCACTGATTGCTGGCCTGTTCTCGGATGCTGCTCTCGCGCAGGTGATCCCGCCGAGCGCGCAGCCGGGGCGTGAGCGCGAGCGGTTCGTCGAGCCGCAGGCTCCCCGCGCGCAGCCGGGCGGTCCGTCCGTGCAGCTCCCGAGCACGACCGCACCGGCCGGCGCCGAGAAGATCACGGTCGTCATCCGCCGCTTTGAGATCACGGGCTCGACGGTCTATCGCGAGGCGGACCTTGCGCCGCTCTATGCGGATCTCGTCGGCCGCGAGGTTCCGCTCACCGCCATCTACGAGCTCGCCCAGCGCATCACCACCAAATACGGCGCCGACGGCTACGTGCTCTCGCGCGCGATCGTGCCGCCGCAGAATCTCGGCCGCGGCGGCGCCGTGGTGCGCATCCAGGTCGTCGAAGGCTATGTCGACAAGGTCGTCTGGCCTGCCAATGTCGCGCGCTACCGCGACTTCTTCACCTACTACGCCGAGAAGATCACGAGCGACCGGCCGACCAATATCCGCACGCTCGAGCGCTACCTGCTGCTGATGACGGACCTGCCGGGCTTCAAGGTCTCGACCGCGCTCAAGCCGTCGACCTCGAATCCGAATGCCTCGACCCTCTTCGTCGAGGTGGTCGAGAAGCCGCTCGACCTCATGGCCCGGGTCGACAACCGCGGCACCCATGCGCGCGGGCCGATGCAGTATCTCGCCTCCGCCACGGTCAACAACATCATCGGCGCGCACGAGGCCTTCACGGTCACCTATGCGGGCGCCTTCCAGCCGAGGGAGATGCAGTATTTCGGGGCGGCCTATCGCCACGTCCTCACCCCCGAGGGCCTGACCTTCTTCGCCAATGCGAGCTACGGCCCCGGCCGGCCCAGCGGTGCGGTCCTCGACCTCCTCGAATACAAGACCCGCAGCACCAGCCTCGAGGCGGGCTTCGCCTATCCGGTGATCCGCACGCGCGAGAAGAATCTCACGTTGTCCGGACTCGGCTTCGCCACTAATGACGAGAGCGACATTTTCAACAATGTGCCGTTCACGCGCGACCGCATCCGCGGCATGCGTCTGAAAGCGGACGGCGACTTCGCGGATCCGCTGCTCGCCATCAACCAAGTCAACGTTACCTACAGCCAGGGCTTCAACGGCTTCGGCGCCACCGGCGACTCCACCAATGCGGGCAAGCCGGATTTCGCCAAGTTCGAGGGCACCTACAGCCGCCTGCAACCGCTGCCCGCGAGCTTCTCCTTCCTGTTCGCGGCGCATGGGCAATACGCGGTCGATCCGCTGCTCGTCTCCGAGCAGTGCGGCCATGGCGGCCGCTTCTTCGGCCGCGGCTTCGACCCGTCCGAGCTGCTCGGCGATCACTGCGTCCAGCTGATTGGTGAGCTGCGCTACGACCTGCCGCCGCTGCTCCCGGCGCTGCCGCGCACCCAGCTCTACGGCTATGCGGACCAGGGCTGGCTGTTCAATCGCGCGCCCGCGCTGGGCACGCCGAAGGAGTCGCAGGCGACGTCGGTCGGCGCCGGAATCCGGCTCGCGACCGTCAAGGATCTGTTTAATGCCGACCTGTCCGCCGCCAAGGCCGTCGACGGCCCGCGCGACGACTGGCGGTTCTTCTTCACTCTGACTGCGAAGAATTGACGAGGCCTGCCATGCGAGCCCGCCAAATCCTGCTCACGACGACCGCGCTGGTGCCGCTGCTTGTGGCATCCGCTGGCGCGGGCCCGCAGGGGCCGAGCGTGGTGGGCGGCACCGCCACCGTGCAGAATCCGGGCACGGCAAATGTCGTCGTCAATCAGAGCTCGCAGCGCGCCGTCATCAACTGGCACATGTTCAACATCGGTGCCGGCGAGACGACGACGTTCAACACGCCCGGCGCCTCCGCGGTCACGCTCAACCGCGTCACCGGGGGCATGGGTCCCTCGCAGATCCTCGGCACACTCAACTCGAACGGCCAGGTCTTCATCGTCAATAAGGACGGCTTCGTCTTCGGCGCGGGCGCGGTGGTGAACACGGCGGGCTTCCTCGCCACCACCCACGACATCAAGAACGAAGACTTCATGGCCGGCCGCTACAACTTCAACATTCCGGGCCGGCCGGACGCTTCGATCGTCAACCTCGGCACGATCACGGCGCACTCGGGCGGCTTCGCGGCGCTGGTCGCGCCCGGCGTGCGCAACGCCGGCACCATCACGGCGACGCTCGGCACGGTCGGGCTCGCGGCCTCGGGCGGCGGCTTCAGCCTCGACCTCTATGGCGACAAGCTGATCACGCTCGGCGTCAACGATCAGGTCGCCTCCAAGGTGATCGACGTCGCGACCGGTCAGCCGCTCGACTCGCTCGTCACCAACACGGGCAAGCTCTCGGCCAATGGCGGCCGCGTCGAGCTCACGGCCGCGGCGGCGCGCCACGTGGTCGACTCGGTGATCAACACCTCGGGCGTCGTCGAGGCGAACGCGATCGGCACGCGCGGCGGCCAGATCATTCTCGGCGCCGCCACTGCGGCCTCGAAGCATGCGGGCGCGCCGAAGCAGACCGTGAAGGTCTCCGGCAAGCTCTCGGTCGCAGGAAAGAAGCCGGGCGAGAAGGGCGGCAAGGTCGTCGTCACGGGCGAGGACATCCGGGTCGCCGGCGCGACCATCGACGCCTCCGGTTCCGCCGGCGGCGGCAAGGTGCTGATTGGCGGCGACTGGGGCGGCGGTCATATGACCGTCCCGGTGAACAATCAGAGCGCCCAGCTCGAGAGCGGTGCGCTTCCGACTGCCACCTGGGTCAGCGTCGACGCGGCGACCACGATCGACGCCTCCGCGACCGAGAGCGGGCATGGCGGCAAAGTCATCTTGTGGTCGGACGAGCGCACCAGCTTCACGGGACGCATTCTCGCGCTCGGCGGACCCGCCATGGGCAATGGCGGTTTCGCCGAGGTGTCGGGCCATCAGCTGTTGGAGTACGGCGGCGCGGTCGACTTGCGCGCGGCCAATGGCACGGCCGGCACCCTGCTGCTCGATCCGCACGACGTCGTGATTTCGAGTACGGCATCTATCAATGGCTCATGGTCCGGCAACACCTGGGTGCCGAGCGGTGCATCGATCCTCTCGACCACCGATCTCCTGAATCAACTGCTGCTCGGCAACGTCATCGTCACGACCAATGACAGCGGCGTTGGCACAGGCCTCGGCGACATTACGGTTGCCTCGAGCTTCACCTGGAGTGGCAACAACTCGCTGTCGCTCATCGCCCACAACAACATCTACATCAACGCCAACGCTACGATCGCGAATACGGGCGCAGGCAGCCTGACGCTACGCGCCGACAGCCAGGGCTCGGGAATTCCGGGCACAGGTCGCGTCATCTTGGCGAGCAACACGAACAACACGCGCATCGATTGGAGCAACAGCTCTGGGAAAGTCGAGATTTTCTACAGTCCCTGGAGCAGCTACGCGACGCCAACGAACTTCGCGTCCGGTAGCAATACCGGCATGTCTGGCACCTTTGGCGGTCAGGTGGTGACTGGCACTTCGAGCTCGCTCACGGCCTATATGCTGGTGAACTCGGTCAGCGATCTACAGAACATCAATAACAACCTCGGCGGCACTTACGCCCTCGGCAAGTCGATCAATGGCGGCTGCTCGCCCTGCGTGCCCCTCGGCACCTTCACGGGCCTCTTCGACGGGCAGAACCATCTCATCAGCAACATGACGTTTGCCGCGTCTGGTCCCGGTAACCACACCGGCCTCTTCTCGACCATTGGCGCTGCCGGAACCGTCCGCAATCTCGGCCTCGCGAACATCACAGTCGCAGGCAATGCGAGCGTCACGAGCGGCGATCAGTACGTCGGCATCCTGGCGGGTCGCAATTTCGGCGCCGTGCAATATGTGAGCACCTCGGGCAGCGTGGGCGGCGTGAGCAACTCCAACATTCTCGTCGGTGGCCTCGTCGGCGAGAACTGGGGGCAGATCTCCAACTCCAATTCGGCCGCGACCGTGACGCTGACAAATGGCGGCACGGCGGGCGGACTCGTTGGGCGCCACGCCGGCGGCACGATCACGACGTCGCACGCGACTGGCAACGTCAACGTTAGCGACAGCGGACTTGCTGATATCTTCGCGGGCGGCCTGGTTGGCGACAGCAGCGCCGCGATCAACGGCAGTTCCTACGCGACCGGCAATGTCACGAGCAACGGCGGTGATCCGACCATCGGCGGCCTCGTCGGCGCGCTCAGCAGCGGCGGCACCATCGACGACTCCCATGCGACCGGCGCTGTGACTGCCACGACATCGGGCCTTGGCTATATTGGCGGTCTGGTTGGCGCCAGCCAAGGCGTGATCACCGACTCACATGCGACCGGCAATGTGTCTTTGACCAACCCGCTTGCCGGCGCCGCGGGCGGGCTGGTTGGCTGGCAGTTGAACGGTGGCTCGATCACGAACGCCTACGCCACCGGTACGGTCGGCGGCGACGCGTTCACGGTTGGCGGGCTTGTCGGCCAAAACCAGGGAATCTTGTCGACCACACACGCGACAGGCGCAGTCGGCGGCACCTCGGTCATCATGGGTGGTCTCGTCGGTTTGAACGAGGACGCCATCTACAATTCTCATGCGACCGGCACTGTGACGGGCGGGGCGACGACCTTCCAAGCTGGTGGCTTCGTCGGCACGAATGACGCGCCTGGATCGATCGACTCGTCCTACGCGACTGGCAACGTCTCGACTGTCAACGGGATCGCGGGCGGCTTCGTCGCCCTCAACATGAACAGCATCGAGAACTCCCGCTCGTCGGGAGCCGTGTCCGGCGGCGCCGGGGCCATGCTGGGCGGCTTTGCGGGCTGGAACGTCGAGGGGACGATCGAGCAGTCCTACTCGACATCGTCGGTCACCGGGGGCGTCATCGGCGGCGGCTTCGTCGGCTTGAACTTCGGAAATGTGGACCGCTCTTATGCGACCGGCGCTGTCTCGAGCTTCTTCGCGGGCGGCTTTGTGGCGCTCAATTATGAGGACATCGGCCTCGGCGTCGGCACGATCAGCCGCGCTTATGCGACTGGGGCCGTCACGGCCAGCGCGGGCGGCGTCGCGGGCGGCTTTGCGGGTCTCAATGCCGGCACGCTCGATCAGACTTATGCGGCTGGTCTCGTTACCGGCGGTCCCGGAGCCTTCACGGGCGGTCTTGCCGCGCTGAACGGTTACGTTTTGCCCGGCAGCGTGACGACGCCCTTCACACCGGTTTCGACCCTGGGGACGGCGACCAACTCCTATTGGGACACTGGCACCACCGGCCAAAGCACGAGCGCCGGCGGCGTCGGTCTGACCACCGCGCAGCTCACCTCGGCGCTGCCGGCCGGCTTCAACGGCCCCGTCTGGGACATCAATCCCGGTACGAGCTATCCCTTCCTCGACGGCCTGTCGACGCCGACCCCGACCCCCGGGCCGCAGGCGCCGCCGCCGTCCACTTCGCATGATCACGACACGACGCATGATCCCGTCGTCCAGCCGCCGGTTGTGCTGGTGTCGAACGACCCGACGCCGCAGCAGCCGCAGGATCTCATCAACATTGTCGCGCCCACGCCGCCCGCGCCGCCGCCGAGCGGTGGCCCGCCGCAGCAGCCGCGCCGCGTCAGCGGCGTGCCGCCGCGCGGCGAGACGCGCTTCGTCAACAACGAGGTGGTGCTGCAGCTCTCGGCCGACGTGAAGCCCGAGCAGCTCGCCGCGGTCGCGAAGGAGCTGGGCCTGGTGGTGATCGCGAGCGAGAGCGTCGGACTGCTCGCCCGCACGGTCTATCGCTTCCAGATCACCAACGGAAAATCCGTCACCGAGATCATCCGCGCCCTGGAGACGAAGAACATCACGGCCTTCGCGCAGCCGAACTACGTCTACACGCTCACGCAGGCTGCGCCCGAAACGTCCGCGCAGGAAACCGCCTCGGTCTCGCACACCCACGGCGACAGCGAGCAGTACGTGATTCCGAAGCTGCGCCTGCAGGAGACCCACGCGATCGCCCGCGGCAGCAACGTGCTCGTCGCCGTGATCGACTCGGCCATCGACCCGAACCATCCGGATCTCAAGGACGCGATTGCCGAGCGCTTCGACGCGGTCGACGGCGAGGTGAAGCCGCACATGCACGGCACCGGCATGGCGGGCGCCATCGCCTCGCAGCGCCGCCTCCTCGGCGTCGCGCCGCGCTCGCGCCTGCTCGCGATCAGCGCCTTCGGGCCGAAGGCGCAGACCGCCGAGAGCACCTCGATGCAGATCGTGAAGGGGCTCAACTGGGCGGTCCAGAAGGGCGCGAAGGTCATCAATATGAGCTTCGCGGGCCCGCACGACCCGATCCTCGCGCAGGCCATCAAGACCATGCACGACCGCGGCATCGTCATGATCGCGGCCGCCGGCAATGCCGGCCCCGGCTCGCCGCCGCTGTTCCCGGCCGCCGACCCCAACGTGATCGCGGTGACCGCGACCGACATCCAGGACAAGGTCTTCGCCCGCGCCAACCGCGGCAAGTATATCGCGGTCGCGGCGCCCGGCGTGGACGTGCTGGTGCCGGCGCCGGAGGGCAGCTACCAGCTCACCACCGGCACGTCGGTCGCGGCCGCTCACATCAGCGGCGTCGCCGCCCTGCTGCTCGAGCGCAATCCGGCCCTGAAGCCGGCCGACATCCGTAAGCTGCTGACGAGCACAGCGCGCAAGAGCGTCGGCTCTCGGCCGGAGGATATCGGCTCGGGCCTGGTCGATCCCTACCAGGCGCTGCAGCGCTCTGGCCGCTCGGCCGCGACGCACTGAGGGCGCGCTCGCGTCGGCACCGGCGCGAGCCCGAGTCTGACCGGTTGTCACCGCTGTCAGTTTTGACGATTGCGGGCTCTTGCGCCGAGACGAACGCCAAGCTTAGCGGCGCGGCGCTTTCGGCCACAGCGGATTTTCGGTGCTGCCCGTCATCTTGCCGATCACCTCGCGCGCGAGCCCCGTGATCTTCGTGAGCTTCGAGAGCGCGCACATGTCGTTGTCGATGCGCTGGTCGGCGACGGCCTCGATCTCGTAGAGGCGGGCGAGCGGATCGGGCAGGGGCATCGGCGGCTCCGGGTGCAGCGGAGCGCAGTGTCGCCGATCAGCCCGAACCCGTCAACAGCGCTTTCTGAAAAACGGAAAACAAATTCGAGATTGGGCGAAGGCGCTGCGCTCGGCTAGCCGCGCCCCCGCTTGCGCCCTTGCATCGGCTGCGCCTGGCCGCTGCGCAGGACCAGCTCGATCTCCCCGATCCACTCGAGCTTCACGTTCTCGATCGGCTTGGCGTTGAAGCTGAGCAGCGTCACCTGGCCCCGGGACTTGCCGCGCTGAATCGTCTTGAGGAAGCGGTGGCCGTCGCGGGTGCGCACCGCGGCTTCCCGGCCGTAGAAGCTCGACAGCGGCCGGCGCTGCTCCTTCCAGACCACGATGGTGTCGCCGTCGTCGTAGCGCGGGAACATCGAATCGCCGCGTACCCGGAAGGCGACCAACTCGCCCGGAATCAGGAACGGCAGCTCTACGATATCGAGGCCCTCGGGCGGCACCTGCTCGAATTCCGGCTCGATGGTCGCGCCGGCGCCGACAAAACCCATGATCCGCACCTTGTTGAGCTCGAGATAGGCGACGATGACCGGCACCTCCTCGGCCTGCACGCGGCGCTGCCCCTGCAGCATTGCCGTGATCGCCGACGGCTGCCGCCCGAGCGCCTTGGCGAGCCCGATCTTGCTCTTTCCGGTCCGCTCGAGGCCGGCCTTGATCAGCTCGATATCCATGAATTCGATGTCCATTACGCCTTTTTCCGGTTTCCAGGAGTGCATTATTTTCTGGTTAGCAGAAATTGTCAATTACGAAAAACAGAAATCGTATTGACTCTTGCTTCCGATTATCGGAAGATGCGCTGCATGGACCCCGCAGGCAAGATCATCCGCAGGTTGGGTGGCGCCCATATCGTCGCCGCCATCACGGGCACCGCCTATACGGCGCCCTATCGCTGGCAGGCGCCACGCGAGAAGGGTGGCTCGGGCGGACGCATCCCGCAGCGTCACCACGCGAAGCTGCTCGCCCATGCGCGCGCCAACGGCATCCGGCTCTCGGCCGAGGAATTCCTCGTGGAGGAGCCGGTTCCGCTTGCGCCCGCATCGCCGGCCGCCCCGACGGATGTCGGCGCCGCCGCGGGCGTCTCGGTGCAGCCATTGACCGCCCCCGAGCTCCCCCCGGAGGCCGGGCCGACGCGCTCGGTCGACTAGGAGCGGGCGGCGACGCCTTGTCGCCCGCTCCATTTTTTTCCGTTCACAAGCGAGAGTGCAGATGCCCAGAACTGGACGACCCCGAAAGGCGGCGAGCCGCTACCCCTCGGGCAAGATCAAGAAAGCCGCCGACGGCGCGCCGCCGACACAGATCGTCCGCATGATTCGGCTTGCCGCCGCCGGCGCCGCCGACGCCACGCTTGCCACGCAGCTCGGCTGGTTGCGCCTGCACCGCATCGTCACGGACCGCCAGGCCGGCGCCGGCATTGCCTTCGCGGCGCTCATCGGCCAGCACGACCGCATCCTGGGCCTGCCGCGCCGCGCCGTCTCCTCGCCGAGCTACGAGCAGGGTTTCGGACGCTCCGCCCCGAATCTCCGCGACGATTCGGCCGAGCGGGTCACGACGATTCGGCGGCGCTACGATGCGGCGAGCGACGTGCTGCGCCGGCTGGACGCTCGCGGCCGCGCCTTCGAAATCGTGACCGCGGTCTGCGTCGATGATCGTGCGCCCGCATGGGAGGAGCGGCCCGATCTGATCGAGGGCCTCGACGCGCTGGCGCGTCATTTCGGCCTGCGATAGCTGGCGCTCAGTCTTCAGAAACCTGACATCGAGTCATTCGCGTCCGGCCGCCCTGCGCCCGGGCGCGTTTGCTTTTCGAGTGCGAGAGGGCCGATCATGCGGCGCCAGCCCGGCATGAAGAAAAATTCTGAAAAACAGAAAAATTCCTCGTTTTGTCATTGACGCCGCCGACTTTCGGAAGTACAAAAGCTACCGAAACATAAGCTCGCAACATCAGCGCCTGGCCGTTCCCGCGGCCGGGCGCTTTGCTTTTGAGGAACCCCGATGCCCAGCAAGACAAAGAGTGTCGCGCCGAAGGCCGCGAAGAGCCCGCCCAAGCCGACGAAGGCGGCATCACGGGAGCCCACACCTCTCGACGTGATGCTCGACGTCATGCGCAAGCATCACGACGCGGGCGAACTCGCGGAGGCGCTCGCCGCCGCGAAAGCCGCGGCGCCCCATTTCTATGCGCAGCTGAAGAACGCTGAATCGCAAGACGCCATCGATCCCGAAAGCATGAGTGACGATGAACTCGAGCGCCGAATTAAAGAGCTCCTCGCCACTCTTGAATCTGTTGGCGATCTGCCGGGCTATCGCGTCGTGCGAGATCGCACAGAGACGCCGGAAAAATCGTAACCGCCTCGCGACCTACCGTCCCTACGCGCGCCAGCGGGCCTTCCACGACGAGGGCGCGGACCATCGCGAGCGCCTGCTGATGGCGGGCAACCAGCTCGGCAAGACCTACTGCGGCGCGGCCGAGATGGCGATCCACCTGACGGGTCGCTATCCGGCGTGGTGGCAGGGCCGGCGCTTCTCACACCCGATCCGCGCCTGGGCCGGCTCCGTCACCCGCGATGTCACGCGCGACGGCGTCCAGCGCTTGCTTGTCGGCGAGCCGAAGGACGAGAGCCGCTGGGGCACCGGCCTGGTGCCGGGTGCCGCGATCGCGAGTTGGACGCGCGCGCCCGGCGTGCGCGCCGCGCTCGACAGCGTGCTGGTGCGCCACGTCAGCGGCGGCCATTCGACGCTCGGCTTCAAGAGCTACGACCAGGGCCGTGCCAAGTGGCAGGCCGAGACTCTCGACGTGGTGTGGTTCGACGAGGAGCCGCCGCTCGGGATCTACAGCGAAGGCCTGACCCGCACCAGCGCGACCGGCGGCATGGTCTATCTCACCTTCACGCCCCTGCTGGGCCTCTCCGAGGTGGTGCACATGTTCATCGACGATTGCGGGCTCGTGTAGATGACGCGCAGCATCACGCGCATGACCATCGAGGACGCCGAGCACTACACCGCGGAGCAGCGCGACGCGATCGTCGCGGCCTATCCGGAGCACGAGCGCGAGGCGCGCGCCCGTGGCCTGCCGATGCTCGGCTCCGGCCGGGTCTTCCCGGTGGCCGAAGCCGCGATCGTGATCGACCCGATCGAGATCCCGCGCAGCTTCGCGCGCATCATCGGCCTCGACTTCGGCTGGGATCATCCCTTCGCGGCGGTCGGCCTCGCGCACGATCGCGATGCCGACGTGATCTATGTGACGCACTGCTATGCCGAGAGCGAGGCGACGCCGATCATCCACGCGGCCGCGATCCGCCCCTGGGGCGACTGGATCCCCTGCGCCTGGCCGCATGACGGCCTGCAGCACGATCCCGGCTCCGGCCAGCAACTCGCCGCGCTCTACCGCGCGCAGGGCCTCAACCTGCTCGCCGAGCACGCGACCCACGCGGACGGCGGCACCGGCGTCGAAGCCGGCGTGATCGAGCTCATCGACCGCATGAACACCGGCCGCTTCAAGGTCTTCCGCCACCTCACCGAGTGGCTCGGCGAATTCCGTCAGTATCATCGCAAGGACGGCGTCATCGTGAAGGAGCGCGACGACCGCCTCAGCGCCACCCGCTACGCCGTGATGATGAAGCGCTTCGCCGAGACGGAGCCGGTGATGCGGCGCCGGACTATGAGGCGAGAGCGGACGAGCGGATGGATGGGGACTTGAGGAGCGCGAGAGGCGCCACTGCGTAGCTGTTAGATCGTCTCAGCCGGCTACTCTGGGCGGCTGAACTTCGCGTCTGCTGTCTGATCCTGGGGAACGTCCGCCGCGTATTGGAGGATCGGGATGTCGTAAATGACCTGCGCGGAGAGCCCCAGAGCGCGAAGCCGTGAGTTCACCTCAGCCTGATTTTTAGGGTACTTGTAGTAGGTAACACCGCGAAAAAAATTACGATGATTCACGGGATGCCACATCCAAAAAACACTGCGGGGATCTGATGCGGCACTCTGCGCCTCCTCAACGGATGCTGCAGTATGTCGGGTTTGCGGACGTCGGACGAATTCACCGTCGAGATCGCGGATAACGAAGAAGTCCACTAATAATGAGTAGTTTGCGCAATAATCCTTCACGTCAGGCTTTTCCCAAAAAGATCGGTCGGAGGTTGCCCCCGAATGGCAAGCCTGGGGACCCCCATGCCAGGCAACAATAACGTTCTCGTTCACCAGCGTCCGATGTGTGGCCACGAAGAACGAATTTGCGCACGCAGAGAAGCAATAGTCGTAGATGACGACAGTAGCGTTCTTGGCCCGAAGCACATTCGCAGCCTTCACGCTGCTGACGGCATTTCCTCCCAGGCTTCTGACCACAAATACACCGCCGTCGGAGAGGTCATGAAACGGGGTCAGGTCCATCGCAAAAGGCACTGGGCCGTCATAACAGAGGACCGATTTGTCGGGACTGAGCCTGACCTTACCTTCGAACGTACGACAGTATGCGGTGAGCGAGAGTACCTTGTCCCTGTCAGAAACGGCGGGCACCTGGGCCGTCAGAATAATCGACAGCGTCACCACCAGTTGACCGATGAAAAGCGGACGGCGAATAACCGCCCGCCGCAATTTGCCAGGAGTTTTGATCATGGCATTGAGTCGTCCGGATCGCCGATTTTTGCTGCCGGCCCCTTCACCGATCATTCCTCGGGAGAACATTCCCCAACTCGAGCCTGCGCGGCCTGCGCCAATAAATCCCTTCCGGCCACCAAACCGCGGTGCTTCGATCCGAACTTGCCAGGAGATGAATGTCCCGGGCCAGATCCGTATCCTCGGGAATTTCGTTTCGATCCACCTTGGTTTCTGCCCATCACGCCAGCACCATCGCCAGGGTTCCCCGCGCCACCAGCTCCTCCACTTGCCCCGGCCCCCAATGAAGATGAGTTCGAACCGGTGCCGACCGCGGTGCCGACCGGCCGCGGACGTCGCAAGCGAGGTGCAGCAGACTTGGTCATGCAGGATTTCTACGAAGCGCTCATTGATCCGCCGGGCGGCAATGATCGACTTGCGAACAGTGATGCGACGCCCTGGACCATTCTGCTCGCTCCTTCTGGCCCGCTCCCTGCCACCCTGGGCCGCGCGGCACGAAGCGCGAGAACGTGAATAATTCTCGTCATCACAGAGCTCTTCGCGCAGCGAGCGCCCGTACGGTGATTTTTTGCGCGTTCGCTTTCGTCACCGATCTTATTGTGAACCCAGATCCGCGATAATGCCTTCGACGTGAACATACCGGTGTCCCAGCCGTCGCGGATCTCGCGCAGCGCATCGAGCGTGGCGCCGAGCAGGTCGCGATCCATGAGAAAGGTGGCGCGGTCGAAATCGACGGTGTTGCCGGACGTGGCGCGGACATAGGTGTGAAACATGCGCGAGCCTCCCTCGCGACGAGGCTAGCACGGCGTCCCGACACGTGCTTCGGGGCGGCAGAAATAGTCTCGTTACATCAGATGCTTAGAAGCGAAAAATTGTGAACAAAAAGTGAACACAGAATCATGGCGAAGCGAAGCAAGACCTCTCGATACGGCGCCGACCAGGGCAACATAAGCTCCGACGCTCACGGCGCGCGCGACAAGGCGCACCCCGCCTCCGACGATGCCCTCGCCGACGCCACCTTCATCAAGGAGGCGCTGGCGCGTTACGACCGCGGCGTCGCGCGCGATCGCGAGAATATCGACGAGGCTTACGAGGACCTCGCCTTCCGCGCCGGCGAGCAGTGGGAGGAGGACGCCAAGAAGGATCGCGCGGATCGGCCCTGCCTGACCGTAAATCGCATTCCGCAATTCGTGCGCCAGATCACCGGCGACATCCGGCAGATGCGGCCGGCCGTAAAGGTGACGCCGGTGGATGATGCGGCCGATCCCGAGACGGCGCGCGTGCTCTCGGGCCTGATCCGCCACATCGAGAACCGATCCTACGCGCGCAAGATCTATGCGGGCGTTGCCGACAGCCAGGTCACCTGCGGCATCGGCCACTGGAAAGTGGTCACCGAATATGCGGGCGAGAGCACCTTCGATCAGGAGCTGCGCATCATCGGCATCGAGGACGGCGTCTCGGTGGTCTGGGACCCCGACGCACTGCTGCCGACGCGCGAGGACGCCGCGTGGTGCTTCGTGCCCGTCGACATGAGCACGGCCTCGTTCGAGGAGCGCTTTCCGGACGCGCAGGTCGAGAGCCTGCGCAGTCCTGAAAATGCGCGGCCCGAATGGTACGGCGAGGATCACGTACGCGTCGCCGAATACTGGGTGAAGAAGCCCTGCAAGCGCCGGCTCGCGCTGCTGCCCGACGGCAGCGTGGACGACGTGAGCGACGAGGACGAGGCGCGCATCGCGCAGCTCGAGGAGGCGGGCGTGCGCGTCGAGGAACGCGACGGCCACACGGTCTGCCGCTACCTGATCACGGCGTCGGAGATCCTCGAGGGCCCGATCGAATGGCCGGGCCGGCTCATCCCGATCGTGCCGGTGATCGGCGAGGAGGTGAAGATCGGCCGCCGCATCGTGCGCCACGGCATCGTGCGCTTCGCCCGCGATCCGCAGCGCATGTACAACTATTTCCGCTCGGCACAGACCGAGGTGGTGGCGCTGCAGCCCAAGGCACCATTCCTCGCCACCGAGGCGATGGTGAAGAACAACATCGACCAGTGGGAAAGCGCCAACACCAAGAACTGGCCGGTTCTCTACTACGAGCCCGACCCGAAGGCCGCCGGCGCGCGGCCCGAGCGCGTCGCGCCGCCGATCTCCTCGCAGGGGATCAGCGAGGGCACGGCTCAGGCGAGCGAGGACCTCAAGTCCGTCACCGGCATCTACGACGCCTCCCTTGGCGCGCGGTCCAACGAGACGAGCGGCCGCGCCATCATGGCGCGCCAGCGCGAGGGCGATGTCGGGTCGTTCGTCTATCTCGACAACTTCTCGCTCGCGATCCAGCACACCGGCAAGATCCTGATCGATCTGATCCCGCACATCTACGACACCGAGCGCACCATCCGCATCGTCGGCGAGGACGGGCGCATGGAGCGTATGGAGATCAACCGGCCGGTGATGATCGATGGGCTCGCGCGCGTGATGAACGACGTGACCAGCGGCGCTTACGACGTCTCGCTCGACATCGGCCCGAGCTACACGACGCGGCGCGAAGAGGCGAAGGACGGCATGCGCGAGTTCATCCAGTCCTCGCCAGGCATGGCGCCGCTGCTCGGCGATCTCTACGCCAAGGCGCAGGACTGGCCGCTCGCCGACGAAGTGGCGAGGCGCCTGCACGCGATGCTGCCGGAGCCGATCCGCAACCTCGACGGCGGCGACGAGACGCGCGGGCCGGGGCAGCCGCCGGGTCCGCCTGGCGCGCCAACGCCGCCCAACCCCGCGCAGCTCGCCCAGGCGCAGCAGATGCAGGCGCAGCAGCACAAGCAGCAGATCGAGATGCAGGCCGGCATGGCAAAGGCGCAGGCCGAGATCGCCGAAGCGCAGGCGCGCGCCGCGCTCGCGGAAGCGAATGCCAAGACTGCGCAGGTGAAGCTGCGGCAGGAGGAGCTCCGCCTGCAGGAGATGCAGATGCGCCTCGCGCAGGCTGCGGGCGCGTTCCCGCAGGCATGACGAGCGGCAATCTCACGGTTCATTTCCGCCGAAGCGTGTCGCCGCTGCGAACGCGCGCCGAAGCCCGCTTCCGGAGGGGAAGGCCGTGCAAGTGCCGCGCAGACATCTCCAGCTGCGTGACGATCCGCTGCCTCCGGAACGAATGGTTGAAGCGGCTGTTGTCCGCGATGCAGCATCCTCGGGTGCCGAGAGACCGTGCACCCACGCGTGGTATTGGAGTCATCTATTTTGGTTGTTTCCTCCAGGACACAGAAGGCCCAGCGGATTGCAGCCGGTGTTGTCGTAGCGGCGGTTGCGTCGGCACTCTTGAACCGATGGCTGGCGCATCGCGCCGAACGTCGAAACCCGCCGCGCGGGCGATTCATGACAGTGGCCGGTACGCGCCTTCATTACGTCGAGCGGGGGACGGGGACGCCGCTCGTTCTGCTCCACGGCAACGGGAGCATGGTGCAGGATTTTGAATCCAGCGGGTTGATCGAGTGGGCGGCCAGAAAATACCGCGTGATCGCCATCGACCGCCCGGATTTGGACACAGCAGTCGACCGCGCGGCACCGTCTGGACTCCAAAAGCGCAGGCTGACCTTATCGCCGCCGCTCTGCGGAAGATCGGTATCCCACGCGCCATCGTCGTCGGACATTCATGGGGAACGTTGGTGGCGCTCGCTCTGGCGATGAAATATCCGCAGAAGGTCGAGGCCCTGGTTCTTGCCTCCGGATATTATTACCCGACCGCTCGCGCAGATGTCGTGATCCTGTCGCCCCCAGCCATACCGGTGTTCGGCGATCTCTTGAGCCACACCGTGTCTCCTCTCTTGAGCCGGCTGATATGGCCGCTGCTGCTGCGCAAGATCTTCGGCCCGAGCCCGGTCCCAAAGAAATTCGAAGGCTTCCCCGAGGAGATGGCTGTTCGACCATCTCAGATCCGCGCGAGCGCTGCTGAATCCGCAATGATGATACCGTCCGCGGGCGCACTGCAGGATCGTTACCAGCTGCTGCAGATGCCAGTCGCGATTGTCGCAGGCGCAGAGGATCGACTTGTCGAAAGCGAGCAAGCAGCCCGTCTGCACCGGGACATTCCTCACAGCACGCTGCGATGTGTTCGCGGAACCGGACACATGGTGCACCAGACAGCGACCGGCGAAATCATGACGGCGATCGACAGCGTCGCAGCCCGTTAGCGCCGGGTCAGGGGCCAAGCCAGTCTCCGCTGGACACGCGCGGTCCCCGAGCGCGGCGCGCTTCGCGCGATTGACACCCAGCCTGGGCCGAGCTCGCGGAAGCTCCGACGCCCGAGACTCTTGGAGCGCGGGTCGACAACGCAAGCACAAACAATTCAGAGCTTCGTGTGACGCCGGCGCACATCGTGCCGGTGCCGCGATGGAAACGGGCCGCCGCTTCGGCGGCCTTTGCGTTTCAGGAGAGCGAATGGACACGTTGAACGAAGGGACGCCTCTTCCCGACGAGCCGTCGATCGCAGGCCAGGCCCACCAGCGGCCGGACGCGTCGCCAGTCGTCTATGAGGCACCGCCGCTTCCCGACGAGGTGGTCGTGCGCGGGGCCAGGGCCGAGACCGAGGACGATGATGATTCCTCGGACTCGCGCCGGCCGCGCTCGGGCTACGCGCGGCTCAAGCGGCGCAGCGCGCAGCTCGCGGCCGAGAACGCGGAGCTGCGGCGGCTTGCCGAAACGGCGCGCGCACAAGCCGAGCCGCCGCCGCAGGAGAACGACTACGCCGGCGACTACTTCGCCTACCAGAACGCAGTGGCGGCGCACAATGCGCGCCAGGCCGTGCGTCAGGAGATCCAACGTCACGAGCAGGCCCGCTTCGCAGAACGCCAGAGCGAGGCCATGCACGAGACCGCGGAGGCGCATTATCAGCGTGTCGACGATGCGCGCGAGCGCATCGAAGACTTCGATGAAGCTCTCTCCCGAATGAGAGGCGTGCAGGTGCCGAGCGCTGTGATCCGCGAGATCATGGCATCGGACAAGTCCGCGCTTCTCGCCTATCACTACGCCAGGAACCCCGAGGAGCTCGCCGAGCTCAGCGGCATGACAGAGCGCGAGATCGTTCGCGCCGTCGGCCGCCTGGAAGGCAGCGATCGGCTGGCGCTCCCGCAACCCCGCAGACACACCCAGGCTCCCGCTCCCTTGCGCCAGCTCAAGGGCGGCCTCGTTCCGCGCGGCGATCCCGACCGCATGACGATGACCGACTATCGCCGCTGGCGCGAGGCGGGCGGCGGCCGCTGATGAAAGGCTGAAGACGAAAATGCCGAATACCCTTCTCACTCCCAACAAGATCGCCAAGGAAGCCCTGATGCAGCTGCAGAACGAGCTGCGTTTCGGCAAGCAGGTACATCGCCAGTACAAGAACGAGTTCGTCAAGATCGGCAACTCGGTCACGATCCGCAAGCCGGTGAAGTTCTACACGGCCGACGGCGCCACGCGGGTCAACCAGGACGTCGAGGAAGGCGACACGCCGATCGTCATCGATCAGCGCAAGCACGTCTCCTGGAAGTTCTCGACCCAGGACCTCACGCTCTCGATCGAGGAATATTCCGATCGCTACGTGAAGCCCGCGATGATCACCCTCGCCAACACCATCGACCAGGCGGGCGCGCTGATGTATCGCGAGGTCTGGAACCTGGTCGGAACGCCCGGCACCACCCCTGCGAACTACGCGGCCGTCGGCGCCGCCGCGCAACGGCTCACCGAGATGGCCGTGCCGACCACCGAACGTCGCGCGATCATGAACTCGGCCGCGTTCCAGACCATTGCGGCGACGCTCACGACGCTCAACATGCCGCAGATGGCCATGGAGGCGTGGAAGTCCGGCGAGATCGGCAATCTCGCGGGCTTCAAGACGCTCGAGTCCGTGAACGTGCGCAGCCACACAGTCGGCACCAAGGCAGGCACGCCGCTGGTGAACGGCGCTTCGCAGAGCGTCGCCTACTCGGCGGTCAAGTCGACCAACCAGCAGAACCTGGTGACGGACGGCTGGACCGCCTCATCGGCGGTGCTCAAGCGCGGCGACGTGTTCACGATCGCGGGTGTCTTCGCCGTGAACCCGGTGCCGGGCGAGGGGAGCACGGGCAAGACCGTGATGCCCTACCTGCAACAGTTCGTCGTCAAGGCGGACGTGTCCGCGGACGGCTCGGGCAATGCTACGGTGGCGATCTCGCCCGCGATCATCACGAGCGGTCCCTACCAGACCGTCTCGGCGGCGCCAGCCGACAATGCGGCGATCACGGTGGTCGGCACCGGTTCCGCGGTCTATCCGCAGAACCTCTGCTTCCACAAGAACGCCTTCGCCCTCGTCACGGTGCCGCTCGAGATGCCGGACGGCGCCTCGTTCAAGGCCCGCGAGACCGATGACGGCCTCTCGGTGCGTGTCGTGAAGGATTACGACATCAACACCGACGAGGAGATCATCCGCGTCGACGTGCTCTACGGCTGGAAGGCGATCTACCCCGAGCTCGCCTCCCGCCTGACGGGCTGACGCCTCGCGCATGTCCCGGCGAAGTGGAGACCGGTTCGCCGATAAGAACATGCGCCAAGGAAGAATAGCGGCGCCGAGAGTCCCCCTCACTCTCTGGCTGCCGCGGGGTGGGCGAGGGCGACCACTGCCGAGATCGGCTCGCACTAGGCCGGAGCGCTTCGCGCGCACGGCACGCGATAGCGCACGCCTGCGCGATCTCCGCACGCCTTCGCCCACCCACATTCGATCTGGAGAGACTTATGACCGACCAGACCATCCCCACCTGGGGCTATCACGCACGCCAGCCGGCGCGCGTATTCGAGCTCAAGCCCGGCGAGTCGCTGCCGAAGGGCTGGCGCGCCCCGCCCCCCGGCGCGGGCGCCCCCCCCGCCGGCC
>JAEYAU010000130.1 GCA_023404705.1 Pseudomonadota bacterium
GCCGGGCGTCGGCCGCATCGGCCCCGTCGGGAATTCGAGCTGAGGCGCCGGCGGCAGCTTCCGGCCTGGCGCGCCTTCGGACGGGACGCGCTCCGGCGTCGCATCCTCGCGGCTCAATTCCTCGACGGCGGGCCCGGCGCTCATGCGCGGATGTTCAGGCCCCAAGCTGAATCGAATCTTAACGAGACGTAAAATGTGATCGGCAAATTGCGCGCATCCGCGTCAGGCGAGCGCGCGGACCGCCTCCGCCAGCAGCGGCGCGACCGAGAGGGCGTTGGTCGGATGCGGCACCGTGTCCGAAGTTACGACGTGGGCGCCCGCTTCCTGCAGCAGCCGGTCGGAGCCGTCCGCGAACAGGCCGTGCACGCCGATGCAGACCGGCGCCGCAAAGCCGGCAGCCGCGAGCTGGCGCACCGCCGCGATCATGGTGCGGCCGCTCGAGATGATGTCGTCCACCAGCACGGCGGTGCGCCCGCGCCAAGCGCCGAGATCCTTCACCTTGATTTCCACGTCGCGGTCGCCGTGCCGCACCTTCTCGAGCACCGTATAGGGCGCCCCGCAGTCGGCAGCGACCGCCGAGACCCATTGCTGGCTCTCGCTGTCGGGACCGATCACCAGCGGCTGGGGAACATTGGCGCGGATCCAGGCCGAGATCAGCGGCGCCGCATGCACGACGCGTGTCGGGATCGTGTAGATCTCGCTCAGCGAGCCGTAGCGGTGCAGGTGCGGATCGACCGTGACCATCCAGTCGAAGCCCTGCGACAGCAGATGCGCGAAGGGGCGCGAGGTCACGGCTTCGCCCGGCTTGAAGCGACGGTCCTGGCGCATATAGGCGAGATAGGGCGCGATCAGCCCGACGCGTGCCGCGCCGAGCTCGCGCGCGGTGGCGGCCGCGAAGGCAAGGCCGAGGAACTTGTCGTCCGGACGCACGAGCGTGCAGAGGATCGCGAGCGAGCGATCCTGGAGGTCGCCGAGAAAGCGCAAGTAAGTCTCGCCATCCGGAAAGCGGCGCATCTCGCTTGCCGCGATCTCGAAGCCGTGCGGCACGAGCGCTTGCGCCAGCGCCTCATTGCCGGGCATCGGCAAGAGCAGCGTCATGTCTCGGCAATTCCGAAGATGTCGGGGTTGGCGGCCGCGTAGTGCAGCGCATAGGCGAGCTCGCCCGGCGACTCCGCATGCACGGTGCACAGGGGCTCGCCGGCCGCCACGGTATCGCCGAGCCGCACGTGCAGCGCGACGCCGGCTGCCTTGTCCTCGGGCGCGCCGGCGAGCTTCGCGAGCTTGGCGATCTTGCGGTTGTCGATGAGCGCGAGCGGCCCGCTCCGCGGCGCGAGCAGCGGACGCTGGTGCCGCGCGACCGGCGGCACGCGCATGCCGCCTTGCGCCTCGCAGATGCGTTGGAACTTCGCCCAGGCGCGGCCGTCGTCGAGAGCGTGCGCCGCCATCTGGTGGCCCACGCCTGCGGCCGCGAGACCGCCGATCTCGATCAGCGAACCCGCAAGCGTAACGGCGCGCTGGCGCAGATCGCGCGGCGCGTCGGGCGCGCCGCGCAGCACCGCGAGCACATCATGGGCTTCGAGCGCCGGCCCGATGCCGCGGCCGATCGGCTGCGAGCCGTCGCCAGCATTGATGGTCACGCGCAAGCCGAAGGCCTCGGCAACGGACGTGAGGCCGGCCGCGAGCACTTCGGCGGCCGCGGTGCTGCGCACCTTCGCGGTGGGGCCGACCGGCATGTCGATCACGACATGGGTGGAGCCGGCCGCGATCTTCTTCGACAGCACCGATGCGATCATCTGGCCTTCGGTGTCGAGATCGAGCGCGCGCTCGACACGGATCAGGATGTCGTCGGCGGGACTGAGCCGCACGGCGCCGCCCCAGACGATGCAGCCCCCTTCCCGCTCGACCACGCGATGGATGTCGGCGACCGCGAGATCGACCGGCGCCAGCGTCTCCATGGCGTCGGCCGTGCCGGCCGGCGACGTGATCGCGCGCGACGAGGTTTTCGGCATGGTGAGGCCGAGCGCCGCGACGATCGAGACGATGATCGGCGTGGTGCGATTGCCCGGCAGACCGCCGACCGAATGCTTGTCGACCACCGTGGCGGATGTCCAGCGCAAGCGATCGCCGACCTCCACCATGGCGCGCGTCAAGGCCACGGTCTCGTCGCGCGACAGGGGCGCGGTCGCGCAGGCCGTGAGGAAGGACGAGAGATGGACGTCGGAATACTGGCCATCGACGATGTCGCGGATGATGGCGCGCAGCGCCGTCTCGCTTAGGGCCTTGCCGTAGACGCGGCTGCGCACGTAGGCGAGCGAGGCGACGGGCTCCGGATGCGCCACCGTGAGCGTCTCACCGTCCGTGAGACCGAGGCGTTCCCACGCGGACTCGGAGAGCGCGGCTTCGTCATGAGCGATCCAGTTGCCCGTGACCTGGTAGAGCGTCGCGATGATGCGGTGCGTGCCGTTCTGCAGCAGGATCTGGTTGCGCGCCGTGAAGCCCTCGGAGCGGCAGACCGGGCAGTCCTTGTGCATCAGCACCACGGCCTCTTGGTGCGTGTCGAGACCGAGGCGGCGCGCGCGTACCTGCTGGCGGCCATTGGCCGGCGCGGCGCTCATGAGAGCTCGAACTCCTGGCCGTGCTGCGGCACGACGCAGCTCCAGCCCAGCTCCGCCTCGATGCGCTGGCGGAAGGCCTCGGCAGGCCCGGGCTCACCATGGGTGATGAAGGTCTTGCGCGGCGGCGCGGCGAAGCCACGCAGCCAGCGCATGAGCTCGTCCGCATCCGCATGAGCCGAGAGCATGTTGAGGTTCGCGACCTCGGCGCGCACCGGCACGTCCTCGCCGTGGATCCGAACAGTCTCGGCGCCGCCGACCATGGAGGCGCCGCGCGTGCCGGGCGCCTGGAAGCCGGCGAACAGCACGGTGTTGCGGGCATCGGGCGCGTAGCGCTTGAGGTGATGCAGCACGCGGCCGCCGGTCGCCATGCCGCTCGCCGAGATGATCACCTTGGGCATGGGATTGGCGGTGAGCGCCTTCGACTCCTCGACGCTCTGGACATAGCGTGCGACCTCGCAGGCCCGCCGGCATTCCGTCTCGCCGAGCTTATGGTCCGCGGTGCGCTTGCAGAAGATCTCGCTGGCATCGACCGCCATGGGGCTGTCGAGGAAGACCGGCACATGGTTGAGCCGACCGTCGGCCTTCATGCGATGGAGATGGAAGAGCAGGCTCTGGGCGCGGCCGACCGCAAAGGCCGGAATGACGACCGTCCCGCCGCGACGGATGGTGCGGCCGATGATCTCGGTCATGATGTCCTCGGGATCCTGCCCGCCATGGCGCCGATCGCCGTAAGTGGACTCGACCAGCAGGTAGTCGGCGCGCGGCACCGCGACCGGATCGACCATCATGGGATCGCCGTAGCGGCCAAGGTCGCCCGAGAAGACGACGCGCGTCCCGGCCCAGCTCAGCTCGATCGAGCCGGCGCCGAGGATATGGCCGGAGCGGCGCCAGGTCGCGGTCGCGCCCTCGGCAATCTTATGCGCCGTCTCGAAGGGCACTGTCTCGAGCTGCTCGAGCGCGCGGATCGCGTCCGACGCGGTGTAGAGCGGCAGCGCCGGCTTGTGTTTCGAGTAGCCGTGTCGGTTAGCGAACTCGGCGTCCTTTTCCTGCAGGAAGCCGGAGTCCGGCAGAAGGATGCGGCAGAGATCGGCCGTCGACTCAGTACAGAGCACCGGACCTTTGTAGCCCTGGCGCACCAGCAGCGGCAGCGCGCCCGAATGATCGAGATGCGCGTGGGTGAGCAGGACCGTCGCGAGGGTGCGCGGCTCGACCGGGAAGCGCGCCCAGTTGCGCTCGCGCAGCTCCTTGAGTCCCTGAAACAGGCCGCAATCGACCAGCAGTCGGGCGTCGCCCTGGCGCACGAGATATTTCGAGCCCGTGACGGTGCCTGCGGCGCCGAGGAATGTCAGTGCAAGACTCACGATCCACCTCACCCGTGCCAGGCATGGCACGGGATGCGGCCGCTGTCACGGGTCGGTTCCGGCTCGCCAAGCGCGAGCGGGACCTCAGGCCGGCGAGTGCAGCGTATCGCGGCGCTCCTGCTGCGCAACGGGCACAGCCTCCCGGCGCGCGTCGCGGGCGCGCAGAAAGATCTTGGCGATCTCCATGGCGACGAGCAGCGAGGCCGAGACCGCGGTCGCGACCAGCCAGTCGCGCGCGGAGAGCGGCACGGTGTGGAATGCGGCCTGCATCGCGGGGAGATAGATTACCATGAGGTGCGTGCCGAGCGAGAAGGCGATCGCGACCAGCAGCCACTTGTTGCGCAGGAAGCCCGTGAAGGCGCTGCGGCGGCGCGAGCGGCAATTATAGACGTCGAACAGCTGGAACATCATCAGCGTGGTGAACGCCATGGTACGGGCATGCGCCTCGTCGGCCGCGTTCGGCGCGGTGCCGGTCGCGAACAGCGTGAACAGGCCGCCCGGATAATAGGCATCGAGCACGGCGAGCGTGCCGACCATCATGAGCAGGCCGACGCAGGCGAGCCGGATCCAGTCCTCGGTGAGGAGAATGCCGGAGCCGCGCGCACGCGGCGGCCGCTTCATCAGATCGGGATCCTTGGGATCGACGCCGAGCGCGAGCGCGGGCGGACCGTCGGTGATGAGGTTGATCCAGAGGAGCTGCGCGGCGAGCAGCGGCAGGAACAGGCCGGACCCGGCCGAGACGAGCCCGAGCACGCCGGCGAACATGACGCCCGCGAACATGGTGAGCAGCTCGCCCGAATTCGTCGACAGCAGGTAGATGAGATACTTCTGGATGTTGTCGTAGACGCCCCGGCCTTCCTCGGTCGCCTGGACGATGCTGGCGAAGTTGTCGTCGGTGAGCACCATGTCGGCGGCTTCCTTGGACACGTCGGTCCCCGTGATGCCCATGGCGACGCCGATATTGCTGGTCTTCAGCGCGGGCGCGTCGTTGATGCCGTCGCCCGTCATGGCCACGATGTGGCCCTTGCGCTGCAGTGCTTCGACGATGCGCAGCTTGTGCTCGGGATCGACGCGGGCGAAGACGCGCACGTCCTCGACGATGGCATCGAGCTCGCGGACGCCCATGGTGCGCAGCTCGGCGCCGGTGACGACGCGGGCGCGCGGCTCGAGGATGCCGAGCTCGCGCGCGATGGCGGCGGCCGTCGCCGGATGGTCGCCCGTGATCATCACAGTGCGGATATGGGCGCGGCGCGCGACCGCGACGGCGCCCTTCACCTCCTCGCGCGGCGGATCGATCATGCCGACGAGGCCGAGAAGGACGAGATCGTCCTCGATGCTTTCGGGCAGCTCGATCTCGAGCGGTGTGTCGGCGGCGTTGACGCCGAGCGCGGCCGCCGGCAGGCGGCGCGAGGCCACCGCCAGCGTGCGCAGCGCCTGGTTGGCGAGGCCCTCGTTGCGGCGCAGGAGATCGGCGCGCGCCGCGGCGTCGAGCGGTACGATGCCGTCGCGGCCGAGCACGTGGCGGCACTTCTCCATCAGGATCTCGGGCGCGCCCTTGACGAAAACCTGGAGCTCGCCGGGGCGCTCCCGATCAGCATGAACCGTGGTGTGACGCTTGCGCTCGGAGGTGAACGGGATCTCGGCAATGCGCGGGAAGCGCGCCAGCTTCGCCTCTGAGATGCCCAGCTTGCGCGCCGCGACGACCAACGCACCTTCCGTCGGATCGCCCTGCACCTTCCAGCGCCCCTCCTGCTCGGAGAGCGTCGCGTCATTGGCGAGGGCCGCCGCGGAGAGCAGCTGCTCGACCAGAGCGTAGGTCGGTGCGTCCGCCGCCAGCGCGGCGCCGCCGCTCTTGAACGTGCCGTCCGGGATGTAGCCGGTGCCCGAGACTTCAATGAGACCGGCCGCGGTCTCGATCGCGCGCACCGTCATTTCGTTGCGGGTGAGCGTGCCGGTCTTGTCGGAGCAGATCACGGTGGCGGCGCCGAGAGTCTCGACTGCCGGCAGCTTGCGCACGATCGCATGCGCGGCGGCCATGCGGCGCACGCCGAGGCTGAGGCCCACCGTGACGATCGCGGGCAGCGCCTCGGGGATCGCGGCGACCGCGAGCGCGACCGCGAACAGGAACAGCGCCAGCACGGCGTTGAGCGTGAACGTCGCGCTGCTCAGCAGACCAGTTGCGAACACCACGGCGCAGATACCGAGCATCACGACGGTGAGGCGCTTGCCGGTCCGGTCGAGCTCCTGCTGCAGCGGCGTCGGCTCCCTCTCGGCGGATTCGAGCAGGCCCGCGATGCGGCCGACTTCCGTGCCCATGCCGGTCGCGACGACGACGGCGCGCGCTCGGCCGTAGGTCGCGACAGTGCCGGCGAACAGCATGTTGCGGCGGTCGCCGAGACCCGCTTCGGCTTCGACGGGATGGCTGTCCTTGGCGACCGGCAGGCTCTCGCCGGTCAACGGCGCCTCGTCTGTGTGCAGGTTGGCGTTCTCGACGATGCGCGCGTCGGCCGGGATCTTGTCGCCGGCTTCGATCAGCACGACGTCGCCGGGCACGATATCGTCGGCCGCGACGCGGCGGCGCTCGCCGTCGCGGATCACGGTGGATTCGGGCGCCGCGAGCGCCATCAGGGCGCGCACCGAGCGCTCCGCCCGCGCCTCCTGGAAATAGCCCAGTAATGCGTTGAGCGTGACGATCGCCAGGATGACGATGGCTTCGTAGGGCAGCGCGCTCTCGCGCGGATCCTGCAAGAGCCATTCGACCGCCGAGATGACGGTCGCGACCAGCAGGATCACGACCAGGAGATTCTCGAACTGCTCGGCGAGGCGCTTCCACCAGGGCGTCTCGGGCGCGCTCTTGAGCCGGTTCGGGCCGACCTCGGCGAGGCGGCGCTGCGCCTCGGCTTGCGACAGGCCGTGTGCCGCGTCGGAGCCGAGCGCATGCAGCACAGCGTCGGCCGAGTCGCGATGCGCGATGATGCCTTCACCACTGCGCGTGTGCGACTCGTTCGCTTCGAACTCAATCGGCTTATGCTGCAGGTTCACGGGCACATCCTCGCGTGAGATGGCTCAGGGAAACGGCGACGCGCTCCGCCGCCGGCCGTGCCGGCGCGGAGTGCCAACGATGTCGCAATGCACGGAATGGGCCGGCACATGTGGGTTTCCTCCACGTGTGTCCAGTCCGACATCGCAGCCTTTCGGCTGCCAGAGGGGCCCGGCCTGGCTTCTGCAGTTACGGCGCGACGATCAGATAGTCGAACAGCCGCACCACGTTCTCGGGGCGCGCCAGCATCGCGGCCGCGCAGCCGAAGAAGGCGAGCGCACCCGACGCGTCCCAGAGCGTCACTTCGTTGGCCTCGCGCCGCGCGCCGAAGATCCAGGCCAGCGTGGCCAGGATGGCGGCGCCCGCGATGGCGAACAGTGCGAACAGCGGCAGCGCGATCGGCCGCGGTGCCAGCAGGCTCAGCAGCGCGAACGGCGCCAGCGCGCCGGCGGCGAGCGCGAGCGAAGCGGTGCGCGATCTCAGCCGGCCGAGCAGGTCAACATGCGCCGGCCCCTGCAAAGTCCATCGATCGCCCATGACACGCTCCAAATGCGATTGCGCCCATAAGGATAGTGACGGCGCGGTGGCGCGGTATCCGCATCGATGGGGTGGTAGTTCTACGGGGCGCGGAACATGCGCTAGGGCGCGACCCGCCCGAGGCGGACGGCCTGGCGCACCAGCACGGCGACGCTCTCGGCCTGCATCTTCTCCATGATCTCGGCGCGATAGCTCTCGACCGTGCGCACGCTGATCTCGAGCTTCCCGGCGATCGCCTGGCTCGTATAGCCGAGCGCGACCAGATCGAAGATCTCGACCTGGCGCGGCGTGAGGCGCTCGAATTGCGCGGTGAGCGCGGCGACCGAGCGCTCGTGCTCCTGCCGCTCCATCAGGCGCGCGAGCCCGCGATTGATGGCGGCGACGAGCTGCACGTCGTCCACCGGCTTCTCGATGAAATCCTCGGCGCCCGCCTTGATCGCGGCGACCGCCATCGGCACGTCGGCATGACCCGAGATCAGCACGACAGGCAGTATGGTGTTGCGGCGCGCGAGCTCGCGCGCGAGCGCGATGCCGTCCGTGCCGGGCATGCGCACGTCGGCGACGACGCAGCCCGCGCGGACCGGATCGAGCTGCGCGAGGAAAACGTCGGCGGACTCGAAGGTCTCGACCGTGAAGCCGAAGACGTTGAGCATCTCACCAAGCGCGTGACGCACCGAAGCCTGGTCGTCGATGATGAAGATCGTCGGCCCCGGCATGCGTCATCTGTCTCCATCGAGCGGGAGCGTGAAGCGGAATTCGGTGGCGCCGGGCGTGCCCGCCTGCAGCCAGACCCGCCCGCCGTGGGATTCGACGATTGCCGCGCAGATCGCAAGGCCGAGGCCCAGCCCTTCGGTCTTCGAGGTGGTGAGCGGCGCGAACAAGCGGTCCGCCAGCGCGGCGTCGACGCCGGCGCCGTTGTCGCGCACCGCGATCTCGACGCGCGGCGGATCGTCGAGGCGCTCGACCAGGATGTCGATGCGGCCGTCGGGGCGGCCCGTTGCAGAAATGGCTTCGATGGCGTTGTGCATGAGGTTGAGCAGGACCTGCTGGAGCTGCACGCGGTCACCATAGACCGGCGGCAGCACCGCGGGGGCGTAGAGTACGATGCTGACGCCCTGCTGGCTGGCCTCCGTGCCCGCCAAGAGGATCGCGTCGTCGAGCACGCCGCGCAGGTCCACCGTGCTGACATGCGGGCGCCCGCGGCGGAGGAAGTCGCGCATGCGCGCGACCACGCCGCCCGCGTGATCGATATGCGCGACCAGGGTCGAAAGGTTGCCGGCGGCGCGTGAAAGATCCGGCGCGGGCTGCTCGATGAGGTGCTGCGCGGAGCGTGCCAGCGCGCGCGCGGCCGTCATCGGCTGGTTGATCTCGTGGGCGAGCGCGGAGGCCATGCCGCTCACCAGATTGTGGCGCGCCGCATGGGCGGCTTCAGCCTCCTTCTCCTTGATTTGCGCCTCGGCCTCGCGGACGCGCCGGTCGGCATTCTCGCGCTCGCTGACGACGACGCCGACCACCAGGCCGGTGGAGGTGAGGACCAGCATGAGAGTCTGGAATTGGGTGAAGGCGTGAGCATCCATGCCATGGAAGTGGACGACGCCGAGCAGGCCGAACTGCGCGAGCGCGAGCGCGACGCAGGCGCCGTCGAGGCCGTGGCGCACCGCCGCGATCACCACCGGCACGAAGAGCAGATAGAAGAGGTCGAAGGCCGTGCCGGCGCGGCTGCTCTCGGCGATCCAGAGCGAGGCCGTGATCAGGGCGACATAGGCCAGCACCTCGAGCAGCGGCGCGTAGCGGCGCGGCCATTCGCGCGCGCGCCGGATCACGCGCAGCGTGAGCGGCGTCACGACCGCGATGCCGATGAGGTCGCCGACGAGCAGCGGCAGCGAGGCGACCAGCAGGTCGGGCGCGTCGAGCTGCGCATCCAGCAGCAGCAGCATGGAGAGGAGCAGCGCCGCGACCAGCGCGCCCGAGAAAGCGGCGCCGAGCAGGATCATGATGTCGCGCAGATGATCGAGCCGCACGTCGAGTGAGCGACGCACGAGGAAAGCCGCGGCGCCGTAGACCACCGCGAAGATGACCGCGATGGCGAGCACGATCGGCCAGGCGAGAATCGTCTGCAGCACGGTGGTTTCGGCGATCACGACGCCGGCGAAGAGCACGCCCGCATAGGGCAGCCCCCCGAGCAGCATCAGCGCGAAGACCAAGCCAAGCCCCGGATTCCACGGCGTGATCGGCACGCCCTTGTACTCGTGGATGAAGCTCACCCACTCGAGGCCCACATAGGCGGCGAGCGCCAGCGCGAGCGCGACCGCGTGCCGGCCGGCGGCGCGTTGCGCGGACAGAAGCGGCGGCGCAGAGGCTAGCGTGTCCTTGGTGGAGGCGAGAGGCATTGCGGAGCGATCCTAGGGCGCCGGCGTGTGGGATTGAATGGGCGCCATCGTCACATGGGGCGTAGGGTGTGCTCGGCGCGCCGAGGCATCGAAGGCAGAAACGTCGAGACCGACCGCGCCGAGCGCACGCGTGCGGCGACTCAGCACGCGTGCGCTCGTGCGGATCGAGGCATGAGCACATCGCGAATTCATGGACCGCACGAGCACACCCTACGAAGAAAGCGCTTTCATCTCCGCGGCGCGTTGCGCCCGGAGGTGTGCCGCGAGGCTCCCGGTGAGGGAGCGGAGCGCCGAGATGGCGCGGCCCGCTTGCGAGGCGGACCTCCGCCGGGGTGCGCGCCCGGCCGGGGCAACCCTTGCGAGGCGTTGCCGCGGGCACCATGCGCTCGGAGCCCCC
>JAEYAU010000225.1 GCA_023404705.1 Pseudomonadota bacterium
CGGTTTTCGGGCGGCGGCGGACGCGGCATGGCCATGCATGGCGGCGGTGGCTTCCGCGGCGGCGGCGGCCGTGGCGGCGGAGGCCGTCGGCGCTGAGCCGACATCCGGACTCGCACGCCGCGACTTCGGGAATGGCCCCGAGTGCACGCGGCGTGCGGCCCTCACAAGATGACATCGGGGCAATATCCGAGGAGCATGATCATGCGCCGCGCTCTCATCCTCACCGCGCTCACGGCCGTCCTGGTTCCGGCTCTCGGCGATCATGCGGATGCGCGCTGGGGCGGCCGGCCCGGCTGGGGAGTCGGATGGGGCGGCGGCTGGGCGGGCCGTCCCGGATGGGGTCACCGCTGGGGCTCTCGCCCTTACTGGGGCGCCGCCGCGCTCGGCGCCGCGGCGGTCGCGGCCTCATATCCTTATGCGGCCTATCCGTATTACGGCTACTCGTATCCGGCCTATGGCTACGGCTACGGGTCGTATTACGGCTACACCTATCCGTCTTATGGCTACGGCTATGGGCCGACCGGCTATGCGGGCGGCTATCCCTATGCGAGCTACACCTATGTGACGACCGAGCCCTATCGCTTCTCGGCATGCACCAGGCCCGCATATGGCCCGCACTATTGGTGCCGCTACTGACGTCTACTGACGCTCCGCTCGGCTACGCAGATAGATGAACCAATAGACGGCGGCGACCATCAGCGAGCCGCCGATGATGTTGCCGAGGGTGACCGGCACGAGATTGCCGAGGAAGTTCTCCCAGGTGAGCGCCGGGAAATCCGCTGGCGTGCGCTTGATGGAGTCCCAGAACGACGCCGGCGCGCCGGCCCGGATGAGCAGCCCCACCGGGATGAAATAGAGGTTCGCGATGCTGTGCTCGAAGCCGGCCGCCGCGAAGCCGGCGATCGGCGGCACCATCGACACCACGCGATCGACCGAGGTGCGCGCGCTGTAGCACATCCAGACCGCGAGGCAGACCAGCGCATTGCACAGGATGCCGAGGATGAGCGCCGGGACGAAGGCGAGCGAAGCCTTGGCGTGCGCCGTGTTCAACGCGACGAGGCCGACCGCGCCGCCGCCGAACGTGTACTGCGTCGAGAGGAACAGGAGCACGGCCGTCGCCAGCGCCCCCACGGCATTCCCCGCGAACACCAGCGCCCAGTTTCCGAGCAACCTCCGCGTCGTGACCTTGCGGCTCGCCCAGGCCATGACGATCAGATTATTGCCGGTGAACAGCTCGGCGCCGCCGATGACCACCAAGATGAGGCCGAGGCAGAAGGCGAGCCCGATCAGCAGGCGTGTGATGCCGTAAGGCAGCGCGAGCGTCGCCCCGTCGCTCATCGCCATAGTGCCGGCGCTGACCGTCGTCGCAAAGATCGCACCGAACGCCACGAAAGCGCCGCCCAGGACGCTGAGCACGAACACCATGAGGGGGTCGATCGCGGCCCGCTTGACGCCATGCTCCTCGGCGCGCAGCGCCATGGCGGCGGGCAGGATCGGGTCAATGACGAGCTGCAGCGCCGTGCGGTCGTGCAGATCCTGCGGGCGTTCGGTCATTGGCCAGGCCTCCCGAGATGGATCGGTCCGAGCTCCGCGGTCCAGAGGCAGCGCAGCAGTACCGCGAGCAGCAACGCGATCGGCAGCAGGAGGGCGCGCGCGCCGATCCCGACCGTCATGACAGCGCCGATGCCGGCGCCGAGGGCGAACGTCGCGCACACGATCAGCAGCACGCGCGCCTGGCGAAGCGCCGAGGCATCGTTCTCAGCCAGTCCGGCGTAGATCTCCTCGGCGGCGCGGCGCAGGTTTCCGGTCACCATGACGGAGCTGAAGGTGCGTCTCTCGACCTTGGCGAAGCTCGTGGTCTGCATGGCGGCCGCGAACGAGATGCCCAGTGTCCCGGCCACGCTCGGCAGCCGCACATGCAGGATCATGACGGTGACCAGCATCACGATCTCGAGCAGCAGGCTGAGCAGGGCCACGTTGCGCCGGCCATGGGCCGACGCTCCGGCGCGCAGCCGGCACACGACGAACACGCCGCAGACGAAGGCCACGACGGGCGGAATGTGGTTGAGCGCCTGGGTCCAGTTGCCGGTGGCGGCATGCACGCCGATCAGCACGACATTCGCGGTCTGGGCGTTGGCCATCACCCCGTCGAGCGCGATCCAGGTGTAGGCATCGAGCGCGCCGCCGGCGAAGCTCAGCAGGACCGCGACCGAAAGCGTCTGCTCCATCTGCGCCTGGTCGCCGGCTGGAGCGCGGTCCGCAGTGCCCTCGGCTGTGCGAGGCGCGACCTGCATGGTGCGCTCACTTCGGCGCGGCCACGGCCAGCAGTCCGACGATCTGCACCGCGATGACCTTCGCGATCGTCATCGACGGGAAGATCATGGCGTAGCCGATGTCGGGCCGTTCGGTCGGCGCCATCCGGGTCGAGTAGACCAGGATCGCGGGATTGCCGGTTGCACCCGAGGCGACGCCGACCAGGTCGTCATACGGGATCTTCATCAGATAGTGGCCGACTAGCAGCACGATCGCGACCGTGGTCAGCAGCACCGCGACGCCGATGAACAGCATGGTGAAGCCGGACTCGGCAACCGTGCGCACGAAGGGTTGGCCTGCGTTAATGCCGACCGTGGCGAGGAACAGGGCCAGGCCGAAATTGCGCAGCACGATATTGGCGGGAAGCGGCATGACCCAGAGCAGCGGGCCCGTGCGCCGCAGCTTGCCGACGATCAGCGCCACGATCAGCGGTCCGCCGCCGATGCCGAGCGTGACCGTGCCGACGCCCGGGATCGGGATCGGGATCAATCCGAGCAGAACGCCGAGCACCATGCCGAGGCCGAGCGAGACGTAGCTGAACTCGGCGGCCGCCTTGACGCTGTCGCCGAAGTGCTTGCGGATCTCCTCCTTGCGGTCGGCCGGAACCAGGATGCCGACGCGATCGCCGAACTCGAGCGTGAGATCGGGCGATGGAACGAGGTCGGTGTCGTAGCGCCGCACATGCAGCAGACGGGAGGGGAAGCCGGTTGGCATCGGCAGCCGGGAGAGGGGGATTCCGACCACGCTGGCCCTCGCGACGAAGACACGGATGTAGTCGAGGTCCGAGCGGTCACGCGCGAGCTTGCCGGGATCGAGCGTGCCGAGCTTCGCCGCGGCCTCCTCGAGCGCCTCCTTCTCCTCGGCGACCAGCAGCATGGCATCGCCGCCCGCCATGAGGGTCTCCTTGGCGGGCACAATGTTGCGGCCGCTCGTGCGCAGCATGGTGGGCTGCACGCCCTGCGGCAGCAGCTTCATGAGCTCCGCCAGCGTGCGGCCGGCCGCACTCTCGGCGAGCGTCACCTCGCCCATATGGAAGCGCTGCGCCTTGGCGGGGAATTTCGGCTGCACCTGCCGCGTCATGAAGTAGATGCACAGGATCGGGCCGATCACGCCGAACGGATAGGCGATGGAGTAGCCGATCGACGGATCCTTGTTGTTCATGACCTCGAGCGCGGCCTGCAGCGTCGCGGTGCTGGTCATGGAGCCCGCATAGATGCCCATCGTGTGGCCGATCGCGATGCCGTAAGCATGGCCGAGACCAAGCGCGACGAAGAGGCCGGCGATCACCGCGACCAGGGCAAGGAGGTTGTAGCGCCGGCCGGCCGAGCCGATCATGCCCTCGAAAAACTGCCGGCCGTAGAGGATGCCGATCCCATAGAGGAACATGATCAGGCCGATCAGGCCGATCGGACCGCTGATCTGCGCCTTCGGCGCGAAGGCGCCGAGCGCCAGGCCGACGAAGAGGACGGCTCCGACTCCGAGCGAGAAGCCGAGGATGTTGACCTGGCCGAGGATGTAGCCGACGCCGATCGCGAGGAAGATCGTCAGGATCGGCTGACTTCCGATGATGTCACGTGCGAGCTCAAGCATGGTACGGCTCCTCGACGGTCGTTCTCATCATTCAGCGGGCTCGGCAGCCAGCGCTGCGGAACTGGTCGAGCACGCGATCGATCACCTCGCGCGAAGGCGCAAGCGTTGATGCGTGCTTGTATTCGAGGCCCAGGGCCTTCCACTTGAAGGCGCCGAGCTGGTGGAACGGCTGCACCTCGACCCACTGCACGTTCTTCATCGGCGCGACGAAGCGCGCGATCTTCTCGACATTCTCGGGCGCATCGGTGAGACCCGGCACGAGCGTGAAGCGCACCCAGACCGGCTTGCCCATCGCAGCCAAACGCTCCGCAAAGCGCAGCGTGGGCGCGAGATCGCGGCCGGTGGCCTGCCGATACGTGTCCGGATCGCCGCTCTTGATATCGAGCAGGACGAGGTCGATGCAGGAGAGATAGTCGTCCGAGGCCGTCGCGCCGAGGAATCCGGACGTCTCGATTGCAGTGTGCAGTCCGAGGCGCTTGGCGGCTGCGAAGATCCGGTGCGTGAAGGCGAGCTGCACCATGGCCTCGCCGCCCGAGATCGTCAGCCCGCCATCGAGCGCCTTCAAGGCCGGCGCGAATTGCCCGAGCCGCGTGATCACCTGCTGGGCCGAGATGTGGGTCCCGTCTTTGAGGTGCCAGGTATCGGGATTGTGACAGTAGCTGCAGCGAAGCAGGCAGCCGGAAACGAAGAGAACCACGCGCAGGCCCGGACCGTCATAGCGCGATGAGGACTCGTAGGAATGGACGTAGCCGAACTCGCCGCCCTCGGGTTCGACGAAGACGCTCTCGTCGGGCGCGTCAGGCGACTTCCCGACGCGCAAGTCGTAACGGCTGCCCGCCTCGAGCTCGCCCAGCTCGGGCATCGCAAGCGTGCTCATGCTCAAACCTGTCCATGGAACGTGCGGTTGATCACGTCGAGCTGCTGGTCGCGCGTCAGACGGACGAAGTTGACGGCGTAGCCCGATACGCGAATCGTCAGCTGCGGATACTTGTCGGGATTCGCCATCGCATCCTCGAGCGTCTCCTTGTCGATGACGTTGAGGTTCATGTGGAAGCCGCCGTTCGCAAAATACATGTCGAACGCGCGCACCGCCGCGTCGGTCAGCTCGTCATCCGAGAGGTGCGCCTTCTGCGGGGCGACGGACACCGTGTAGCTGATGCCATCCTGTGCATCGCGATAGGGTAGCTTGGCGACCGAGAGACAGGAGGCCAGCCAGCCATGACTGTCGCGCCCGTGCATCGGATTGGCGCCGGGCGCGAAGGGCTCGCCGGCGCGCCGCCCGTCCGGCGTATTGCCGGTGTGCTTGCCGTAGACAACGTTCGATGTGATCGTGAGCACGCTCTGCGTGTGGGTCGCGTTGCGATAGGTCGGATGCTTGCGGACCTTCTGCATGAAGCGCGTGACGAGATCGGACGCGATGCTGTCCACGCGGTCGTCGTTGTTGCCGAAGCGCGGGGGTTCGCCGGCGCTCTCGATGCGGTAGTCGACCGCAAGCCCTGTCCTGTCACGGATCACGTGCACCTTGGCGTATTTGATCGCCGCCAGGCTGTCGGCCACCACCGAGAGCCCCGCGATGCCGAACGCCATGGTGCGCAGGATCTCGCGATCGTGCAGCGCCATCTCGAGCCGCTCGTAGAAATACTTGTCGTGCATGTAGTGGATGCAGTTCATGGCGTGCACATAGGTGCGCGCCAGCCACTCCATCATGCGGTCGAACTTTTCGTACACCTCGTCGTAGTCGAGCACGTCGGAGGTGATCGGCGGCGCCGGCGGCGCGATCTGGTCGCCCGACATCTCGTCGCGGCCGCCATTGATGGCATAGAGCAGGGCCTTCGCGAGGTTCACGCGCGCACCGAAGAACTGCATCTGCTTGCCGAGCCGCATGGCCGAGACGCAGCAGGCGATCGCATAGTCGTCGCCCCAGAACTGACGCATCAGGTCGTCGCTCTCGTATTGCAGCGACGAGGTCGCGCGGCTCACGCGGATGCAATAACGCTTGAAGTTCTCGGGCAGGCTCTTCGACCAGAGCACCGTGATGTTCGGCTCCGGCGCGGGGCCGAGATTGGTGAGGGTGTGCAGCATGCGGAAGCTGCTCTTGGTCACCAACGGGCGGCCGTCGAGATCCATGCCGCCGACGCATTCGGTCGCCCAGTAGGGGTCGCCGCTGAACAAGGCATCGTATTCCGGCGTGCGCAGGAAGCGCACGATGCGCAGCTTCTGCACGAGCTGATCCCACAGCTCCTGCGCGCCCGCTTCGTCCAGCAATCCCTCTTTGAGATCGCGCTCGATATAGATATCGAGGAAGGTCGACACGCGCCCGAGCGACATGGCCGCGCCGTTCGCCTCCTTGATGGCGCCGAGATAGGCGAAGTAGGTCCACTGGAACGCTTCCTGCGCGTCGCCCGCGGGCCGCGTGATGTCGAAGCCATAGAGCTTCGCCATGGCGGCGAGGTCGTCGAGGGCGCGGATCTGGTCCGACAGCTCCTCGCGCTGCCGGATCACCTCGTCGGTTGGCCACATCGCGTCGAGCTGCACCCGCTCGGCGCGCTTCGCCGCCAGCAGGTGCGCAATGCCGTACAGTGCAACGCGCCGGTAGTCGCCAATAATGCGACCCCGTCCATAGGCATCGGGAAGTCCCGTGATGATACCGGACTTGCGGCAGCGCATGATCTCCGGCGTGTAGGCGTCGAAAACGCCGTCATTGTGCGACTTGCGATACTTGCTGAAGGTGTCGTGCACCTGCGGATCGGGTTTGAAGCCGGCGGCTTCCAATCCGGCCTCGACCATCCTCAAGCCCCCGAAGGGAAAGATCGCGCGCTTGAATGGCTCGTCCGTCTGCAGGCCGACGATGACCTCGTTGTCGCGGTCGATATAGCCGGCCTTGTGCGCCAGCAGGCTCGAGGGCGTCGCGGCGTCCACCGCAAGCACGCCCTTCTTCCGCTCGGCTTCAAAATAGGGCTGCAGCTTCGCCCAAACGTCCTTGGTGCGCTTCGACGCCGGAGCCAGGAAGGATTCATCGCCCGTGTAGGGCGTGGTGTTGCGAACAATGAAGTCGCGCACATCCACCGTGTCGCACCAGAAGCCACCTACGAAGTCCCGCCAATACTGGGCGTCCTTTGCGCTTCGCGAGAATCCGGCGGTCCCTTCCATGAGAACTCTCCCAGCTTGCAATGTCGGCAGTTGGACCGGCTGCGCTGCGAGATCCGAATACGATCGTGCGCGGCGTGCCGCCTCGGTTGACTCGATATCGACCGGCGCAAAGACCGTCGCGCCGGTCGCCACGTCGAACGAGCAACTGATCAGGACGGCGGGGTCTTCTTTCCGCGCGCCAGCTCCTGCTTCCAGAGCTTCTGGGCGCAGGCGAGAGCGACCGCCTGACGAGAGTTGTCAGTGTTCTGCGACATGCCCACCCGCTTGGCCGCGAAGGCCTGGCACTTCGCGGAGATCTCGGGCGTCGTCCAGACGCCCGGCGTGAGCATGACCGCGTTCGGCGGCGTTTGGGCCAACGCGGGCGCGACGAAGAAGCAGGCGCCGAGTGCGGCGGCGATCGAGACCTGTCTGAATGTCATGACATCGTCCTCGTATGGTGAACTCACATGCGGCTTTGGGACCGGAGTCCCGACCCTTTCATTCCCGGTCGCCGCGCCGTTCAGGGACGGCCCGCCTGGGGAAGGCAGAGCAACGGTCGACTGCCGGGCTGCGCGTCGGGTCGGGACTCCGGAACCTCAGCCGCGAGCGAGTGTGCGGCCTGCGTCGTGTTGCTTCTATTGTTCGCAGAGTCCGGATGACTGCCGAAGGATATCGGCCGAGCATACTTTCGGGTAACGAGAAGAGGCTCGCGTTCGAAAGAAACGCTCAGTCGACGACGGTCGAGCCCTCGGCATCGAGGGCGAGCGAAGCTCCGTCGGCATCTCTCGCGAGCGGCACCTTGCCGTGCACGGTCGTTCCGTGCTGACCGCTGCGGATCCTGATCGCGCCGCCGAGCTTGCGGATGCGCGCCTGCATGCCGGCGACGCCGAGCCCGGAGCCGGGCCGCGTGCTCGGGCTGGAGAGGTCGCGCGGCCGGCCATGCCCGTCGTCGGCGATGTAGAAGTGGAGCTGCGCGTGCTCCGCCTTGAACTTCACGCGGACGCGGCTCGCCGCAGCGTGGCGATGCACATTGGACAGCGCTTCCTGGACGATGCGCAGCAGCGCCAGTTGCAGCTCGGGCTGCAGCTCGTCGACGAGGCTCGTGACCTCGAGACGCGTCTCGAGTCCGGAGCGACGCGAGAAGCCGTCGATGAAGCTTCTCAAGGTTCGGGCGAGCCCGTCGCGATCGAGATAGGGCGGGTTCAGCAAGTAGCTGAGCGTGTGAATTTCCTTCTGCGCTTCGCAGATCGTCTGCTGCACCTCCGCGAGCGTCTGCTGCGCGCGGGGATTGCGCTTGAGCTTGCGCCCGAGCGACTGCAGATAGAGCGCCGCTGCGGTCAGCTGCTGCACGGTGGAATCGTGCAGCTCGGCCGCGATCCTGCGCCGCTCGTCGTCCTGGATCGTGACGAGGCGCTGCCAGAGCTCGCCGACCGCCGCCTGAGCGGCGTGAACGGCCGTAATGTCCTCGTGCGTGACCAAGGCCCGCTTGGCGCGCTGGATCGTCAGCTGAGCGACCTTGATGCGATACCAGTGCTCCTCGCCCGCGCCGGCGGAACGTACGATGTGCTCGAAGGCCGGCATCTCGCCGTTCAGGACCGCCCGCACGCCGTTGCGCAGGACACGCGCATCGGTGTCATGCAATGACGCCACAAAGCGAAGCGCGGAGTAGGGCGCTCCGATGCATCGCCGGTCGGTATCGCTCGCGCCATGCAGGTCGCGGCACCAGGCGGCATTGATCAGAACGATCCGTCCGTCGAGGTCGAGCAGCGCGACCGGTGTATCCAATCCATCGAGCGTCGCCTTGAGCGCCTCGATGCTTCCGCTGTCGCCCCTGGTCGTGAACGCGATTGCGTCAAGGTCGGGAGCCTGCGGGTCCGATTGCGCGCGCCGGCAGCGCAAGGCCGCCGGGGATGCGTGGACCGCACTCTCGATCTCACAACTCTGCGCCGCACCCGGCAACACCATAAGAGGTCGCGGCCGTGCTCGGTTGCTGCTGCTGAGGCCTGAGCGCATCAGCTCCTTCTCCCTCGGACACAAGCGGGACTTGCCGCATCTGGACGCGGCGCTTCACTTCAATTGGAAAGTGGACCTGAACCTGATAGCCGGCGTCTCGCGTGACCGAGACGGTGCCGGCAAGCTGCTGCGCCAGGACCTTGACCATGCGTGGCAGCGCCACCTGCCTCTCTGCCGAGCGACCCCTGCGGTTGGTGACGGTCAGCTCCGCGTGCTTGCGCAGAACGTCCAGGGTGACGCGGATGGCCTCGCCATGGCCGCGCGAGGCACCGTGCTTGAGCGCGTTGACGACCAGCTCGACGAGCATGAGCGCGATGTAGAGCCGCTCGGTCGCCTGCAGCGACGCGTCATTCATGTCCACATGCGCGACGACATCATCCCGGCCGAACGCCTTGATCAGCAGGTCGCAGAGCGTCTCGCAGTAGCTCGCATATGGCGTGATCGCCTGAGGGTTTGCGAGCAGCCGATTGAGTGTCGCGAACGCAAGGATGCGCTCTTCCAACTCGCTCAGCAAAGGCAGCACGCCATTGCGCGTGGCCGCACGCTTGCAGCGCGCGATGAACGTCGTCATCACCTGAAACTCATTGGCGAGCCGGTGATGGAATTCCTGGATGAGGACAGGTTGATCAAATTCAGCGAGAGGTTGAACGATCATGCGCGCCCCCTTTCGATAAATCGCACGCCCGACCGGTCTCCAAGGCCCCAGAATACGACAGTACCCAGCCTAATCAGGATGGTCCGGCGGTGCAACTATACGACGAGACGCTCTGCCATGCATTCGTATACGGACACGCAGCGCTTTCTCTCGGCGCGCGCGGCCGCCCCAGGTTTTTCGGTGCTTTCAAATCGCTGTCATATGCACCGCTGTTCGCAGCGCATCACATTCCGTTGATGGCTCAGCGAGCGGGTGCGAGAAATTTTTCCGAAGCCTGCAACACCGGCTCGGTCGGATGCATGATGCAGAAGTCGCGCAATTTGTCTGCGTTTGCGATGAGCGTTTGCGTATCGACCAGCGTGCTGTTCTGCCGGCCTTGATAGTAGCCGTTGAGCCAGATCGCGAGGTTGCGCGGGTCCGTGATCTTGTAGGTGGCGAATTGCATGCAGGTCACCTTCGTCATATCGAGCTGGACCTGGGCCGTCGCGGCGTTCGCCGACATCGCCGTGAGGCCGAAAGCGATAGCGAACCGGATGAGCTTCATGACGACTTCTCCATGCGATGATCGGCGGCGAACGATTGCGGCTACAAATTCATGCTAGCGACACGGTCCGGCACGTGCAGCTCGGCTTCCGTGAGGGCAAGCACCTGATCCACAGTGGTGCCGGGCGCGATCTCGAGAAGCGTGGCGCGCTCGTTCGGAAACGCGATGACGGCGAGTTCGGTGACCACGAGGTCGACGGCGCGCAGGGCGGTCAGCGGCAATGAGCACTTCTTGAGGATCTTGGGCGCGCCCTTGGCGGTATGCAGCATCGCCACGATCACGCGCTTCGCGCCCGAGACGAGATCCATCGCTCCGCCCATGCCGGGCACCATCTTGCCCGGGATCACCCAGTTGGCGAGGTGCCCGTTCTGGTCCACCTGCAGGCCGCCGAGGACCGTCAGATCCAGGTGACCGCCGCGGATCAGGCCGAAGGACATTGCGCTGTCGAACGTGCTGGCGCCCGGCAGCGCGGAGACCGGCTTGCCGCCCGCGTCTGTGAGCGTCGGATGCGCCATGCCCTCGACCGGCGGCGCGCCGGTGCCGATCAGGCCGTTCTCCGACTGGAAGAAGACCTGCATGCCGGCCGGAAGGTAGTTCGCGACCTGGGTGGGAATGCCGATGCCCAGGTTGACGAGCATTCCGGGCTTGAGCTCCCGGGCGATCCGCCGCGCGATGATGACCTGAGGCTCCATGTCCGTGCCCCTCAGTTCGCGATCAGATAGTCGACGACCGGCGCCGGAGTGACGACGTGGTCCGGCGATATCACGCCGACCGGCACGATGTTGTCCGCGCAGGCGAGCACGATCGCGCCCGCCATTGCCATGATCGGGTTGAAGTTGCGCGCCGTCAGCGCGTAGCCGAGATTGCCGAGATAGTCGGCGAGGAACGCGTGCACCAAGGCGAAGTCGGCCGGAAGCGCCGGCTCGAGCAGAAAGCTCTCGCCACGCACCTCGATGCGCTGCTTGCCGGATTCGACCGTGGTGCCGAGCCCGGTGCGCGTGAGGATGCCACCGAGGCCGTGGCCTGCGGCGCGAATGCGCTCGACCAGCGTGCCTTGTGGGACGAGCTCGACCTCGAGCTCGCCGGCGATCATCTGCTGCTGTGTCTCGGGATTGAGGCCGATGTGACTGACGACGGCCTTGCGCACCAGCTTGGCCGAGATGAGCTTGCCGATCCCTCGCCCGGGCGCGGCCGTATCGTTGGCGATCACCGTAAGATCGCGCTTCTTCTGCCGCACGATCTCGTCGACCAGCCGCTCAGGCGTGCCGACCGCCATGAACCCACCGACCATGATGCTCGCGCCATCCGGGATCATCGCGACCGATTGCTCGAGGGAGATGGTCTGCATTGCAATGCTCCCTGCTATTGGGCGGTCCAGCCGCCGTCGACCGGGAGGGCGGCCCCGCGGATCTGCGCGGCGCTGTCGGAGCAGAGAAAGACCGTGAGCGCGCCGATCTCCTCGGGCGTCGCGAAATCGCCTGACGGTTGCTTCTCGGCGAGAAGCTCGGTCTTTGCTTGCTCGAACGACATGCCGTCGCGCTCAGCGCGGCTGCGGATCTGCGTCTCCACCAGGCCGGTCAGGACCCAGCCCGGGCAGATGGCATTGCAGGTGATCCGGGTGGTGGCGGTCTCCAGCGCGACGACCTTGGTGAGGCCGATCACACCGTGCTTTGCCGCGACATAGGCAGCCTTCTCGACCGACGCGACGAGGCCGTGCACGGACGCGATGTTGACGATCCGGCCCCAGTTGCGCTGCCGCATGCCGGGCAGCGCCGCGTGAATGGCGTGGAAGTTCGCCGACAGATTGATCGCGATCACGGCGTCCCAACGTTCCGCCGGGAACTCTTCGACGCGCGCCGTATGCTGAATACCGGCATTGTTCACCAGGATGTCGACGGCGCCCAGCTCGCGGATCGTGCTCTCGATGAGGGCCGTGATCTCCTGCGGCCGGCCGAGATCGGCGGCGCTGTAGGCGGTGCGGATGCCGAACGTCTTCGAGAGACGCGATCGTTCACTTTCGATCGCGGCCTCGTCCCCGAAGCCGTTCAGCATCACGTCGCAGCCCGCGGCAGCCAAAGCGCGCGCAATCCCGAGGCCGATGCCACTCGTCGAACCCGTAATGACGGCGGCCTTGCCCTTCAGCGTTCCGGCGGCTTCAATCCGTGGTGAGGGGATCGTCAAGGATCGCTCCTCGTTCGTGCGGCGCGACCCGGGTCAGCGATTGCTGGAGCCGGTCGGCCTCGTCCTCCAAGCCGATCCACCGCAGTTTGCGGATCAGCTTCATGCACTCGCCGAGCTCGCTGTCCGGCTCCGAGCCCGAGCCGATGAACACGGTTCTTGTGACGACCGATTCCTGGCTGATCCTCATTGTATCTCCTCCCTAGTTGGCCAAGGCGGTTCTTGGCGCGTTCTGCGCAGTATCCGAAAGCACATCGAGCGTGTGCGTGGCGATCATCAGCTCTTCGTCGGTGGGTATGACCAGGACCGGAATGCGGCTCGCCTTGTCCGAGATGACGATGTCATTGCGGCCGTTCGCGGCCGGATCGATCTTCGCGCCGAGCCAGGCCAGGCGATCCGCGATCCGCTGGCGCATGCGCGGCGAGTTCTCGCCGATGCCGGCCGTGAACACGAAGGCATCGAGCCCGCCGAGCGCCGCCGCGAGCTGTCCGGTCTGTAGGGCGACCCGATAGGCGAAGAAGTCGAGCGCGAAGGCGGCGCGCGGGTCAGCACTCTCGTCGAGCCGCCGCACGTCGTTGCTGATGCCGGAGAGCGCCTTGAGCCCGCACTCGTGATAGAGCAGCCGGCCGACCTCGGCCGCCGTCATCTTCTCCTGCTCGATGAGGTAGAGCACGACGCCCGGATCGAGCTGACCGGGGCGCGTTCCCATCGGCAGCCCGTCGAGCGCCGTGAAGCCCATGGTGCTCTCGACGCTGCGTCCCTCGGAGAGCGCGCACATCGATGCGCCGCTGCCGAGATGCGCGATGACGATGCGGCTCTCCGCAAGGCTGGGCGCGAGCTCGCGCAGACGGCCGATCACGTATTCGTAGGACAGTCCGTGAAAGCCGTAACGGCGGACGCCGCGCTCGTACAAGCGCGTGGGGATCGCATAGTGGTCGGCGAGCGCGTCGTGCGTGCGATGGAAGGCGGTGTCGAAGCAGGCGACCTGCGGGACCGAGGGGAAGCGCTCGAAGATCGAGCGGATGGTCGCGAGATTGTTGGGCTGATGCAGCGGCGCGAGCGGAATGTAGCGCTCGAGATGCTGCAGCACGTCGGCATCGACCCGGACCGGCCGCGCAAAATCCGGGCCGCCATGCACAACGCGGTGGCCGACCGCGGTCGGCACCGTGTCCTGCGTGCTGCGCAGCCAGGTTGCCGCGATGCGCACCGCCGCGCTGACGTCCGTCACCTCGGCGGGATCGTGCGCCACGTCGGTGAGCGGCGCCTGCATGCCGTCGACGGCGCGCAGGCGCGGCGAGGTGCCGATGCCGTCGATCTGGCCGCGGATCAACCGGCGCGGCGAGCCCGCCACGGCAGCCGCGAAGACCTGGAACTTCAGGCTGGATGATCCGGCATTGACGACCAGGATCGTCTTCATTGGTTCAAGCCGCTGGCAATGCGGTGGTGGCGCGGCGCGCATTGGCGTAGAGAACGCCGACCGCACAGGAGGCCAGACGGGCTCGCACCGAGTCCGCGCGTGACGTGAGCACGATCGGAACGCGTGCGCCGAGCACGATGCCGGCCGAGTCCGCCCGGGCCATGAACGACAGGTTCTTGGCCAGCATGTTGCCGGCCTCGAGGTCCGGCACGACGAGGATCTGCGCTCGTCCGGCGACCGCGGACTTGATCCCCTTGATCCGGGCGGCCTCTGGATCGATCGCGTTGTCGAAGGCGAGGGGACCGTCGAGCAGCCCGCCCGTGATCTGGCCCCGATCCGCCATCTTGCAGAGCGCGGCCGCTTCGATGGTCGACGGGATTTTGGAGGTGACGGTCTCGACCGCCGACAGGATGGCGACGCGCGGCGTTCCGAGGCCCGTCTGCGTGAACAGGTCGATCGCGTTCTGGACGATGTCCCGTTTCGCGTCGAGATCCGGGAAGATGTTGATGGCCGCATCGGTGATGAAGATCGTCTCGGCGTAGCTTGGGACGTCCATGATGAAGACGTGGCTGATGCGCCGCGCCGTGCGCAGCCCGGTCTTCGACGACGTCACCGCGCTCATCAGCTCATCCGTGTGCAGGCTGCCCTTCATGAGCAGCTCGCCCTTGCCCTGATGAATGAGCTCGACCGCCTGCGCCGCGGAAGCGTTACTGTGCGGGGCATCGACCACCTCGAAACGGCTGATGTCGATGCGCGTCTCGCGTGCCACTGCCGTGATCCGCGCGGTCGGGCCGACGAGGATCGGCGCGATCAGACCTGCGTCTGCTGCTTCCGACGCGCCGCGCAACGAGCTCTCGTCGCAGGGATGTGCGATCACCGTGGTGGTGGGCGCGTTCTGCCGGGCGCGAGCAATGAGGCGATCGTATTTCGAGGCGGGTGGCTGGCCGAGAGGACCGACGGCCGCGAACGTCCCGACTTCTTCGGTGAGGGCGCTCATGGGGGCACTCCACTGCGCCGCGCCGAAGCTCAGCGACAGTGGGCTCGCCGAGTCCGTGCAGCTTTCGGTTAAGCACACCGAACGGAGTAACAGCGCGGATGCGGGGATTCTACTTATGCAATGGCATAGCGGCGCGACACGATCGTATCGCTGTCGGCCGCTTCCCGAAGTTGTCGAGGATCGACGAGCCTCTGAGGAGCGAGATGTCAGAACTTGCGCGAGTGTGGCTCGCCATGCGTGGAGCCCGCGTTGGTCTTCCGGGTGAAGCCGAGGCGGTCGGCCACTCGCACCAGATCCGGCACCGACTTTGCGCCGAGCTTACGCATGAGGTTGTGACGGTGGACCTTCACGGTCACTTCGCTGAGCTTCATGTGGCCGGCGATCTGCTTGTTGAGCAGGCCCGCGCTCACCAGCATCAGAACCTCGCGCTCACGGTCGCTCAGCGTCTCGTAGGAGTGCTTGAGCTCGCGCATCACCTCGTCTTTTTCCCGGCGCTCGCGGTCCGTTTCCAGCGCGGTATTGACGGCATCGAGCAGGTCTTGCTCGCGCACCGGCTTGGTGAGGAATTCGACGGCACCGGCCTTCATGGCCCGGACCGACATCGGAATGTCGCCGTAGCCCGTGATGAAGATGATCGGAATATTGGCATGCGCGCGGGCGAGCTCCGACTGCAGATCCAGCCCGCTTGGACCCGGCATGCGGATATCGAGGATCAGGCAGCTCACGGAATCCGAGGGCTTGCGCCGCAAGAACTCCTCGGCCGAGCCGAAAGCCTCGCAATCCAGGTTAACGGACTGTAGCAGCAGCTTCAGTCCTTCCCGGACGTCGAAGTCGTCATCGACGACGAACACCTTAGGCTTCCGCTCCGACGGGGACATTACGCTCCCTCACAGCTGCGACGGGCAGGGCAAAGTGGACGGTGGTCCCGCATGTCCCGTCGGGCGAGATCCAGATCCGTCCGTTGTGCGCATCGATGATGGTTCGGCAGATTGCCAAGCCCATACCGCTCTCACCTTTCGTGGTTGTGAAAGTCGGGCTGAACAATTTAACGAAGTCGGCTTTTGGTAGCCTGACACCTGCGTCGGTAATCGAAACGATGACCTCGCAATCCTGCTGGAGGGTCGCGATGTGCAGCATGCGGGGACGCGCGCCCGTCGCCGACATGGCATGGAGGGCGTTCATCATGAGGTTGAAGAGGACCTGCTGCAGCTGCACCTCGCTGCCGCGGACGCGCGGCTGCGATCGATCAAAACTGGTTTGGACCCGGAGGGCGTCGGCAGGCAGGCCCCGCTCGACGAGCGCGAGCACCTCGATCACGAGTGCGTTGATATCGACGATCTTGTGATCGCGCGTGTCGAGCCGGAACGAGCCGCGGATTCCGCTGATCATGTCGCCGACACGTTCGCCAGAACGTGTCACCTGCAGCAGAGCGGTGCGCACGTTGTCGAGGTCCGGCGTCGATGTCGAAAGCCAGCGCAACGCCGCGTTGGCGCTGCTCACCATGCCGGTGAGCGGTTGCGCGAGCTCGTCCGAGATCGAGGCCGTCACCACGCCGGCTGCGGCAAACCGGGTTACGTGCGTGAGCCGAACGATGGTGCTGCGCGCTTGCGCCTCCGCGCGATCGCGCTCGCGCCGCTCGTGCAGCAGCCAGATGATCAGGACGCCCTGAAGGATCAGGGCCGTCATCGCGGTCGCGGTCTGCGGGCAGAAGATGCCCAGGGGCTCGAAAACCGCGGCGTTGTCGACCGTCGCCGCCTCGGTGGCGCGGCCCTCGCGCGGAACCGCGAATGCGATCCTGGCGGAAGCAGGCCCGAGCGACTCCGCACCTGCCCGCAGGTCCTGCGTCTGCACCTCTGGCGCCGCGATGGCCGCGACGGCCGGCGCAACGACGTGCAGGGTCGGAGAGACGCCGAGCAGGGGCAACAGGCAGAAGCTCCGCATCCAGCGGCAACACAGGGCCGTTACACGTTCCATGGCCATGCCAGGATCCCTTGCATGATCCACAAATGAGGTTTGGTGCAATCCAACAGACCGTCCGCATCCCAGTGTGGCGCAGCGCGCTGACGGCCCTGAATTATCCAGAGGGATACAGGCACTATCCGATGGGATAGTGGTGCAGGCTCAATGCGGCCTTCGAACGCTCAGCGGATTGCGACAAGGTCCGAGACGGATCGCCTCTTTCGCTGACGCGAGCGGGGTGATCGTTGCGCGTTTCGCGAGCCGAAGGTTCGGATCCGGCCAGGGAGGGCCGCATGATCACAGATCCGTTTCTCAACTACTTCGCGCTCGGCATCCTCTTCTTTGTCGTCGTGGTCCTGTTCTACGGCATCATTGCGATCCACGACATTCCCCACATGATCGCAAAGTCACGCAATCACCCGCATCAGGACGCGATCCACGCGGCCGGATGGGTCAGCCTCTTCACGCTGCATGCGCTCTGGCCGTTCCTGTGGATCTGGGCCATGGCCTATCGCCCCGAGCGTGGATGGGGCGTGTCGAGGGCGAGCGAGAGCACGCCGACGCCGCAGGTGGCGCCCGTGAGCGCGGAGATCGAAGAACTGCGTGAGCGCGTCGCCACGCTGGAGACGATGCTGCTCACGCTGCGTGCGCGCCGGGTCCCGCCGGCCGAGCCCGTGCGGACCAAAGCCGCGGTCGGCGACGGCTGAAGCCGCCGCCGCAGTGCTGCGTCAATCCATGATGTGATAGCCGCCGTCGACGTAGAGCGTCTCGCCCGTAATGAGACGCGCGGCGTCGTGCGCGAGGAACGCCGTCGCGACGCCCACGTCGTCGATGCTGACGAGGCTGCGCGCCGGCGCCTTGGACTTCGCCTTGTCGAGCAGCTCGTCGAATTCCGGGATGCCCGAGGCCGCGCGTGTCGCAAGCGGTCCGGGAGAGATGGCGTGGACGCGGATGCCCTTCGGCCCCAGCTCCGCCGCGATGTATTTGACGGCGCATTCGAGCGCGGCCTTCGCCACGCCCATGATGTTGTAGTTCTTCACCACCATCTGGCTGCCGTAATAGGTCATCGTGAAGAGCGTGCCGCCGTCCGTCATCAACGGCTCCGCCAGATGCGCCATGCGGATGAAGGACCAGCACGACACGTCCATGGTGGTGAGAAAGCCCTCCCGCGGCGTGTCGACGACGCGGCCCTGTAGCGCCTCCTTGGGGGAGAACGCGATCGAGTGCACCACGAAGTCGAGCCGGCCCCATTTTCGGGAAATGGTCTCGAACACGGCTTCCATCTGACCCGGCACCCCGGTGTCGAGCGGCATCACGATCGGCGACTCGAGTTCGCGCGCGAGCGGCTCGACATATTTCTTGGCCTTCTCATTCAGGTAAGTGACCGCGAGATCGGCCCCCAGTGCACGAAACGCCTTCGCGCAGCCCCACGCGATCGAGTTTTCGTTGGCGATGCCGACGATCAGTCCCTTCTTGCCTTCGAGCAAACGCGCCTTCGCCTGCGGGATCATTGGGAGCTCCTTGTCTGGACGGGACGCGGGATGCTCCCGCGCAGATGTCGCGCCGCATTTTGCCGTGCCTCAGGGCTGCGCCCGCATTGTGCGAGCGGATCGTCGGTGCACCTGAAAGGATCAGGAGAGTGACGATCCGGCTGCTTCTAGACGGGGACGAACTGGGCCATACCTGCCTGGAGCGCCGGGCCGAATGCTGCGCTCGCCGCACGAGCCGGCGCCGCCGGCCCTGATGCGGCAGCAGCTGCCCCGCAGCCGGCACACTCCCAGCAAGGATCACAGCATCATGCAGCCGGAGCAGACCCTCTCGACGGCGGTGAGCGAGTTCGCCGCACAGGCCAACCCGTCCATGTCACCCGTGATGGAGTATGCCATCGACGCCTTTCAACGCGGCGCGCTGTTCCTGGATGTGCTTCGCCAGCGGGGCAATCAGTATCGCGAGCAGCTCTCGGAGCCGACCCCGCACGTGCTCGACTACGAATTCGCTCTGGTGATGGACGGCACGACACTGCCGCAGCCGGTGAACTATGCGCTGGTACGGATCCTGCCGCGCGATGGCATGGAGGTCGACGAAACCGCGCGTCCCTATGTCGTCATCGATCCGCGAGCGGGGCACGGTCCGGGAATCGGTGGGTTCAAGGCCGACAGCGAGATCGGCGTTGCGCTGCGCGCCGGACATCCGTGCTACTTCATCGGCTTCCTTCCCGATCCCGTGCCCGGCCAGACCATCCACGACATCATCAAGGCCGAGGCGGCTTTCCTCGAGCAGGTGATCGCCCTGCATCCATCGGCCGACGGCAAGCCATGCGTGGTCGGCAATTGCCAGGCCGGCTGGGCCCTGATGATGCTCGCCGCCATTCATCCCGACCTGGTCGGCCCGCTGATCGTCGCGGGATCGCCGCTCTCCTACTGGGCCGGCGTTCATGGCGCCAACCCGATGCGTTACTCGGGAGGCCTGCTCGGCGGCAGCTGGCTGACGGCCTTCGCCAGCGATCTCGGTGATGGCCGTTTCGACGGGGCCTGGCTGGTGCAGAATTTCGAGAACCAGAACCCGGCCAACACGCTCTGGAGCAAGCAGTATAATCTGTTCGCCAAGATCGATACGGAAGCGTCGCGCTATCTCGGTTTCGAGCGCTGGTGGGGCGGCCACGTCAACCTCAATGCCGAGGAGATTCAGTTCATCGTCGATGAACTGTTCGTCGGCAACAAACTGGCGGCAGGCGAGATCCGGGCGGACGGCACGACGATCGATCTGCGCAATATCCGCTCGCCAATCATCGTGTTCTGCTCCAAGGGGGACAACATCACGCCGCCGCAGCAAGCCCTCCACTGGATCCTCGATCTCTACGAGGACGTCGACGACATCCGCCACCATGGCCAGACGATCGTCTACACGATCCACGAGAGCGTCGGGCACCTCGGCATCTTCGTATCATCGTCGGTGGCGCGGAAGGAGCACGGCGAGCTGTCGAGCAATATCGGCTTGATCGACACCCTCCCGCCGGGGCTCTACGAAGCCGTGTTCGAAGACAAGACGTCGAGCACCGAAAATCCGGACCTTGCGACCGGCGACTGGGTGATGCGCTGCTATGCGCGAACGCTCGATGATCTCCGCGCGCTCGGCGGAAACGACACGACGGACGAGCGCAGATTCGCCACCGCGGCGCGCGTCTCCGAGATCAATCTCGCTCTTTATCGTACCTGGCTGCAGCCCTGGGTGCGCGCCTGGATCAACCCGACCGTCGCGGAGAATGTTCGGCGCCTCCACCCGTTGCGACTCCAATACGAAGTCTTCTCTGACGCAAATCCCATGATGCAGCCCATTGCGGCGCTGGCAGATCAGATCCGCCGGGATCGGAAGCCCGCGGCTGTCGACAATCCCTTCCTCGCATTACAGCAAAATGTCTCCAACCAGATCGTTGCGGGCTTCGATGCCTGGCGGGTGGCGAGCGAGACATGGGCGGAGCAGACGTTCCGCGCGGTCTACGGTTCGCCGCTGCTGCAGGCCGCAGTCGGGATTGATCCGTCGGACAGCACGCCCCAGCGCAAGGCCTCGAAGAATCCGCTGCATCGCCAGATGCTCGAAACGCGCATTGCCGAACTCCAGGCCCGTCTCACCGAGGGCGGGCTGCGGGAAGCGATCGTCAGGGCCATCATCTATGTGGGCATGGCCCGGGCGTCGATCGACGAGCGGGGCTTCGAGATGGCTCGCCGTATCCGGAAGGAGAACGGCGACATGTCATTGTCGGATTTCAAGCAGCTGGTTCGCGACCAGTTCAACATGTTGCTGATCGACCAGGATGCCGCGCTCGGTGCCATTCCCCGGATGCTACCGAGCGAGGCCGCGATGCGTCGCAAGGGCTATGCGGTCGTCGAACGCGTGCTGCAGGCGCGTGGCGAGCTCTCGGCAGACGATCGCGCCCGCCTGAACGAGATCGCGCGCCTGTTCGGCGTCAACCGCCCGGACCTGCTTCAGCGCAATGGAGCGAAGGAGAGCCTCGATCGCGCGTCGTAGCGCTGGACGCGCTAGGCCTGGACGAGGTTGTTGCGGATCGCATAGCGAACGAGATCCGCCGCGCAGCGGATGTTGAGCTTGCGCAGCACGGTCGAACGATGCGACTCGACCGTCTTCACGCTGATCTCGAGCATGATCGCGATCTTCTTGTTGCTGTAGCCCTCGGCGATGAGCTGCACGATCTGCCGCTCGCGTGCCGTCAGGCCGTCGCCTTGGCTCGGTGCCGCCGAGGTGTAGCGGTCGAGCAGCGTCTCGGAGACGCAGCTGGAAAAATACGGCTGATGCCGGACCAGCGCCGTCACGGCGCTGATGACCTGATCGCCGGCCTCGGATTTCAACAGGTATCCCCGCGCGCCAGCATGCAGCGCGGCGCTGATCAGCGCCTCGCTCTCGTGCATCGTGAACATCAGCACTTCGGTGCCGGGCGAGCCTTTGCGGATCTGCCGCGCCACCTCGACGCCGTTGAGCACCGGAAGGGAGATGTCGAGCACTGCCACGTCCGGCTTGTGCTTGAGCGCGAGATCCACGGCCTGGCGCCCTTGTCCGGCTTCCGCGCAGATATTGAAGTCGTGCCGCTCCTCGAGCACCGCACGCAGACCGCGGCGAACCGTGGCGTGATCGTCAGCGAGCAGGATACGCACTGGCATATTCACTCTCCCGGCGGCGCGGCCTCTCGCGCCCAGGGAAAGCAAACAGCACGGCCAAAGAGGCAGCCACCTATCCTTGCGGACGGGAGACTTGGCCCTTCGGATGGGTCGGCTATCCGGCGGCAGCTCGCGAGGCCGGCGACGCTCGCGGCGTCGGCAGGAACCGCGGCGACTCGAGGATTGCGCGCGGCGGCAAGGGCAGCCATCCGATGGGGACCTGATTTCCCTTCAGGGCGATTGCCGGGCTCTTCGTGCGGCGCACGTCGCAACGAAAAGGCGACCGGCGCCCGGCCGGTCGCCTTTCGGGTTCGCTTCTGAGCTCAGAAGCCGCCACCATAGAGGCCTGGCCGGGACGGCGGGCCCCAGAAATAGCCGTAGTCGGCAGAGGCGGGCACGACCGCCGCATAGCCACCGTAGCCGTATCCGCCGTAACCATATCCGCCGGACCAGCCGCCATGGCGCCAGCCGGCGGCCTCGGCCGACACGTTCACCGCAATGACGGCCAGCATTGCGACAGCGCAGGTAATCGCGGTTTTCATCTGCATGATGACTTCTCCTGTGTGGGATCTACGCTCAGCGCCGGAGCGAGGCATGCTCCGGTAGGATCAGCGAGGAGCGGTCGCCCCTGCCGAAATCGGATCGCAGCCATCTGCGGAGGCGTTGCATGGGTCACCCCAGCGGCTGTTGCCGGAGCGGCGGCGACCGCGACGGGTCCGCTGGCTCCTCGGCCGGCAGCTCGCGCAAGCGGGTGTCGGCGATCTCCTTGAGGCAGACGAAGGCGTCGTAGCGGCTCGCGGCGCCGGTGACGCAAGCGACCTCCTGGTCGTCGATCCGCAAGTGACCTTCGCCCCATGGCGCGACATCGATCACCAATCGATGCCTGCCTACGGTCGCGACGAATTCCTGCACCGTCGCGCCTTTGCCGGCCGACAAGGTCCCGTTCGTCTTCCACTCAGGATCCGCAGCGATCATGGCTGGACTCGTTCGCTGGATTCAGTGTCTCGCAGCGACGCTCGCGCGAGACGTCGCCGCCCCGCCTGATGGCGACGACGCAACCGACATCTTGGCGTAGCGGCTGTGTTGACCTGAATTGTGCGAGGGGATCACGAGGTGATCCGAAAGCATCATCCGATCTACCGAGTGGGTGCTTCAATGCGTCTCCCACATGCGCGCAAGATCGCGCAGGTGAGGTCGCGAATGCGCGCCTGCCGGAATGCGCGCATGGGCTCAGGAGGACGCAGTGGCAACCGCGCTCGACAATCTTCCCTCAGCGAAGGATCTGCAGGTCAAGCTCGCGAAGCACGAAGCCGACGAGGCTTCGAAGGAAATCGCGCGGCGGCAGGCGCTCGAAGCGGAGCAGAAGAAGCTGCTCGACGCGCTGCGCGGGCCGTCTGGTCTGTCCGATGACGAAGCCGTCCAGCGCGCGGTCGCCATGATCGAACGGGCCATTGCCAATGGTCTGACGGAGATCCAGGTGCATCGCTTCCCCAATCAGCTCTGCACCGATCGTGGGCGCGCCATCAATCAGCAGGAGGCCGGCTGGGAGCAGACGCTCACCGGCATCCCGCGCGAGATCTATGACCTGTGGGACCGCCATTTTCGCGCGCGCGGCTATAAGCTGCGCGCCGAGATCGTCAACTTCCCGGGCGGCGTTCCCGGCGATGTCGGCCTCTTCCTGAAATGGACCTGAGAGCCGCGGGCCGCGCTATGCGCGTGCGCTAGCGCGCATAGCGTGCACGCCGGCTCGCGCTCTTTGCCGGATCTTGTCCATTGGCAAAGTCGCGATAGAGCATCGCGAACTCCTCGGCGAGCTCGTAGCAGACGATGATCTTCTGCTCCATCCGCTCCCAGCGCGCCGCCGGCTCGCCGCACACGCGCATCTCGAGTCCGACCGGCCGGCGCCAGACGTAACGCTCCGAGAGATATTGCGCGACCGCTTCGAGCATGCCGAGCTGACGAGAGGCTTCGGCGAGACGGCCGTAGCGTTCGCCGCCATCCTGATATTTGATCGAGATCGTCGTCTTTGGCTGCTCCGCTGAGCGAAGGTGCGGAGCCAAGGCCTTGTCCCAGGACCAGGATGCATTGCTGAAGTCGCCGATGCAGCTCGCCTGGCGCTCGGGCGGCAGGGCCGTTTTCACCGAGAGGTCTTCGAACTTGTCCGGATTGGATCCGACCATCAGACAGACGATGTTGTAGGCGCGCTGCTGATCGAGTCCGTGCTCCTCATAGAAGACGGTCGTGATGTTCTGCTTGCGATTGCGGCGGTCGCTCAGAAACCAGCCGCGCGCCGATTGCTTTAGAATCCGCTCGGACAAGTCCGTGCCGACCTTGAGGCCGACGAGCGTCGCGAAGGCGTCGGCGGCATCTTCCTCGCGTCCGAGGACGGGCAGCCCCATCTCGCCGATCAGCATGTGGCCGACTTCGTGCAGCAGGGCGAACAGCACGTTGCCGGCGACGAACTCGATGCGGTCGCGCCGCTCGGGCGCGGAAAGCTTCATGAAGCGCGGATCATGCTCCATGAGGCGGACCACCTCATCGAGCCGGGACTCGAACTTGCGGGCGATCTCTTGCGCTTCGGTAGGGCCGGGCGCGACGCACAGCAAGCCGAGCGTCAGCGCGAGAAAAAAAGGGGTGCCCGGAGCCGCGGTCTTCCTGGTTGGACGTGGAGGCGTCTGTCCCATGATGACCTCGGGCGGGCACGCAAGGACCCTTGGAGAGAGGAGGAAACGAGTTGCCGCAGGATCAATGATCGGCGCCGGCGGCCGCCGTAGCGGGCATGCAGTAGGGGTCATTGCGGGGTTGCCGCATTCGTCTCGATCTTCTTCTTGCCCTTGAAGTTTGCCGAGCACGGGCGATAGCGGCCGTAACCCTCGTCGGTGTAGCACTCGTTCGAGTTCCGCCAGTTGGGGTTGGCGGCCTTGAAATTCGCGGAGCATGGCCGCATGCGGCCGCCGCCCTCGTCCGTCAGGCAGATGTAGTCCTTGTAGCTGCGCGCATCGGCGCGTCCTCCCGGCAGCGCAGCCGTGGAGATGAGCGCAATCGCGATGGCGGAAATCGACAGGAGACGGGACGTGAGCATGGTTGCCCTCCGGGTTTGTGCCAGTACGATTCAACCGCACGGGAGGGCCGCCAGGAATCGGGCGATACCCGAGTCCGATGGCGGGTGAGTCTCTACGGGTCAGTGTTTCGCCTTTGCCGAAGAGTCGCGGGGATTCGCGCATATTCGTGGGATGCGCTGTGAGAAGGGCTTCCTCGGGCCCGCGAATGCCGGCGATCCCCGGTTCGGATCCGAACAGGGGTTGGCACCCGACCTGATATTCCGAGAGGAGAGAGTGGAGGCCACGGCCGGAATTGAACCGGCGTAAACGGTTTTGCAGACCGCTGCGTAACCACTCCGCCACGTGGCCGTGATTGCCGGTCGCCCAAGGAGAGGCGGACCGGATCGGTAGGTTCGCTGTATCGGGTGCTTCTACAGGAGGCGAACCGGACCGGCAACAGCGCGAGCCAGCCTGGCCCTTTGGCGACGGCGACACCGCGCGTTCTTGCCTTTTTTGGTCGCGTGCCGCACAAGATCGCGCGCTTGGATAGCTTGGCAATTCTCGGGGATTCGGCATGGCCGATTTTGCGGCGTCGCGGCGGATGATGGTCGACGGTCAGGTGCGGACCAACGACGTGACCGACCCGCGCCTGATCACCGCCATGCTGGAGGTGCCGCGCGAGCGCTTCGTGCCGCGCGAATTGCAGCCGCTAGCCTATCTGGATCGCGATCTCGCGGTCGGGCCGGGGCGGGCCCTGGTGAAACCCATGGTGCTCGCCAAGCTGATCCAGGCCGTCAATGTGGGCGAGCACGACCTGGTGCTCGTGGTCGGCTGCGCCACAGGCTATTCCTCGGCTGTTCTCGCACGCCTCGCCGATGCGGTGGTGGGGCTCGAGGAGGATGCCGCGCTCGCGCGGACCGCGAACGAGACGCTGTCCGCCGTCGACGCCCCCAATGTGGCTGTCGTCAGCGGGCCGCTCGCGGCCGGCTGGCCGTCCCAAGGACCTTACGACGTGATTCTCCTGAACGGCGCGGTCGAGGTGATTCCCGAGGCGCTGCTCGGCCAGCTCAAGGAGGGCGGCCGCCTCGTCGCCGTGGTCGGAACTCGGCCGATGGCCAAAGCCACGCTCTATCGCTCCGACAGTGGCCGGGTCAGCGCACAGCCGCTGTTCGACGCGGCCGCGCCCGCATTGCCGGGATTCGCGAAGCCGCCGGCCTTCGTGTTCTAGCGACTGCGGAATTTCCCGTGCGTGAGCCGCATTCGCGGCCGCAGCAGATCCAATCTGCGCCCCGCCGGCCATATTCATGCGGCGGTCATACCCCAATGCCGCCGCGAGGTGTGGCACGGCTGCGCCACTCCCCGTCTTTTTTCCCACAGGGCCAGGGCAGGGGTTCCAAGCCCGCCGCGCGACCCATATGGTTTCACAACAAGAACAGGGTGGCATCCGCCGCGAAGGAACGGGCTCGCGGACGGAGGAGTGGAAGAATGTCGAAAACCGTGGTGCGGCGGGCGGTCGGCACGGCGACCATCGCGCTGATTGCGTTTGCGCTCACGACCTCGGTTTCGGCCGAGACGCTCGAATCTGCCTTGGCCCAGGCCTACAACAACAATCCGCAGCTCAATGCCCAGCGCGCCTCGGTGCGCGCGACTGACGAGACCGTGTCGCAGGCGCTGTCGGGCTACCGGCCGCGCATCTCGGCCGGCGCCGACACCGGAATCCAGCAGTTCGACGTGACGACGCAAACGCTCGTCGGCAACGTCAAGACGCGCGAGACGCTGCATCCGCGCGGCGGCAACATCAGCGCCGTGCAGACGGTGTTCAACGGCTTCCGCACCGGCAATCAGACACGCCAGGCCGAAGCCTCCGTGTTCGCCGCGCGCGAGGCGCTGCGCAATGTCGAGCAGAGCGTGCTGCTCGATGCCGTCACGGCCTATATGAACGTGCTGCGCGACAGCGCCATTCTCGATCTGCAGCGCCGCAACGTCGAGGTGCTCAACGAGCAGCTGCGCCAGACGCGCGACCGATTCAATGTCGGCGAGGTGACGCGCACTGACGTCGCCCAGGCCGAATCGCGGCTCGCGGCCGCGCGCTCGCAGGTCTTCACCGCGGAAGCGAACCTGAAGACCTCGCGGGCGGCCTATCGTCGCGTCGTCGGCGTCGAGCCCGTGAACCTGCGCGCCGGCATGCCGGTCGACCGGCTTTCGCCCGGCACGCTCGAGGGCGCCGCCGCGCGCGGCCACGCCGAGCATCCGCAGGTCATCTCGGCACAATTCACGGTGGACGCCGCGCAGTTCGCCGTGAAGGTCGCCGAGAGCCAGCTCTCGCCGACGGTGACGCTGGAAGGCAACGTGCAGAAGCGCTGGGACCTCTCTCCCGGCACTATCGATCAGTTCACCGCCACTGGCCTCACCCGGCTCACGGTTCCGATCTATCAGGGCGGCGCCGAATATTCCGCGATTCGGCAGGCCAAGGAGACGCTCGGCCAGCGCCGCATCGAGCTCGATTTCGCGCGCGATCAGGTGCGTGCGCTCGTCGTGCAGGCCTGGGGCCAGCTCGAGGCCACCAAGGCGCAGATCCAGGCCGCGCAGGCCCAGGTCAACGCCGCAGAGGTCGCGCTCAACGGCGTGCGCGAGGAAGCGCGCGTCGGACAGCGCACCACACTCGACGTGCTCAACGCGCAGCAGGAGCTCGTCAACGCGCGCGTCGCGCTGGTGACCGCGCAACGCGACCGCGTGGTCGCCTCCTTCACGCTGCTCTCCGCGGTCGGCGGCCTCTCGGCCGAGCGCCTGCGTCTCGCCGTCTCCGCCTACGATTCGCGCGTGCACTATCATCAGGTGCGCGACAAGTGGATCGGCACGCGCGTACCCGACGGCAAGTGAGTCACCTGACTCTCGGTCGCCTGCGGATCTAAGGCTAAGTCCGTACCAAGACGTTGTGGGTCCGCGTGCTTTCGGCACAGCACGTTGCTTGCCATCAACCCGGCTCATGCGATACTTCGGCGAATCTTGTTCGCGCGTAAGGCGCGACCGATTCGCTGCCGTGACGGAGAGGCTCAATCACCGGGGCAGGGATTCGGCCAGCTAGGATGCGGCAATGACGCAGGCGGCGAAGGCGCCGGAACCCTCGATGGAGGAGATCCTCGCCTCCATTCGACGGATTATTGCGGACGACGACTCGGCGAAGCCCAAGGCGGAAGCTCCGGCTCCCGCGAAGGCGGCGCCGCCTCCGCCGCCGAAGGCTGCACCAGCGCCTCCACCGCCGCCGCCGGCTCCCGCGCCGGAACCCGCGGCGATGAATCAGGACGACATCGACGCGATGCTCGCGGGCCTCGAGGAGACCGCCGCGCCCGAGCCGGCCCCCGAGCCAGAACCCGAGCCCGAGCCCGAAGAGGAAGTGCTCGAGCTCACCGAGGCCATGGAAGCAGAGCCGGAGCCGATGAGCTTCCGCAAGATCGATGGCGGCCAGGACGTGGTGTTCGACGAGGCGCCGCGTGCGCCCGAGCCGCCGCGGGCAGCCGCGCCGCCACCCCCGCGTCCCATGCCGGCCCCCGCGATGCCGCCCATGTCGGACTCGCCGCTGATCTCGCACGCGACGGCGGCGGCGGTCGATGCGGCGTTCAACTCGCTCGCCCAGACCGTGCTGGTGAACAACGCCAAGACGCTCGAGGATCTGGTGAAGGACATGCTGCGGCCGATGCTGCAGCACTGGCTCGACAACAACTTGCCCAATCTGGTCGAGCGTCTGGTGCGTCAGGAGATCGAGCGCGTCGCGCGTGGGCGGAACTAGGTTTACGCCGTCCCGCGCCTTCGCAGCTGCGCCGCGAACCAGAATCCGAGCAGCGGAAACAGCAGCGCGACGCCGACGAACACCGGCGGGCCGCCGAAGCGGTCGAACAGCGGCGCCACGATCATGACGCCGCTGCTGATCCCGAGATAAAGCGCCGCCGAGAAGATGCCGAGCGCGGTCGAGCGCGCTTCTGGCGCCATCTGCGTCGCGTTCACCTGCAATGTATTGTGCAGCATGTAGAAGCCGAGGCCGATGATGACGAGCGCGCCGATCGCGAACCACCACGCCGGGCCGAAGGCGAGCAGCAGATAGGAGAGCGCCGCCACCAGGCCGCCGCCGATCGCGAGCCCGCGCTGCCCGAGCCGGTCGACGAGTTGCTTCACGCTCGCCGCATAGATCAGCCCGCCCACCGCGAAGGCCGCGAGCACGCCGCCGACCGCGCTGAAGCCGAGCCCGTGCCGCACATGCAGGTCCGCGCCGACGTAAGTGAGCGCGCCGAACATCAACGCGCCTTCGACGAAGACGCCGAACGTGACGATGCGCGCCCACGGATTGCCGAGGACGAGCTTGTAATCGCCGATGAGAGTGGTCTTGGCGTCCGGAGCGCGAGCCGCGGCATGCGTGACCGGGTTGACCGCGTATTCGCGCGCCAAGGCCAGCACCGCAAGGGCGAACAGGCCCGCGAGGAAATAGAACACCGAGCGCCAGCCGAACCAATCGCCGATCACGCCGCCCATGATCTGGCCGAACAGCAGTCCCGTGATCTGCCCCGAGATGAAACGGCCCAGCACCGGCTGGCGTTGCTCGTACGGCACCACGTCGCCCACGAAGGCCATGCCGAGCGGAATGATCATGCCGGCCGTCACGCCGCAGGCGAGTCGCGCCAGCGCGAGGCTGGTCAGAGAGCCGCTCAGCCCGCAGGCGAGCGTGGCAATGGCCGAGAACGTGCACAGCAGCATGACGGTGCGATACTTCGGCCAGCGATCGCCCAGCGGGCCGGTCACGGCCTGCGTCGTCCCGTGCGCGATCGCATAGGCGCTGGCAACCACCGAGGCCGCGCCCACTGTGGTCCCGATGTCCGCCGCGATCTGCGGCAGCAGCGGGTCCGACACCCGCACCATGGCCTGGCTCGCGAAAGCCGCGAAGGCGAGGAGCGCGATCGCGCGGGTCGGAACGGGCGGGGCAGGGGCCGGCAAGGGGAGGTCTCGGTTCTCGAACGCGCGTCTCTATAGCGGAACGCGTGCGGCCCGCATCTGGCCCGGGCGCACGGGACCCATGCGCTCCGTCAACCCGGCGTGTGCGGCTGGCAGCGTGCCGTTGACAGGGAGGGGTGCCGCAGGCTCTTTACGGCCCGCCCGGAGAAAGCCCGAAATGATCGAGAAGTCCTACGACCCCGCGGAGGTGGAAGGCCGCATTTATGCCGCCTGGGAAGCCGCGCAGGTGTTCCGCGCCGGCCGCCCCGAGCGCAAGGACGCCAAGCCCTACTGCATCGTCATCCCGCCGCCGAATGTGACGGGCTCCCTCCATATGGGGCACGCCCTCAATAACACGTTGCAGGACGTGCTCTGCCGCTTCGAGCGCATGCGCGGCCGCGACGTGCTCTGGCAGCCCGGTACCGACCATGCCGGCATCGCCACCGAGATGGTGGTCGAGCGCGAGTTGATGAAGAGCCAGCAGCCCGGCAAGCGGACGCTGGGCCGGCCCGAGTTCATCAAGCGGGTCTGGGAGTGGAAGGCGGAGTCGGGCGGCACCATCATCCACCAGCTCAAGCGCCTCGGCGCCTCGTGCGACTGGTCGCGCGAGCGCTTCACCATGGACGCGGGCCTCTCGAACGCCGTTTTGAAAGTGTTCGTGAGCCTTTACAAGCAGAGGCTCATCTACAAGGACAAGCGGCTGGTCAACTGGGACCCGAAGTTCCACACGGCGATTTCGGACCTGGAGGTCGTGCAGCGTGAGGTGAAGGGCAACCTCTGGCACATCAAATATCCGATAGAGAACGCCGAGGGCGAATACATTATCGTCGCGACCACTCGCCCCGAGACCATGCTGGGCGACACCGCGGTCGCGGTTCATCCGGATGACGAGCGCTACCGCGACCTGATCGGCAAGCACGCGATCCTGCCTCTGGTCGGCCGGCGCATCCCGATCGTCGGTGACGAGTATTCCGATCCCGAGAAGGGCACCGGCGCCGTGAAGATCACGCCGGCGCACGACTTCAATGATTTCGAGGTCGGCCGCCGTCATCATCTGCCGCTGGTCAATGTGCTCGACGTGGACGCGCATATGGCGCTGCGGGAGAACCCGGCCTTCGTCGACGGCGTCCCGTCCTCGCCGGAACTCGACGAGACGCTCGCGCTTCACGGCGCCGATCGCTTCGCCGCGCGCAAGCAGATCGTCGCCCGTCTGGAAGCGGCCGGTCTCCTCGACAAGATCGAGCCGCACACGCATGTGGTGCCGCATGGTGACCGCTCGGATGTGGTGATCGAGCCGTTTCTCACCGACCAGTGGTACGTGGACGCCAAGGAGCTCTCCTATATGGCGATCGCCGCCGTGGAGGAGGGCCGCACCAGCTTCGTGCCGAAGCAGTGGGAGTCCACCTATTACGCCTGGATGCGCGACATCCAGCCCTGGTGCATCTCGCGCCAGATCTGGTGGGGACACCAGATCCCGGCCTGGTACGGTCCGGACGACAAGGTCTTCGTGGCGGAGACCGAGGACGAAGCGCTGGCCGAGGCGCTGGCCTATTACGTCGTCAACGATGTGCTGAAGCCCGAAGAGGCGGAGGCGATCGCCAATGATCCGGAGAGACGTGCGACCTTCCTCACCCGCGATGAGGACGTGCTCGACACCTGGTTCTCGTCGGCGCTTTGGCCGTTCTCGACGCTCGGCTGGCCCGACGAGACGCCGGAGCTCGCGCGCTACTACCCGACCCAGGTGCTGGTCACCGGCTTCGACATCATCTTCTTCTGGGTCGCCCGCATGATGATGATGGGCATCCACTTCATGAAGGAAGTGCCCTTCAGCACTGTGCACATCCACGGCATCGTGCGCGACGAGAAGGGCGCCAAGATGTCGAAGTCGAAAGGCAACGTCATCGACCCGCTCGACCTCATCGAGAAGTACAGCGCCGACGCGTTGCGCTTCACCATGGCGGCGCTCTCAACCCATGGCCGCGACGTGAAGCCGAGCGCGGGCGTGATCGAGGGCTATCGCAACTTCGCGACCAAACTCTGGAACGCGGCGCGCTTCGCGGAGATGAATGGCTGCGCGCTCGTGGCGGGGTTCGACCCGAAGAACGCGCGCGAGGGGCTCAATCGCTGGATCGCACACGAGTTCGCCAAGGCGGAGCGCGAAGTCAGCGAGGCACTCGGCGCGTTCCGTTTCAACGACGCGGCCGCCGCGGTGTATCGCTTTGTCTGGAACATCTATTGCGACTGGTATCTCGAGCTCGCCAAGCCGGTGCTGACCGGTCCCGACAACGAGGCGAAGCGCGAGACGCGCGCCATGGTGGCGCATGTCCGCGACGAAATCCTGAAGCTGCTGCATCCCTTCATGCCCTTCGTCACCGAAGAGCTGTGGAGGGTGAGCGAGCCGGCCCGCGCCGGCATGCTGGCGCTCGCGCTCTGGCCGCAGACCGACGGCTTCGCGGATGCCGAGGCCGAGAGCGAGGTCGGCTGGGTGGTCGACCTCATCACGGCGATCCGCTCGGTGCGCGCCGAGATGAACGTGCCGCCCGGCGCGCAGATCCCGCTGGTGCTGGTCGAGACCAGCATGCCGACCAAGGCCCGTGCTGGTCGCTGGACCGAGTTCATCAAGCGCCTCGCCCGCATCTCCGAGGTGAGCTACGCCGACGTCGCCCCGACGGGCGCCGTGCAGCTCGTCGTGCGCGGCGAGGTCGCGGCCCTGCCGCTCGCCGGCGTCATCGACATCGCAGCCGAGCGGACCCGCCTTGAGAAGGAGAAGGCCAAGGCCAGCGCCGACATCGCCCGGGTCGATGCCAAGCTGGGCAATCCCGACTTCATCGCGCGCGCGCCCGAGGACGTCGTCGAGGGCGAGCGCGAGAAACGTGAGGATGCCGAAGCCCGCCTCGCCAAGATCAGCGAGGCCTTGGAGCGGCTCGCGAGAATCTGAGCGAGGGCAACTTGCGCGCATCGGACCGACGGCGCCGCAAGCTGATCCACCGGTTCGGCCGCTTTCCCTATACGGACGAACTTGGCCAGAAGGGCTGGTTCGGCCGGCTGGCGCGGGCGCAACCGCACGAGGTGCGGCGGCTGCCGCTCACCATCGACGGCTGGCCACGAGGGATCCGGCCGTTGCGCGTGGCCTTCCTCTCGGACTTTCACGTCGGCAGCCACACCGGCGACGTGGCGCGGCTCGAATCCATCGTTGCCGAGACAAGCGCTGCGCGCCCCGACCTCGTTCTGCTCGGCGGAGACTTCATGAACATGCAGCCGCTCGGCGGCGGTCGCGTCGCGCCGCGGCGCATCGCGGCGGTCCTCGGCGGGATCGACGCGCCCTTGGGCCGGTTTGCCGTGCTCGGCAATCACGATGTGAGCTATGGCTCCGCCGAGGTCGAGGCGGCCCTGCGGACCGCGGGCATCGAGGTGCTCCACGACGTGACGCGTCCGATCGCCTTCGAGGGCCGCGCCTTCGCGATCGCCGGACTTCCAGACGCGCGCATCAGGCGCGATGGCGCCATGTCATTGCTTCAGAGGCTGCACGCCGACCGGCCCAGTCTCGTGCTCGCCCATGATCCGTTCTGGTTCGCCCACATGCCGTCCGGGCCGCATCTCATGCTGGCGGGGCACACCCACGGCGGTCAAATCCGGCTGCCGATGATCGGCGCCCTCGTGAACATGAGCGCCGCGCCGCTGCGCTGGAGCTACGGGCTGATCGAGGAGGGCGGCCGCCGGCTCTATGTAACGAGCGGAATCGGCACGAGCGGGATTCCGCTGCGCCTCGGCATCCCGCCCGAGATTGTGCTGATCGAGATCAGCGGCGCATGATCAGGCGTCCAGCGCAAGTGCTCAGCGCCAAGCCGCCTCGTTCTTCTTCTCGTAGTCCGCCATCGCCTTGGCGACGCCGCCGAGCACCTCGGCCGACGTCTCGAACAGGGCCTTGAACGAAGGATCGTCGACCTTGCGGACGTCCTCGCGCATGTGGTCCATCAGCTCGTGCAGGCGCTGCTGCATCTTCTGGGTATGGACCTTCGGATTGCCGTTGCTCTTGTCCATCGAAAGCTCCTTCGCGTGCCCGCCATCTATACAATTCGCCCGCCGAAGGCCCGGTTCCGCAGCGGCCCGCGGAGTTCCACGACTTGACCGCAGCGGGTCCGGCTGCCACATCGACGCCCATGAATCTCCCCATCCGTGACCTCGGATCGCCACTGGCGCGTGAGGTGGCGCGTCGCCGCACCTTTGCGATCATCTCGCATCCGGACGCCGGCAAGACGACGCTCACCGAGAAGCTGCTGCTGTTCGGCGGCGCGATCCAGCTCGCCGGCGAGGTGAAGGCCAAGAAGAACCGCCGCGACACCCGGTCGGACTGGATGTCGATCGAGCGCGAGCGCGGCATCTCGGTGGTCACCTCGGTGATGACCTTCGAGTACAAGGACCGCGTGTTCAACCTGCTCGACACGCCGGGCCACGAGGACTTCTCGGAGGACACCTACCGGACGCTGACCGCGGTCGATGCCGCCGTGATGGTGATTGACGCCGCCAAGGGCATCGAGGCGCGCACGCGCAAGCTGTTCGAGGTCTGCCGCCTGCGTGACATCCCGATCGTCACCTTCATCAACAAGCTCGACCGCGAGAGCCGCGATCCCTTCGACCTGCTCGACGAAATCGAGAAGACGCTCGCCCTCGACACGGCGCCGATCACCTGGCCGGTCGGCCGCGGCCGCGACTTCGTCGGCACCATCGACCTCGCGAGCGGCGGCGTGCGCCTGCTCGACGGCGACTCCGGCAAGACCGGCCCCTTGCGTGAGATGTCGATCGCCGAGCTCGCCGCGCTCAATCCCAATCTCAGCGCCGCCGCGCTGGAGGAGGAGATCGGCCTCGTGCGCGAGGCCTGCAATCCCTTCGAGTTGCAGCCCTTCCTCGAGGGGCATCTGACGCCTGTCTTCTTCGGCTCGGCGCTGAAGAACTTCGGCGTCAGCGACCTGCTCGATGCGCTCGCGGCCTATGCGCCGGCGCCGCGCGCCCAGGAGGCGGACCGCCGCCGCGTCGAGGCGCAGGAAGAGCGCATGACCGCCTTCGTGTTCAAGATCCAGGCCAATATGGATCCGAACCACCGCGATCGCATCGCCTTCGCGCGCCTGTGCTCGGGCAAGCTCTCGCGCGGCATGAAGGTCAAGCACGTGCGCACCGAGAAGACGATCGGCCTGCACACGCCGCAGTTCTTCTTCGCGCAGACCCGCGCGCTCGCCGAGGAGGCCTATGCGGGCGACGTGGTCGGCATCCCGAACCATGGCAACCTGCGCATCGGCGACACGCTGACCGAGGGCGAGGAGCTCAACTTCGTCGGCGTGCCGAGCTTCGCGCCCGAGATCCTGCGCCGGGTCCGGCTCACCGACGCCATGAAGGCGAAGAAGCTCAAGCAGGCTTTGCAGGAACTGGCCGAGGAGGGGGTCGTCCAGGTGTTCCGGCCAACCGACGGTTCGCCCGCGCTGGTCGGCGTGGTCGGCCCGCTGCAGCTCGACGTGCTGGTCGACCGGCTCGACCGCGAATATGGCATCGCGGTCTCCTTCGAGCAGAGCGAATGGCAGCTCGCGCGCTGGATCCATTGCCCGGACCGGCCGCGCTTTAATGAGTTCGTCGCGGCGCACCGCTCCGCGCTCGCCGAGGACCTCGACGGCGACGCAGTCTGTCTCTTCCGCTCGGCCTTCTACGTGGATTACACCCTGCAGAACTGGCCCGGCGTGACCTTCACGGATGTCAAGGACATCCACGCCCGGAACAAGCTGGCCTGACGCACGCGTGAACCGGGCCGAGGGGTCGAGCGACCAAGGTGGAGCCTCTCCAACCCGGATCTCTCGATGTCCAAGCTGCTGATCGTCGTTCTCTGCCTCGGCGTCCTCGCTGCCATCGCGATGGCGACCGCCGCTCTCTGGATCGGCTACCAGACCATGATGGTGGTCGGCTTCGTCGCCCTGGTGGTGGTCTGCGCCTTCGGCTGGCTGCTCAGCTGGTTCTCCTGACCGCCCGGAACGGCTTGCTGAAAAACCGCGAACCTTTCAAACCGTAGCGCCAGGGCTGATCCACCGCCTTGGTGATCCCGATCCGCGGTCCCGCCACGATCTCGACCTCGCCTTGACGCGCCTTCAGCCGGAACGGCGGCGCGTCGAGCGCCATGCCGTCATGCTCGCGCGTGATGCCGAGCGCCTCGCAGAGGCGGCCCGGACCCGAGCAGAGCAGCCGCTCCTCCACGACACCGCGCCGCGCCCGCATCTCCTCCAGACCTGCCGTCGGCTCGAGCGCGCGGATCAGCACCGCCGACGCATCGCCGACGTTGCCGCAGACGAAATTCACGCACCAGTGGATGCCGTAGGAGCGGTAGACATAGGCGCGCCCCGGCGGACCGAACATCGAGGCATTGCGCGGGGTCATGCCGCCATACCCGTGCGCGGCCGGATCCTCGTGGTCGTAAGCCTCGACCTCGACGATCACGCCACCGACGCCGTCCACCAGCAGTGTCGCCCCGATCAGATCGGGCGCGACCTCGTGGACGTTTCGGTCGAAGAAGGCGCGGCGGAGCTTGCGGGGAGGTGGCATGAAGTCTCGTGACGCGGAATGCGCCCGGCAACCGCGTCGGTCGCGATGCAACCCTGGCGGTCATTGGCGCGACCTGTTAGGCTTCGTCGAAAGCCCGGGAGGCACACATGTCAGACGCGGCCCGCAACGTCGAGATCCTCAAAGAGGCCTATCGCCAGTGGCATGACACCCGCGGCCAGAGCGTCGACCATTGGATGACGCTCTGCGCGTCCAACATCCAGTTCGGCTCGCTCGCACGCGGTATGGAAGGCGCGGAATACATGACGGCCTTCGACAATCGCGATGCGCTGGCGGAGTATTTCGAAGGGCTCGGCCGCGACTGGGAGATGCTCGAATATTCGACCGAACACTTCGTCGCCGACGGTGACCGGGTCGTGATGCTCGGCCGCTGCACGTTCCGCCACCGCAAGACCGGCAAGGTGGTGACCACGCCGAAGGCCGATGCGTGGCGCTTCGAGAACGGCAAGGCGGTCGAGTTCTATGAATATTATGATACCGCCCAGGTCAGCGCGGCGGTTTGCTGAGCCGGCATGCACGCACCCGCGTCCGTGAAGCCGCTCGACCCGAACAACCGGCCGGGCGGCGGAGAGCTCATCGTCACCGCGAAGAGCGCCGACAAGGTGCAGTTCTTCGATGCCGCGACCCTGGCACTGACGGGTGAGATCGCGATGCCGGCCTCGACCCACGAGATGGTGCTCTCGGCGGACGGCCGGCGGGTCTATGCCTCGGTCTATGGTGGCGGCATCTTTGGCCGCAACTCCGATCCCGACCGGCGGATCGCGGTGATCGACCTCGCGTCTCACTCGCTCGAGCGCTTCATCGATGTCGGCGGTCCGGTCGCACCCCACAGCGTGATGATGGATCAAAACGGGAGGCTATGGGCGACGGCCGAGCTCGGCCAGGCCGTGCTGGCCATCGACCCGGAAACCGAGCGCGTCGAGACCGTGGCGGTCGGCGGCAGTCCGCATTGGATCGCTGTCAGTCATCGCCAGGGAAAGCTCTTCGCCTCGTTCAAGGCGTCCGGCTTTGTCGGCGTCGTCGACATCGCGCGCCGCCGGCTGGTCGACCGGGTCGCAATCCCGGAGCTGGCCGAAGGGGTTGCGGTCTCACCGGACGGCGCGACCCTCTATGTCTGCGCGCACCGCGCCCCGGAGCTCTACGTCGTCGACGCTGCCACCCATACCCTGCGCACGACCCTTCGGCTCGCCGGCGCCGACGGCACAGCCAACCAGCTGCGCCGCGTGCGGGTCTCGCCGGACGGCGCCTACGTGCTGGTCTCCTCCCATGTCGACGCACACGTCGCGATCTTCGAGGCGGCATCCCATCGCCAGATCGCCTCCCTCGCCACGCCCAAAGCCCCGATGGGCTTCGGCTTTTCGGCCGATGGAGCGCACGCTTATCTGTGCTGCCACGACGCCGCACGCGTCGTCATTCTTGCGCTCGCAACCGGCCGCATTGTCGGCGAATTCCCGACCGAGAAAGGCTGCGAATTCGTGATCTCCTACGATCAGCCAAAGGCGGGATCACGGCTCTGACAGTGGCGTCTGTCAGGGGATGAAACGAGTGTGCGGTGCGACAAGAATTGGCCTACGCATCTGTCCGTAGCGCGGCTGTGGCGGTAGCGCCACACGTTAACAACATTTCAGTGACGTTCGTCGGCGCCGGTTTTCACGCCGCGATTCCGCCATACAACTTCACGAGATCAATCGGTGTGCCAAGCAGTTGCGGCGTCTCTTCGGATTGTTCTGGACTGAAGTCTGACTGCGAGATCGCAAGGGGCCGGGGCTGGTTCCTGAAATGTGAGTACGATCGACGAACGAGAGTGTTCGCGGTCGACGTGTGAGTGCGGGGGCAATACGGCGGATGGACGCTAAAACCAACATCAAATCGAGACTGCCGAGCCGTCATGTGACGGAGGGCCCGGCGCGTGCGCCGCATCGGTCTTACTATTACGCCATGGGTCTCACGACCCAGCAGATCCACCAGCCCTTCGTGGGCGTGGCGACCTGCTGGAACGAGGCCGCTCCCTGCAACATCGCGCTGATGCGCCAAGCCCAGGCCGTGAAGAAAGGCGTCGCGGCCTCCGGCGGCACGCCGCGCGAGTTCTGCACCATTACGGTCACTGACGGCATCGCCATGGGCCACAGCGGCATGCGCGCGTCGCTCCCGTCCCGCGAGGTGATCGCGGACTCGGTCGAGCTGACCATGCGCGGCCATGCCTATGACGCCCTGGTGGGTCTCGCGGGCTGCGACAAGTCACTGCCCGGCATGATGATGTCGATGCTGCGCCTCAACGTGCCGTCGATCTTCATCTATGGCGGCTCGATCCTGCCCGGCACCTTCAAGGGCAAGCAGGTGACGGTGCAGGACGTGTTCGAGGCAGTCGGCAAGCACTCGGTCGGCGACATGTCGGACAGCGACCTGGACGAGCTCGAGCATGTGGCTTGCCCGTCGGCCGGCGCCTGCGGCGCGCAGTTCACGGCCAACACCATGGCGACGGTCTCTGAGGCGATCGGCCTGGCGTTGCCGTACTCGGCCGGCGCGCCGGCGCCTTACGAGATCCGCGATGCGTTCTGCATGACGGCGGGCGAGAAGATCATGGAGCTGGTCCAGCTCGGCATCCGCCCGCGCGACATCGTCACGCGCAAGGCGCTCGAGAACGCGGCCGCGGTCGTGGCCGCCTCCGGCGGCTCGACCAATGCGGCGCTGCATCTGCCCGCGATGGCGCACGAGTGCGGCATCGAGTTCACGTTGTTCGACGTGGCCGAGGTCTTCAAGCGCACGCCCTATATCGCGGACCTCAAGCCGGGCGGCCGCTATGTCGCCAAGGACCTGTTCGAGGCCGGTGGCGTTCCGCTGCTCATGAAGACGCTGCTGGAGCACGGCTTCCTGCATGGCGACTGCATGACCGTGACGGGGCGGACGATCGCCGAGAACCTCAAGAGCGTGAAGTGGAATTCGGAGCAGGACGTGGTGCTGCCCGCCGACAAGCCGCTCACGGCCACCGGCGGTGTGGTGGGCCTCAAGGGCAATCTCGCTCCCGAGGGCGCCATCGTGAAGGTCGCCGGGATGGAGAACCTCCGGTTCACGGGTCCGGCGCGCTGCTTTGACGGCGAGGAAGCCTGCTTCGAGGCCGTCAAGAACAAGACCTACAAAGAGGGCGAGGTCCTGGTGATCCGCTATGAGGGCCCGAAGGGCGGCCCCGGCATGCGCGAGATGCTGGCGACCACCGCGGCGCTCTACGGTCAGGGCATGGGCGGCAAGGTCGCGCTCATCACCGACGGCCGCTTCTCGGGCGCGACCCGCGGCTTCTGCATCGGCCATGTCGGACCGGAGGCCGCGATGGGCGGCCCGATCGCGCTGCTGCGCGACGGCGACGTGATCACGATCGATGCCGTCGCGGGCACGCTGGACGTCAAGCTGTCGGACGGGGAGCTCGCCAAGCGAAAGCGCGAGTGGAAGCCGCGCGAGAGCGACCACACGTCCGGTTACTTGTGGAAATACGCCCAGCAGGTCGGTCCCGCCGTCAACGGCGCCGTGACCCATCCGGGCGGTGCCGCCGAGAAGCAGTGCTATGCGGACATCTAGGGGGATTGCCGCAACAGCTCTGATCGGCTTGGCCCTCTTCGGGCCGGCGTCTGCTTTCGACGGCACGCGCACGCCGCCGGATGCGCCGGTGGCGCATCCCGACCGTCCGGTCCCGCCGCGCTCGATCGGCCCTGATGCCGCCGCCCCCTCGGTTTCGCCTTACGAGGCTTTTCGCTCCGGCATGCGTGCCTCGCGCGCCGGCGAAATGGACAAGGCCATCACCTCGCTCGAATACGCGGCCGAGCAGGGCCATCCCGCGGCCCAGTGGAAGCTCGGCCGGATGTATGCGGACGGCGAGGGCGTGAAGCGCAACGACCTGCGCGCCTTCGAGTATTTCAGCCGCATCGCCAATGCGCACGCGGACGACAATCCCTCCGCGCCGCAGGCACGCTTCGTCGCCAGCGCCTTCGTGGCACTCGGCCACTATTATCTCGAGGGCATCCCCAACACGCGGGTGAAGCCCGACGCGGTGCGCGCGCGGCAGATGTACGCCTATGCGGCGTCCTATTTCGGCGATGCCGACGCGCAGTATCACCTCGGCCGCATGTATCTCGAAGGAAATGGCGTGCCGAAGGATGCGCGGCAGGCCGCGCGTTGGCTCCTGCATGCAGCCCGCAAGGGCCAGTATCAAGCGCAGGCCGTGCTCGGCTCGTTGCTGTTCAAGGGGGACCAGCTGCAGCGCCAGGGTGCGCGCGGCCTGATGTGGCTCACCCTCGCGGCCGAGGCGCGCAGCGCCGAGGAGACCTGGATCGCCCAGCTCCACGACGCCGCCTCCAAGCAGGCGACAGACGACGAGAAGGCGCTCGCGCTGGTCTATCTGGAGCGCTGGCTCAAGGGCGTTCGCGACTGATCATCGTCGCGGTCACGCCGCGAGCGCGAACTCGGCCCAGACCGGCACGTGGTCCGAGGGCTTCTCCCAGGCGCGCACATATTTATCGACGCCGGCCGTCACCAGGCGATCGGCCGCTTGCGGCGAGAGCAGCAGGTGATCGATGCGGATGCCGTTGTTCTTCTGCCAGGCGCCGGCCTGATAGTCCCAGAAGGTGTAGAGGCCGTCCGAGTCGTCGACCGCCCGCAGCGCATCCGTAAGACCGCGATGGATGAAACTACGGAACGCGGTGCGCGTCTGCGGCAGGAATAGCGCGTCGCGCACCCAGGCCTGTGGGAAGCGGGCATCCGCGGGCGCCGGGATCACATTGTAGTCGCCCGCCAGAATGAGCGGCTCCTCCAGCCGCAGACGTTCATCCGCGTATTTAAGAAGACGATCCATCCATTTGAGCTTGTACGGATATTTCTCCGTCTCGGGTGGGTTACCGTTAGGCAGGTAGATCGAGGCCACGCGGAGCGCGCCGGCGCTCGTCGAGACCACGGCTTCGAGGAAGCGGGCCTGCTCGTCGGCATCGTCGCCCGCAAGGCGCGGCGTAACTTCGTCGAACGGGAGCTTCGAGAGGATCGCGACCCCATTGAAGGTTTTTTGACCGTGGATCGCTATGTTGTAGCCGAGCGACTCGAAGGTCTCCCGCGGGAACGCGTCGTCGACGCATTTGGTCTCCTGCAGGCAGACGATGTCCGGCTGACGGGCCGCGAGCCACGCCGCGATGTTTTCGGTGCGCTGCTTGACCGAGTTCACGTTCCAGGTCGCGATGATCATGGGTGTTCGGATGCTGTGATGCGGCGGGCACCATGCCCGAGATTGCGCCCGGCGAAAAGCGCGCGCAGCGACAAAACATCCCGTGATCACAAGGGCGAGAGGGATACGCAGTGTTAGGTGGATATGCTAGGAATGCTGACGTAAGGGCGGCGATGGATTTCGGCCGGGAAGCAGTCCGGCGCCATGGGGTAGGTTTCGAACCGCAGGGAGTCCCGGGCGGGGCGACAGAGGCCGGGCTGAGTTATCCGTGAGCAAACGACGCACATTCTTGGTTGGCGGGGCATTGGTACTTGCCATCGCGGGCGGCGCTTACGCGACGCGCGGCTGGTGGAGCCCCGTGGGCGCGGTGGCGCAGGCGCCGCAGCGCCCGCAGGCGGCGCGCACCGTGCCGGTCGAGATCGCCCAGGCGGTCCGCCGTCCGGTGCCGTTGCAAGTCGATGCGCTCGGCACCGTCACGCCGATCCGCAGCGTCGCCGTCAAGGCGCGGGTCGAGACCGTCATCACCGAGGTGCACTTCACCGACGGCGCCTCCGTAAAGGAAGGCGAGCTCCTCTTCACCCTCGACGGCCGTCAGCTCGAGGCGCAGATCCGTCAGGCCGAAGGCGTTGTCGCGCGCGATCGGGCGCAGCTCGAAGGCGCCGAGCGCGACCTCAAGCGCTATGCCGAGCTGATCGCCAAGGGGGCGACCACCACGGTCAATCTCGACAATGCCAAGACCCAGGTCGACGTCCTCGGCGCCACCCTCAAGGCGGACCAGTCGGCGCTCGAAAACCTGCGGGTTCAGCTCAGCTACACCAAGATCTACGCGCCGATCTCGGGCCGCATCAGCGCGGCCTCCGTGAAGGTCGGCAACTTCGTGCGCCCGGCCGACACCGCGCCGCTCGCGACCCTCAATCAGATGGCGCCCGTCTATGTCGCCTTCGCGGTGCCGCAGCGCCTGCTCGGCGAGATCCGCGACGCCGTCGCCGAAGGCACCGCCAAGGTTGAGGCGAGCGTCGGCGGCGAGGGACCGCTCGAAGCCGGCCGCATCGCCATGATCGACAACAGCGTCGATGCCACGACCGGCATGGTGACGATCCGCGCCAGCATGGACAATGCCAAGGAAAGCCTCTGGCCCGGGACGCTGGTGAATACCAAGCTGACGCTGCGCATCGAGGATGCCGTGACGGTGCCCACGATGGCGCTGCAGCGCGGCCAGTCCGGGACCTTCGTCTTCGTCGTGAAGGACGGGACTGCGGTGGTTCAGCCCGTCACCGTCTCGCGCACCTTCGAGAGTAATGCGATCATCACCAAGGGCCTCGCAGCCGGCGACACCGTGGTCACGGACGGTCAGCTGCTGCTCGCGAACGGGACCAAGGTCCAGCCGCGTCCGGCGAGGTCGTAATGTCGCTCTCGGAGATCTGCATCCGCCGTCCAGTGATGACCACGCTGCTGACGGCGTCGATCATCGTCTTCGGCGCATTCGGCTATCGGCTGCTTCCGGTCTCGGCGCTCCCGCGCGTCGACTTCCCGACCATCGAGATCACGGCGACATTGCCGGGCGCCAACCCGGATACCATGGCGGCCTCGGTCGCTTCGCCGATCGAGCGGCAGCTCTCCACCATCGCGGGCATCAGCTCGATGACGTCGTCGTCCTCGCTCGGGACGACGCGGATCACCATTCAGTTCGACCTCAACCGCAACATCGACGCGGCGTCGCTCGACGTTCAGACCGCGCTCACCATCGCGCAGCGCCGGTTGCCGGTTGAAATGACCACGCCGCCGAGCTTCCGGAAGGTCAATCCGGCTGAGTTCCCGGTCCTCTTCATCGCCAACATCTCGTCGACGCAGCCGCTCTCCACCGTGCACGAATATGCCGACACGGTGCTGGCGCAGCAGATCTCGCAGATACCCGGCGTCGCCCAGGTGCTGGTCTACGGCGCGCAGAAATTCGCCGTGCGGGTCCAGGTCGATCCCGAGGCCGTGGCCGCGCGCGGCCTTGCCATGGACGATGTGCGCACCGCGGTTGCGCGCGCCAACTCCAGCGTTCCGGTCGGCACCCTATCGGGACCGAACCAGAACATCACGTTGACGGCCTCCGGGCAGCTCGAGCGGGCCGACGAGTATCGCGACGTGGTGGTCGCCTGGCGCAACGGCGCGCCCGTGAAGCTCACCGAGATCGCCCGCGTCATCGACAGCGTGGAGAACAACAAGATCGCGAGCTGGTTCAACGGCCAGCGCTCGATCGTGCTCGGCATTCAGCGCCAGCCCGACGCCAACACGATCGAGGTGATCGACGCCATCAAGGCGAAGATGCCGAGCTTCCGCGCCCAGGTGCCGGCCTCGATCGACCTGCAATTCCTGATGGACCGCTCGAAGGGCATCCGCGAAGCCGTGCACGACGTGCAGGAGACCCTGATGATCGCGCTCGCGCTGGTCATCATGGTGATCTTCCTGTTCCTGCGCTCGGTCTCGGCGACCGTGATCCCGGCCATGGCGGTGCCGATCTCGCTCGTCGGCACCTTCGCGGCGATGTGGCTGTTCGACTTCTCGATCAACAACATGACGCTGCTGGCGCTGACCCTCTCGGTCGGCTTCGTGGTCGACGACGCCATCGTCATGCTCGAGAACATCGTGCGCCACGTCGAAGGCGGCATGCGGCCGTTCGAGGCCGCGCTCAAGGGCGCGCGCGAGATCGGCTTCACGATCATCTCGATCACCTTCTCGCTGATCGCCGTGTTCATCCCGGTGCTGCTGATGGGCGGCATCGTCGGCCGCGTGTTCCGCGAGTTCGCGGTCACCATCGCGGTCGCGATCGTGGTGTCGGGCTTCGTCTCGCTCACCCTGACGCCGATGCTGTGCGCGCGCGTGCTGCGCGGTCACCACGCGGGCGAGGGCCAGGAGAAGCGGGCGAACCTCGCCAAGCGCATCTACAACGGCGTGATGAACGGCGTCGAAGGCATGTTCCAGCTCTGGCTGCGCGCCTATGAGTGGGCCCTCGACAAGGTCCTGGCCTACAAATTTGTGATGCTGATCGTGACGCTCGGCACGCTGGTTGCGACCGCCTGGCTTTACGTGATCGTGCCCAAGGGCTTCTTCCCCTACGAGGACACGGGCTTCATGACCGTGATCACGGAAGGGGCCACCGACATCTCGTTCGAGGCGATGGCCGAGCGCCAGAACCGCATCGCCCAGATCGTGCGCGCCGACAAGGCCGTCGACTACGTGAACTCGACCGTTGGAGCCGGTGGGCCGAATCCGACCGCCAACTACGGCCGCATGTTCGTCGTTCTGAAGCCGAAGACGGAGCGCGAGCCGGCGTCGGTGATCATCCAGCGGCTGCGCCGCGCCACCGCCGATGTGCCGGGCATCAAGGTCGCCGGCATGCAGTTCATCCAGAACATCAATATCGGCGGCCGCATCTCCAAGAGCATGTATCAGTACACGCTGCAGAGCAGCGACACCGAGGCGCTTTACCGCATCGCGCCCGAGATGCGCGACAAGATGTCGAGGGTGCAGGGACTCGTCGATGTCGAGACCGACCTCTACATCAAGAACCCGCAGATGACCGTCGAGATCGACCGCGAGAAGGCGGCGATCTACGGCATCACGGCGGACCAGATCCGCAATCAGTTGTTCAACGCTTATGGCTCGCGCCAGGTCGCGACGATCTACACCTCATCGAACGACTATCAGGTGATCCTCGAGGTGCTGCCGGAATTCCAGGCGGACCCGAGCGCGCTCGGCAAGCTCTATCTGAAGACCGCAGCGGGTCCGTCGATCCCGCTCGAATCCGTCGCGCGGCTCACGCCGTCGGTCGGCCCGCTCCAGGTCAATCACCAGGGGCAGCAGCCTTCGGTGATGATCTCGTTCAACCTGCTTCCCGGCATGTCGCTTGGCCAGGCCGTGGACCGCATCCAGCAGATCGAGCGCGAGTCGAACCTGCCGCCGACCATCGTCACGGGCTTCCAGGGCACCGCGCAGGTGTTCCAGGAGTCGCTGAAAGGGCAGTGGATCCTGCTGCTCGCCGCCGTGTTCGCGGCCTATGTGATCCTCGGCATTCTCTACGAGAGCTTCATCCACCCGATCACGATCATCTCGGGTCTGCCGTCGGCGGGCGTCGGCGCGATCCTGACGCTGATGCTCTTCAACATGGAGCTCTCGGTGATCGCCATGATCGGCATCGTGATGCTGGTCGGCATCGTGAAGAAGAACGCCATCATGATGGTCGACTTCGCGCTCGACCGGCGCCGAGTCGGCGTCGGCGCCGAGGCGGCGATCCGCGAGGCGTGCCTGCTGCGCTTCCGCCCGATCATGATGACGACCTTCGCGGCGATCTTCGGCGCGCTGCCGATCGCGCTCGGCGCGGGGGCGGGCGCCGAGCTGCGCCAGCCCCTCGGCGTCGCCGTGGTGGGCGGCCTCTGCCTGTCGCAGCTGCTGACCCTGTTCATCACGCCGGTGGTCTATCTTTATCTCGACCGCATCGACCGGCGTCTGAAGCGCACCCTCGAGCCGCAGCTCGAGGAGGTCGAGCCGGCGCCGCGTCCGGCGGTCGCGGCCGAGTAGGGCGCCTGACTGGCTTTCAGGGTCTCTGAACGCGGCGACCCGGTCGCGGCGCTTATGCGTCCGTCATCGAATCGATGAGCGTATCGGCCTGCGCGATTGCATCCTGGATCGCCGTTTCGGCCGCCATATAGGCATCCGTCGCGGCCTTCCAGTTGCTCCCGCGCACTGCGTCGAGCAGACGCTGAGCGTCGCCAAGCGCTTTGCTCTCGGCCGCAGCGAGGGCCGCGAACGCCGGCCGATTGCGCAGCACCGGATCCGCCACGCCTTCGCACCAGCGCGCAAGGCGGCGGTTCTCCGCGGCGACGAGCGCAGCGTCAGGCTTGGCGAGCCCGACCAGCGTTGCCGCGAGCTTGCGTTTCCACACCGTCAGGTCCGCCTTCGCGCGGCGGAGCTCGCCCGTGTCGCCATGCTGCGATGCCGCCGCGTCGACGGCCTCACGCCCCGCGCTTTCGGCCTTGATCAGACGATCGAGCGAGCCCGCGATCTCCTTGCGCGTCTTCTTGGCCTTCTCGGCGATCTTGGTGCCGCTCGCCGAAATCTCATCGGTCGCGGCCCGCTGCTCGCCGAGCACATCCACCAGCGCGGCCATGCGCTGCGTGATGGTTTCGATACGGCTGCCGATCGCGCCGATCTGCGCGCCCGCGCGGGTCACGGTCGCTTCACCGGTTTCGACCCGCGCGTCGCTCTCGTGAATCGCCTGCTTGATCTCGTTCATCTCCGCGGTCAGCGTCGCGATGCGCGTGCGGATCTGATCCGTTGCTTGCGCGGTCTGCGCCGACAGCGACTTCACTTCGCCCGCGACCACCGCGAAGCCGCGTCCGGCCTCGCCCGCGCGGGCGGCTTCGATCGTCGCGTTGAGCGCCAGCAGATTCGTCTGCTTCGAGATCGCCTCGATGGTCTTCGCCATGTCCGCGATCTGGGTCACCGCGCCTTCCAGCACGGAGAGCCGCTCGCTCATCTGGCTCACGCCCGAGCGCACCAGGCGCATCGAGTCGCCGGCGCTCTGCATCTCGGACTCGCAGGCCTGCGCATCGCGGCGCAGCGCCTCCGTCTCCTCGGCCGTCGTCGCGCTCGAGGTGGACAGTTCAGCGATCGTACCGGCGAGCTTGTCCACGGACGTCACGATGCGCGCGGTGCTCTCCGCGACCTCGCGCACGTCGTGCGTGATCCAGCCGATATTGGTGCCGGTCTCTGCGGCATCGGCCGTGAACTGCACCAGGGCCGTCAACATGGCGCGGTCGGCCGCGCGCGTCGCGACGGCTTGCGGATCGGGAGCCACGCTCTCGATCAACGCAATCTCTTTCCGAGCAGGTGCGGACATCAAGACCCCCTCAGCTGTCCCCCGGCGACGGATGGCGCCGCGAACAATGTCCACCTGGCATCTGAAAGGGGGCTTAACGCGAGATGCCGCTACGCAATATGACGGTGTGCAAGCCTAGGCGCGCGGTATCTCAATGCCACTTGCGGCGGCACGCATCGAGTGTCCTACGAGGAAGGTCAGATCGTGAAGCTCGTTCCGCAGCCGCAGGAGGCTTTGGCCTGCGGATTGTGCACCTTGAACGAGGCGCCGATCAGGTCGTCGACGAAGTCGATCTCGGACCCCACGAGATACTGGAGCGAGACCGAATCGACGAGCACCACGGCGCCATCACGGGCCAGCACCATGTCGTCTTCGGCCTTGTCCCGGTCCATGTCGAAGCGGTACTGGAATCCGGAGCAGCCGCCCCCTTCCACGCTGACGCGCAGCATGGTGCCGGCGGGCTCGGCCTTCAGGATCTCGCTGATGCGGCGCGCCGCGCGGTCCGACATGGTGAGATTCGGGGTCATCTCTCGGCCATTGTTGTTGGACTTCCACCCGAATAGTTAGGGACGCGAGCCCGAGAGGTCAATTCGTGGGGATGCAGCCCGAACCCGCGGCTTTTGCGGCGGATCCCGGACGGAGCCGCGGCCGGCTCCACCCGGAGCCGCCCAGCCGCTCGCGCAGCGATTTCCGGCGCGATTGCGACCGCATCATCCACGCCGCGGCCTTCCGCCGGCTGCAATATAAGACCCAAGTCTTCGTCTTCCACGAGGGCGATCACTATCGCACCCGGCTGACCCACACGCTCGAGGTGGCGCAGATCGCTCGGGCGCTCGCCCGCTCGCTGCGGCTGGACGAGGACCTCGCCGAGGCGCTGGCGCTTGCCCACGATCTTGGGCATACGCCGTTCGGTCATGCGGGCGAGCGCGCGCTCGACGCCTGCCTCGCGGATTTCGGCGGCTTCGATCACAACGCGCAGACGCTGCGCATCGTGACCTCGATCGAGCGGCGCTATCCCGGCTTCGACGGCCTCAATCTCACGTGGGAAACGCTGGAAGGCATCGTCAAGCACAACGGGCCGCTCACGGATCGTGACGGCTACCCGTTCGGCCGCCATACGCATGTGCCTGCCGCGATCCTCGACTATGTGCGGCGCCAGGATCTTCAGCTCTGGAGCTATCCGAGCCTGGAGGCGCAGGTCGCCGCCATCGCGGACGACATCGCCTACGATGCGCACGACATCGATGACGGCCTGCGCGCCGATCTGTTCGGGATCGAGGATCTCGCCGCCATCCCGCTGATCCGCGAGATTCTCGACGAGACGCAGCAGCGCTTTGCCGGCCTCGACCCATCGCGCCTCGTGCATCAGATCATTCGCCGCCTGATCAATCGCATGATCGAGGACGTGGTCGGCGAAAGCGGACGCCGGCTCGCCGCGTGCGCACCGAAATCGGCGGACGAGGTCCGTGCAGCAGGCGAGCCGCTCGCCGGCTTCTCGCTCGCGATGGCGGAGGCAGACCGCGCCATCAAAGGCTTTCTGTATCCGCGCATGTATCGCCACGAACGGGTGATGCGCGTGATGACCCAGGCCGAGGGCGTGGTGCGCGATCTGTTCGGCCGCTATCTCTCATGCCCCGCCGACCTGCCTCCGGAATGGATTCAGGATCTCGCCGATATCGACGAGACCGCGCGGGCGCGCCGCGTCGGCGACTTCATCGCGGGCATGACGGATCGCTTTGCGCTGGGCGAGCATGCGCGCCTGTTCGGGTCCAATCCGGAACTTCGTTAGCGATGCGCCGTGCGACGTAGCGGGAGGAGGGGCGACTCGACTAAGCGAGCGCGGGACGCCAGCGGCGGAGACTAATCGTTAATGAATCGTATTTCTGCTTACCCGTGACGGTCGAAATGCCGCGAATTCCTTGCACCCTCGGCGCTCACCCCTGCAAATGCCATCCAGCAGCGATCCACTCGAAAGACCGGCCACATTTACGCTTCATTATACTTGATGATCCACAAATAACCGTGGCTCCATCTTGCACTGGTTCAAGGTGTTGTCACCGTCCTCGCATCCGGCCCCAGGGCTCGGTGTAGGGGCGCCGGAGGGGATGCGGTAATCTCGCTCGGTGCCGGTGGACGAGGTCCACGGTCGACGGAATTGCCCCAGGGCTCAACGCTTACCAGCCAGATCGGTGGCAGTATGAGTATGGCCGAAAATCTTCGTTATCGTCAGAACCATCAGGGCGAGTCCTATTCACGCGACACGACCCCCAATGCTTCGCGCGAGACGACTCCGGATGCGCGCCCCCCGCAGAACGATCCGCTCGCGGAGCTTGCCCGCCTGATCGGACAGAACGATCCCTTCGCCGAGTTCGGCCGTGCCACTGCGCGGGCGCAGCAGGCCGCGCACGAGCAGACCGGGGCGGCCCCGGAATGGCTCAATCGCTCAGGCGATGCGGGCCAGTATCAGGAGCCGGCGGCCGACCCCTATGCGGCGCCCGGCTACGAGACGCAGAACTACGACCCCTCGCACTATGATTCGACTCAGTATCGGGACGACGCCTATGGCGCCGCCGATACCCATGGCGGCGCGCCCGAGCCTTATGTGCCGCAGGATGCGCAGGGCCACGATCCGCGCGACTACGCCGCCGATGCGCAATACGACGCGCCGGCTGTCGATCCCTATCGCATGGATTACGACAATTCCTATCAGGCTGCCGGCGAGCCGCAGGCAGATGGCTACTACGCCGACGAGGATGCGAACGCCGAGACCGAGGAAGCTCCGCGCGAGCGTCGCCGCGGCGGCATGATGACCATTGCGGCCGTCCTCGGCCTCGCTTTGATCGGCACGGCCGGCGCGTTCGGCTATCGCGCGCTGACGGGCGGACCGTCGTCCGGCGGCGAGCCGCCGGTGATCAAGGCGGATCCAACTCCGAGCAAGGTGCCGGCCCAGAAGGCGGCTGAAGCCCAGCCGAACAACAAGCTGATCTACGACCGCGTCGGCGAGCCCAGCCAGGGCGAGCGCGTGGTTCCGCGCGAAGAGCAGCCGGTTGATGTGAAGCCGGCTCAGCCGCCGCGTGCGATCACGATGGCGCCCGGGGTCAATGCCGGTGCGCCGGCGGCGCCCGGCGCCGCGGCATTACCGCCTTCGGTGAACGAGCCGAAGAAGGTCCGCACCATGCCGATCCGTCCGGATCAGCCCTCGAGTCAGCAGGCAGCAGCCCAGCCGCAGCAGCAGGCCCCGGCGCCTGCGCCGCGCCAGGCTGCGCCGGCACCCCAGGCGATGGCTTCGGCGGAAC